>CAZEFK010000035.1:0-41041 GCA_964511405.1 uncultured Comamonadaceae bacterium | reverse complement strand
GTGGTCGGCTTCGTGGTGTGGGCGCACCACATGTACGTGACCGGCCTGGACGTCGACACCCGCGCCTACTTCACCGCGGCGACGCTGGTGATCGCGGTGCCGACCGGCGTCAAGATCTTCAGCTGGATCGCCACCATGTGGGGCGGCTCCATCGACTTCAAGACGCCCATGCTCTACGCCATGGGCTTCATCTTCCTGTTCACGCTCGGCGGCGTGACCGGCGTGGTGCTGGCCAATGCCGGCGTCGACGTCGCCCTGCACAACACCTATTACGTCATCGCCCACTTCCACTACGTGCTGTCGCTGGGCGCGGTGTTCGCGATCTATGCCGGCTTCTACTACTGGATCGGCAAGATGTCGGGCCGGCAGTACCCGGAGACTCTGGGCAAGATCCAGTTCTGGACGACCTTCATCGGCGTCAACTTGACCTTCTTCCCGATGCACTTCCTGGGCCTGGCCGGCATGCCGCGCCGGATCCCGGACTATCCCGACGCATTCGCCGGCTGGAACGCCGTGGCGTCGGCGGGCGCGGCGCTCTCGGGCCTGTCGTTCCTGCTGTTCCTCTACATCGCGGTGCGCACGCTTGTGGCTGGCGAGCGCGCGGCGGCCAATCCGTGGGGCGAGGGGGCGACGACGCTGGAATGGCACGTGAGCTCGCCGCCGCCGTTCCACACCTTCGAGGAGCTGCCCGTGATCCGGGCGGCCGAGCACTGACCCAAGCGATCCGGTGACCTGTCCGTGAGCGATCTCGCCACCAGCGACCTCGACACTGCCCTGCCGGGCTACGGCCCGGCCAGCGGCACCGTCGGCGACTATCTGGCGCTGCTGAAGCCCAGGGTCATGTCGCTGGTGGTGTTCACGGGCCTGGTCGGCATGGCGCTCGCCCCCGGGCACCTGCACCCGGTGCTGGCCTTCACCGCGATCCTGTGCATCGCGGTGGGCGCCGGCGCGTCCGGGGCCATCAACATGTGGTATGACCGCGACATCGACGCGGTCATGCGCCGGACCCGTGGGCGGCCGATCCCCATGGGCCGCATCGCCCCGGCCGACGCCCTCGGCTTCGGGGTGGTGCTGGCCTGCGGCTCGGTGCTGGTCATGGCCGTGGCGGTCAACGGCATGGCCGCGCTCCTGCTGGCCGTGACCATCGGCTTCTATGTGTTCGTCTACACGATGTGGCTCAAGCGGCGGACGCCGCAGAACATCGTGATCGGCGGCGCCGCCGGCGCGTTCCCGCCGATGATCGGCTGGGCCGCCGTCACCGGCCAGGTCAGCTGGGCCGCGATCGCCCTGTTCGCCATGATCTTCATGTGGACGCCGCCGCATTTCTGGGCCTTGGCGCTGTACCGCTCGGGCGACTACGAGCGGGCCGGCGTGCCCATGCTGCCGGTGGTCCGCGGCCTCGCCGAGACCCGGCGCCAGATCGTGATCTACAGCCTGGCGCTGGTTCCGGTGACCCTGCTGCCCGCCTATCTGGGCATCGCCGGATCGGCCTATGGCGCCGTCGCGGCGGTGCTGGGCGCGCTGTTCGTGGCGCTGGCGGTGCGGGTGTGGCGCAGCACCAGCGACAAGCCGGCCATGCAGCTGTTCGGCTTCTCGATCCTGTACCTGTTCGCGCTGTTCGCGACCTTGCTGGTCGACCGGGCGGTGGCGGCGTGACCCGGACCGAGCCAGAGCGGCAGCAGCAGCTGTCCGCCGAAGAGTTCACCCGGCGCCGGCGCGGGCGCAACTACGCGCTGCTGGCGGTCCTGGTGGCGCTGTCGCTGCTGTTCTACGCCATCACCATCGTGCAGAAGGGGGGATGATGCGCGGGCCGGTTCGCACGATGCTGTCGGTGCTGGCCCTGGTCGTCCTCATGGGCGGCTTGAGCTTCGCCTCGGTGCCGTTCTATCGCTGGTTCTGCCAGCAGACCGGCTTCGGCGGCACCACCCAGCGCGCCGAGGCCGCCCCCGGCACCGTGGGCGCGCGCTGGATCACGGTGCGCTTCGACGCCAACACCCAGAGCGAGCTGGGCTGGGAGTTCGCGCCCGACCAGCTGTCGGTCAAGGTCCGGGTCGGCGAACCCGAGACCATCACCTATCACGCCCGCAACCGCGCCGCGGTGCCGGCGACCGGAACCGCGACCTTCAACGTCACGCCGGAGAAGGCCGCGGTCTATTTCGACAAGATCGCCTGCTTCTGCTTCAGCGAGCAGCACCTGAAGGCCGGCGAGCGCGTGGAAATGCCGGTGACCTTCTTCATCGACCCCGACATCGTCAAGGATCACAGCCTTGACGATGTCGATACCGTCACCCTGTCCTACACCATGTTCCGGGCGAAGACGCAGGAGCCCCAGCCCAAGCCGGCCCAGTCGGCCGGCCCGACCGGGCAACCTGCCGCCGCCGCTTCACGGTCCTGAGGAGTTCCATGGCACAGACCAGCACTGCGGGGTCGCCCTCCGCTTCGCCGGCCGCCGGGGGGCACAAGCACCCCTACCACTTGGTCGATCCCAGCCCATGGCCGCTCCTGGGCGCCCTGTCGGCGGGCGCGCTCGCAACCGGCGCCGTGCTGTTCATGCATGGCGAAGGCCCATGGCTGATGATCGTGGGCTTCCTGTTCGTGCTCGCCTGCATGTATCTGTGGTGGCGCGACGTGGTGCGCGAGAGCACCGTGTTCCACAACGCCATCGTCCAGATCGGCCTGCGCTACGGGATGGCGCTGTTCATCGCCTCGGAGGTGATGTTCTTCGTCGCCTTCTTCTGGGCCTATTTCTCGTCCGCGCTGTTCCCGACCGAGGCGATCCACGGCGTGTGGCCGCCGCCGAACGTCAAGACCTTCGATCCGTTCGAACTGCCCTTCCTCAACACGCTGATCCTGCTGCTGTCGGGCTGCACCATCACCTGGGCGCACCATGCGCTGCTGCACAACGACCGCAAGGGCCTGATCCGCGGCCTCCTGTGCACGGTCGGCCTGGGCCTCAGCTTCACCACCTGCCAGGCGATCGAGTACAGCCACGCGGCGTTCGGCTTCCGCGAGGGCATCTATCCGTCGACCTTCTTCATGGCGACCGGCTTCCACGGCTTCCATGTCATGGTCGGCACCACTTTCCTGATCGTGTGCCTGTTGCGCGCCAAGCGCGGCCAGTTCACGCCGACCCAGCATGTCGGATTCGAGGCGGCGGCTTGGTACTGGCACTTCGTCGACGTGGTATGGCTGTTCCTGTTCACCTCGATCTACTGGTGGGGCTCGGGCACCGGCGGCCAGTGAGCCGCCGCCCGGCGGCGGCGCGGTGATCGCGCCGCCACGGGCCCGTCACAGTCCCTGGCGCGGGCTGCTGGTGCCCGCGCTCAGCACTGCGGTGATGCTGGCGGTGCTGATCGGCCTCGGCACCTGGCAGCTGCAGCGCCTGGCCTGGAAGGACGGGCTGATCGCCGCCCGTACCGCCGCCCTGGCCGCCCCCGCTGTCGACATCGGCCAGGCGGCGCTCGACGATCCGGCGTGGGAATACCGGCATGTCCGGGCCACGGGCCGCTTCGACCACGCTCACGAACTCTATCTGATGAGCCGGTTCCACGGCGACCAGCCCGGCATCGACGTGGTCACGCCGCTCGCCCTCGATGACGGCCGCTGGCTGCTGGTCGACCGTGGCTGGGTCCCGACCGCGGCCCAGGATCCGGCCCGCCGGTCGGCCGGCCAGGTTCCGGGCCGGGTGACGGTGACCGGGATCATCCGCCGCGCCGACCCGCCCGGCTGGTTCACGCCGGCCAACGATCCCGGCCGCAACCAATGGTTCACGCCCGATCCCGGCCAGATGGCGGCGGCGCTGGGCCTCGACCGGGTGCTGCCGGTGCTGGTCAAGGCCGACGCCACCCCGGTTCCGGGCGGTCTGCCGATCGGCGGCGACACACCCATCGACCTGCCCAACAATCATCGGCAATATGCCTTGACCTGGTTCGCCCTCGCCGTGGTTCTGGGCGTGGTGTTCGCGCTCTATTGCCACCGCAAGCTGCAGGCCCGACCGATCGCATGACTGCAACCGACCTCGCCTCGGACTTGGCTCCCGGGCCCGACTACCGCGCCCTCGAGGCCCGCTTTCGCCGCATCGGCCTGCTGGGCGAGGCTGCCGCCATGCTGGGCTGGGACACGGCCACGACCATGCCGTCCGGCAGCGCCGCGGCGCGGGCCGAGCAGGCGGCGGCGCTGTCGCTGACCATGCATGAGCAGCTCACCGACCCAACGGTCGGCGAGCTGTTGGCCCGCGCCGAGGCCGACAACGCCCTCGACGCCTGGCAGCGCGCCAACCTGGCCGAGATGGCGCGCGAGTACCGCCACGCCACCGCCGTGCCCGCCGACCTGGTCGAGGCAGCCTCGAAAGCCGCCAGCGCCTGCGAGCACGCCTGGCGCCGGGCGCGCCAGCAGAACGACTTCCCGGGCCTCGCGCCGCTGCTGGCCGAGGTGCTGCGGCTGGTCCGCGAGACCGCGGCGGCCAAGGCCGCGGCCTTCGGCTGCGCCCCCTATGACGCCCTGCTCGACCAGTACGAGCCAGGCGGCCGGTCGGGTGAGATCGACCGGCTGTTCGACGAGATCGGCGCCGAGCTGCCCGAGCTGACCGGCCAGGCGCTGGAGCGCCAGGCGAGCGGGCCGGCCCCGTTGCCGCTCGACGGCCCGTTCCCGGTGGCGGCCCAGAAGGCGCTGGGCGAGCGGCTGATGCGCAGCCTGGGCTTCGACTTCGAGCGCGGCCGGCTGGACATCAGCCATCACCCGTTCTGTGGCGGCGTGCCCGACGACGTGCGGATCACCACGCGCTACGACGAGTCCGACTTCACGTCGGCGCTGATGGGTGTGCTGCACGAGAGCGGGCATGCGCTCTACCAGCTCAACCTGCCCAAGGCCTGGCGCCAGCAGCCTGTCGGCAATGCCCGCGGCATGAGCCTGCACGAGAGCCAGTCGCTGTTCGTCGAGATGCAGTTGTGCCGCAGCCGCGAGTTCGCCGAGTTCGCAGCCCCCCTGGTGCGCGAGGCCTTCGGCCGCTCGGGCCCGGCGTTCGAGGCGGCCAACCTGCACCGGCACGGCATCCGGGTCGAGCGCGGCCTGATCCGGGTCGATGCCGACGAGCTGACCTATCCGGCCCATGTGATCCTGCGCTACCGGCTGGAGCGCGCGCTGATCGCCGGCGACCTGGCCCTGGGCGACCTGCCCGGCGCCTGGTCCGACGGCATGGCCGAGCTGGTCGGGGTGCGCCCGCCCGACGACCGGCTGGGCTGCCTGCAGGACATCCACTGGCCCTCGGGTGCCTGGGGCTACTTCCCGACCTACACGCTGGGCGCCATGACCGCGGCCCAGCTGTTCCAGGCCGCGGCTGCCGAAATCGCCGATCTCGGCAGCCAGATCGCGGCCGGTGCGTTCGACACCGTGACCGGCTGGCTCAAGGCCAAGGTCCATGAGCCGGCGTCGTCGGCCGGCACGACCGACATCATTGCCGCGGCCACCGGTCGACCCCTCGAATCTCAGCCCTATCTGCGCCATCTCAAGCGGCGCTACTTGAGTTAGGAACCAAGCGCTTGCGCTATGTCAGCACCCGGGGGAGCGCCCCGGACCTCGAGTTCGATGACGTCCTGCTGACCGGGCTCGCCCGCGACGGTGGTCTGTACGTGCCGGCGCAGTGGCCGGTGCTGCACGCCGCCCAGTGGGCCGATTTGGCCGGCCGGCCTTATGCCGAGGTCGCGGCGCGGGTGATGGCGCCCTATGTCGGCGCCGCGATCGCGCCGGATCGCCTGGCCGAGCTGGTCCAGGCGACCTATGCCGGCTTCCGGCATCCGGCGGTGGCTCCCTTGAAGCAGATCGGCGGCACCGACTGGCTGCTCGAGCTGTTCCATGGGCCGACGCTGGCCTTCAAGGACTATGCCCTGCAGCTCGTCGGCCGGCTGTTCGACCATGTGCTGGCCGAGCGCAACAGGCGCATCGCGATCCTGGGCGCGACCTCGGGCGACACCGGGTCCGCCGCGATCGAGGCGGTGCGCGACCGCGCCCCCGTCGATATCTTCATGCTCTACCCGCAGGGCCGGGTGTCCGAGGTCCAGCGGCGCCAGATGACCACGGTATCAAGCGCCAACGTCCACGCCATCGCGGTCGAAGGCACCTTCGACGACTGCCAGGACATCGTGAAGACGCTGTTCGGCGACCTCGCCTTCCGCGATGCGATCGGCCTGGCGGCGGTGAACTCGATCAATTGGGCCCGGGTCATGGCCCAGATCGTCTATTACGTGGCCGCGGCGGTGGCGCTGGGCGCGCCCGAGCGGCGGGTGTCGTTCACCGTGCCCACTGGCAATTTCGGCAACGTCCTGGCCGGCTACGCGGCCCGGCGCATGGGGCTGCCCATCGACCGTCTGGTGATCGGCTCCAACCGCAACGATATCCTGACCCGGTTCTTCCGCGACGGCGCCATGGAGATCGGCACCGTCGAGCCGACCCTGAGCCCGAGCATGGACATCCAGGTGTCCAGCAACCTGGAGCGGCTGCTGTTCGAGCTCTACGGCCGCGACGGCGCCGCCATCGCCGCGCGCATGGCCGATTTCCGCAAGACCGGCCGGTTCGTGCTGGAACCCGAGCGGCTGCTGTCGGCACGCGGCATCTTCGACGCCGACCGGGTCGACGACGAGACCACGCTCGCCACGATCCGATCGGTCCACGCGGCCACCGGCGAGGTGCTGGACCCGCACAGCGCCGTCGCGGTCGCGGCCGGCCGCAACAGGCGCGGCGATCCCCGGATTCCGATGATCCACCTGGCCACCGCCCATCCAGCCAAGTTCCCCGAGGCCGTGGCGCGCGCCCTGGGCCGGCCGGTCGGCTTGCCGCCGCATCTGGCCGACCTGATGACCGCGCCCGAGCGCGTGACCGTGCTGCCCAACGACCCGGCGGCCGTGAAGGCGCTCATGACCGAGCGCCTGGGAGTCCCGGCATGAGCGTGCGGGTTACCCGGCTGCCCGGCGGCCTGACCATCGCCACCGACGCCATGCCGCAGGTCGACACCGTGTCGCTCGGCGCCTGGGTCGGCGTCGGCACCCGCGACGAGCCCGACCACTCCGGCGGCATCGCCCATCTGTTGGAGCATATGGCGTTCAAGGGCACGGAGCGGCGCTCGGCGCGCGACATCGCCGAGGCGATCGAGGATGTCGGCGGCCATCTCAACGCCTACACGTCGCGCGAGCAGACGGCCTATTATGCCAAGGTGCTGGCCGAGGATGCACCGCTCGCGATCGACATCGTGTCCGATATCCTGCTCAACTCCCGCTTCGACGAGGCCGAGCTCACGCGCGAGCGGACCGTGGTGCTGCAGGAGATCGGCCAGGCGATCGACACCCCCGACGACATCATCTTCGACCAGTTCCAGGCGACGGCGTTCCCCGACCAGCCGCTGGGCCGTCCGGTGCTGGGCGAGGCCGAGACGGTCGAGCGCCTGTCGCGCCAGGACCTGTTCGACTATCTGCACACGAACTACGGTGCCGGCGGCATGGTGGTGGCGGCGTCGGGCCGGATCGACCACGACCGCTTCGTCGCCGCGGTCGCCGAGGCCTTCGCCGGGCTGCCGACCCGGCCGCTGCGCAGCCAGGCGCCGGCCCGTTACGCCGGCGGCGAGCACCACGAGGACCGCGACCTGGAGCAGGTGCATGTGGTCCTGGGCTTCCCGGGCGTCTCGGTCCACGACCCCGACTATTAC
Organism: uncultured Comamonadaceae bacterium; assembly: GCA_964511405.1. Lineage (GTDB taxonomy): Bacteria > Pseudomonadota > Alphaproteobacteria > Elsterales > Elsteraceae > CAZEFK01. The sequence goes on along the minus strand of CAZEFK010000035.1, from coordinate 33,348 downwards.
GCCCACCAGATCTATTCGATGATGCTGGGCGGCGGCATGTCCTCGCGCCTGTTCCAGGAAGTGCGCGAGAAGCGGGGGCTGGTCTACAGCATCTATTCGTTCAGCGCCGCCTACCGCGATGCCGGGCTGTTCGGCATCTATGCCGGCACTGGCGAGGACCAGCTGGGCGAGCTGATGCCGGTGGTGTGCGATGAGCTGGCCAAGATGACCGAAGACCTGGGCGAGGCGGAACTCGGCCGCGCCCGGGCGCAGCTGCGCGCCGGGACCCTGATGGCGCGCGAAAGCACCTCGAACCGGGTCGAGACGGTGGCCAACCAGCTGCTGATCCACGGCCGCCCGATCCCGGTCGCCGAGTTGATCGCCAAGGTCGACGCGGTCAGCCTGGACGACATCAGGCGCGTGGCCCGAACGATCGTGGCGGGGGCACCCTCGGTCGCGACCCTGGGGCCGCGCGGCGGCGTCGACCCGTACGACATCCTGCGGACTCGCCTGCGCTGATGTCGGGCCGGCCGCCAGCAGAGGCGTAATGCCGGTGGTTGCGCTCTTCGCCGATCCGATGCCCGAGGTGGTCCTGAAAGGACCCCGCGTCTATCTCAGACCGCCGCGGCGCACCGACTACCGGCCCTGGGCCGAAGTGCGCGCCGCCAGCCGGCGCTTCCTGGAGCCCTGGGAACCGGCCTGGCCGGAGGACGCGCTGACCCGCGCCTGCTACCGCCGTCGCCTGCGCCGCGCCGCCCTGGACTGGCGCGACGACACCGGCTACGCCTTCCATGTGCTGCATCGCGAGGACCACCGCCTGTTGGGCGGCATCGGCCTCAACAATGTCCGGCGCGGCGTCGCCCAGTCGGGCAGCATCGGCTACTGGATCGCCGTCCACGAGGCGCGGCACGGCTTCATGAGCGAGGCGGTGCCGGCGATCCTGGACTTCGCCTTCGACCAGCTGTCCCTGCACCGGGTCGAGGCCGCGTGCCTGCCCAGCAACATCGCCAGCCGCAACCTGCTGCTGAAGCTGGGGTTCAAGGAAGAAGGCCTGGCGCGCAAGTTCCTGCGCATCAACGGCGCCTGGGAGGACCACCTGCAGTTCGCGATGCTGCGCGAGGATTTTGTGTGACGCGGGCGGCCGGTTGACGTCAGGTACGGTGGAGTATGAGCCCCCGGCGAGAGGGCGATATACACCCGCTATCGTGATGTCCTAGCAATCCATCAGTCATCGATCTTTACGCTGTCTATGCGGGCACCTGGGTGTTGTCGATGAACGTCCCAGAGCTGAGTCAGCAACTCCCATTCGATTTCCATCTCGATGGTCTTGAGATTCGAGACCTCGAAGCTGCCGCCCAATGTCGGCGGAACCTGGTAACCGGCGCACTGATCAGGCGCCAGGGGGCCGTTGCCGGCCTTGCGCCAAGCCTCGTAAGTTGCCAATTCAAGGGTCGGTTCCGGCAATTCGACGAGGATGCGGTCATGGAACCCGACCACATCTGCCGGGATCTCAAGACACGTGCCCTCTGCCGCGTCGAACATGAGGACCTGGCCATGGGCACGTGGGCCCGCATTCAAGGCGAATTGCCGACCCAACCAGTCATAGCCGAAAACCGCGAACTCACCGGCATGTTGCGGGAAGAGCTTGCCAACGATCTCGGTCCACTCTGCAGCACTATCCGGCGTATGCACGCGATACAATCCGCCGTTGAACGAGCGGCCGGACAGGACCGCCAACAGGTGCTCCGGCTTTGGAGGCAGGCTCGGGGTTGAGCCGTCGGGCTTGTCGTCGACGAACCGACGGAAAAATCGCTCAAGCATGGTTGTGGACCCTCTAATCCTCGATCCGAAAGCTATCTATACGCGCCCCCGGATAGCGGCGAAAGATCCAGCTGAGCTGAGGGCCAAGGCTGCGATTCACGCTCTTGTGGAGCGGACCTAGATTGCTAATGTCGTCCGTGCCGCCGATCTGTCGGTCTCGCAGATGGTCGATGTCGTGATCCGGCGGAATGGTTCCGCCATGGTCGAGGTAGATTCGGGCCGCCGATCTGTCACGGGGGCCCACCGGCGTTTCCGTCACGGGTGCGGCCCGGTTCTGCGCCGCGACTTTCTCATCCGCCGCCCGGCGTTGCTCGGGCGTCCATTTGCGCATGTATTTGTAGATGACATCGAAGCCGCCTTGCGGATTCCGGATCGCGGTGGCGAACATCGCGTTCGAGTCGCTAAGGTCGGGCGGCAGTGGGAAGGACTCGATCTGGGCCGAGCCGGCTGTTGAATCGGCGGGGAAGGTCTCGATGGAGGGCGGGGCTGGCGGCAGGGCCGGATAGGTCTCGGTCTGAGGCCCGGACAGCGGCGGCTGCGCAGGATACGACTCGATGTGAGGCCCTGACTCGGGCCCGGCCGGGTAACTCTCGATCGATGGCAGAACGGGTGCCGCCATGCGGCCGCGGACGGCGCCGGCCAGGAAGCCGCCGCCGAACCGAAAGCTGCCGTCGGGGTTGCGGATCGCCGCAGCCTGGCCGTTGGGCGTCTGGAACGTGCCGTCCGAGCCGATCCGCAATTCGGCGACGACCGAACCGGGCTGGCCGTCGGATCCGGCGGGCTGTTGGACGGTCAGCCGGCCCTCATCCGGATGATAGGTAAAATCGAGATTTGCCCCCGGGATAGTGCCCGTCTGCGGCCCGGGACTGTGCGGCATGAAAGCGAACATGCCGGTCAGGAAACCGGTGGCGCCGGCGACCGCCCATGGTGCCAGTCCGGCGAGGGCGTCACCGGCGGATAAGCCGCCGCCGGCCGCTGGCGCGGCGATCCCTGAGTTGCCGAAGGCGGGCATCGCCATCGTAGCCGCCGCCGGGATGAAGCGCGGAGCAGTTGCCGACGGAATGCCGCTTTCGCGCCGCAACGAGGGGGCGCCCAATGAAGGCTTGGCCGTCAGGGGCGACGAAGGACCGACGTCGGCAATTGGCAGCAGTTGGGGCGCTTCGCTGTCGCCAGCGTACAAGGGATAGCCGCCGAATTGATCGGGGCCCATGACTGGCGGATATTGGCGTTCGATGCCGCCGAACTCGTCTGTTTGGGCTAGCCCGGGACTTGGCGCGTCAGGCATGCCTGGCCAATTCGGAACCTGATCGCCTGCATCTGGGGTAAGGGCGGGATTGTCGAAATGACGAATGCCATAGCGATCGAGCCGCCCGCTTCCGCCGAGTGCCAGCAATAGCCGAGCCTCGGCCGGACTCATCAGCGCCGGCAGGGTGTCGGCGGCGCGCGCCTGCGCGGCGACGCCGGGGATTTGGCGCAACTGCTGGGCAGCCTGGCGAATCGAGGCAGCGTAGCTGCCGACGGTGATCGCGGACAGCGGCGACCGCGGCCGGAGTGGATCGGTATAGAGCGCCAGCCTGTCGGCGATCGGATCCCAGCTCTCCATCGGTTGCGGCGGCCGGTCTTGCGCGGCGGCAGCCGCGGCGCGCAGCGCCGCGATGCGCATTTCCGATTCGATGGTGAGCGGATCCAGGACGGACTCGGCGCCCCTGAACGGCACTGACTTGCGCGTCATGGGCATTTCCTTGTCAATACATCGGAGCTTGGTTGTTCAGGTCCGAGCGCTGGCGCTGCGGACGTTGCCCCTGCCGCGGCCCCGAAAGAAAAAGCCCGCCGGCAAGGGCGGGCTTACGGATGTCGGCGGGCTATGGGGCGGTTGCCGGCGCGTCGGCGCGGCAACAAAAAGCCCGCCTCGGACAATCCGGGCGGGCCTTTGATGACGGTGGCGGACTTCGCACCATCAATTACGTGTACCTATGCCTCAAAATAGCGGCGAATGCAAGCAAATTCGCACTCGGCCCGGATCAAGGGCGCCGAGGTCGAGCGCATCGTTGCGGGGCCCGATCACCTCCCCGGGCCGACCGGTCGCGACAGTTCCCGATAAGTTGAAACAGTCGTCGGCGCCGGCGCTTTCCGCTATCCGAAGTGCCCTCAACGAGAGGGATCCCGGTTCCGGATGCCGACCTTCAAATCGCGGATCGAGCCGTCGCCGGCCGGCGGCGCCATGGCCGGGCAATGGGCCCTGTACGTTGCCGAGAACGGTGGATCCTGGCGGTTCTGCGACTGGTTCGCCTCGCCGGAAGCCGCGCAGGCCGTGGCCGACCGGCTGGAGATGCGGGCGCGCAACTGGGCCGCGACCCGGGCCGCCTGGGCCCGCGAGCTGGCAGAGGCGCGCCGCCGCCGGGCCGAGCGCCTGGCCGGCGGCGAGTTCGGCTATGACCGCTCGGGCCTCTATGCGCTGACGCTGGAGGGGCTGGAACTGCAGCGCGGCCGCGACCGCGAGGCGCTGTGTGCCGACGCGCGCCGGCTCGGGCCGGGCGCGCAGGTCGACGAGATCGCCGATGCCGAGGCCGGGCGCCTGCCGTTCGGCTTCACCATGACCGTCGGGTGGCCCGGCGGCCCGGCCTGATCGGGGCCGTCAGCCGGCGGTCACCGGCTGCAGGACCGGAACCCCGGCGATCGCCGCCATCGCACACAGGACCGGGTCGGTGGCGGCGACCTGGTCGGCGGCCGTGACCAGCGCCGCCAGCAGTCCCGGCGCCGGGTCGGGCAGGGCGGCGGCCGGGCCTGATGCGGCTGCCCGCGTGTCCGCATCGGGGCCGATGAACACCGGGGCCTGGTTCGCCGCCAGGGCGGAGCGGGCCAGCTCGACGGTGGCCGACCCCAGCGCCGCTTCGATCACCACCAGGCCGCCGCTGGCATCGGGGGCCAGCGCCGCCCGCAGCTGGCGCACCTCGGCCGCGGCCGGCGGCGCCACCCACAGCACCGGCGGCGACCGGATCTCGGATCCGACCAGCGGCCACAGCGCCGCCTCGTAGCGGCCGCCCAGGCGGTCGGGCAGCAGCCCGTGCATCAGATGCGTGAAGCAGCGGTTGGGGCTGAGCGCGCCCGGCGTCGTGGGCTCGGCGAAGGCGATGCGCCAAGGCGCCAACGTCGCCACCGCCAGCAGCCCGGCGCCGCCCCACGGGTCCGGCGGCCCCGGGCACAGCACCAGGTCGAAGCGGCCGGCCATCGCGCGGTGCACCTCATGGGTCAGCGCCTGCAGGCGCGGCCCGTCGAGCGTCGCGGCGGGCGGCAGCGTCGCGACCTCGTCGACGTCGGGATGCTCGCCATAGAACCGCTCGGCCGGCTGCGGCGCGATCAGCGTGATGCGGGCGCCCGGGAAGCGCCGGCGCAGGCCGCGCAGGAAGCCCGAGGCGAGCAGCAGCTCGGCCGGCTCGCCGAGATGGATCACCGCCAGGCTGGCGATTGCGGGCAGCGGCAGCGCCGACTCCAGCCGGTTGATGTCGACGGCGCGGAAGATCGGGGTCGGCCGGTCGATCGGGAAGGGCGGGTCGAAGCGCGGCCCGTGGGGTGGCAGGTTCGGCTGGAAGCGCCAGGCGCCGTCGGGGCCCAGCCGGGCCAGCGGGACCAGCCCGCGCGCGGCGGCCCGGTCGGCGACGGCGTCGCCCTCGACCCAGGGCAGGTAGCGGCGGACCAGCAGCGGCTGCTCGGTGGCGGCCTGCAGCTGCTGCCAGCGCGCGACCGCGCCGCGATAGCCGTAATAGGCCTCCTTGAAGCGGAGCTGGGCCGCCGTGGCATAGGCGAAGTGCTGCATCACCAGCCCGTGGCTGGCGGTCTCGTCCTGGGTAAAGGGCGCGATCTCGGCGATGTTGCGCACCGAGCCGTCGGACATGGGCCGGCCCAGCACCGGCGGCTCGTGCGTAACCCAGCGATCGCCGTCGCGGCAGCGCCAGACCCTCAGCCATTCGTGGAAGCGCCGGTTGCCGTAGGCGTCGAGGGTGGTGGCGATGCGGTCCGGGCCGACGAAGAACGCGGCCAGGAAATAGGCCGCCGTCCGCTCCGGGCAGGCCTCGAACAGCGCACGCACGCTCCGGACCTGCTCGACGCTCCACAGCTCGTCGGAGTCGAGCTGCCACAGCAGGCAATCGCCGCCGATCGCGGCCATCGGCGCCGTGACCATGTCGATCTTGCCGGCCCAGACCCGTCCGGGCGGCGGCCGATACAGGGTGACCCGCCCCGGATGGGCGGCGGCCATGGCGTCCAGGTACTCGGTGGTGCCGTCGACGCTCAGGCCGTCCCGGTGCAGGTCCGCCGGCACATAGCCGCCGGCCTGCACGCTCCAGCCGGTGTCCTTGACCAGGCTCGCCACCCCTTCGACCACGTGCCAGTGCCAGGGGCCCTCCAGCTGCTCCAGCACCGCGATGTGGTGCCGGATGAAGGGCTCGCCGTTGAGGACGATGGTCAGGAAGTGGATCGGCAGACGCGGTTGGTTCGGTTCCGTCATGCCGTCCGCTGGGCCGCGTCAGGCATGGCCGGCCTCGCCCGACAGCATGCCAACGCGCACGCCGATCTTGGCGAAGGCGCGCTCCCACTTGGTGTCGAGCTCGTCGTCGAACAGCAGGGCGTCGTCGGCTTCGACATGCATCCAAGCATTGTCCTGCAGCTCCTGCTCCAGCTGGCCCGGGCCCCAGCCGGCATAGCCCAGCGCCAGCAGGGCGTGGCGCGGGCCGTTGCCGCGCACGATCGCGCGCAGGATGTCGGTGGTCGAGGTCAGGGCCACCTCGTCGTCGATCGGCAGCGAGCCGTCCTCGAGCCGGTCGCTGCTGTGCAGGACGAAGCCGCGGCTGGTGTCGACCGGGCCGCCGAAATGGACCTTGCGGTCGGCGCCGAGCAGGGTGTTGTCCTCCTCGGCGATGTCCAGCTGCTGCAGCAGGTCGTGGAAGCTCAGGCTGTTGACCAGCCGGTTGACGACCAGCCCCATGGCGCCTTCCGGGCCGTGGGCGCACAGATAGATGACCGTGCGGGCGAACCGCGGGTCGCGCATCCTCGGCATCGCGATCAGCAGCTGGCCGCTGAGATAGCTGCGCTGATCGGACGGGGCGCCGTTGGGTTTGCTTGTGCCGCGCTTCGCCATGGTGCACCAACTCGGGGTCAGAAGGGGCCGGGTCCGGGGCGTACCGGCCGCTCGCCCGCGGTCCCGCTGTCACTGTAGCCTGCGCGAAGCGCGCCGGGTTGGCAAATCCGGGATTGCCGCGGTCCGGCTTTCCAAGCGCGCGCCTGCCGGTCTAGAACCTTCGCCGGTCTAGTCCCACAACACACCATCGGAGTTGCCACCATGTCCATCAAAGTCGGCGACAAGGTCCCTTCGGCCAAGCTGCGGCACATGACCGCGGACGGCCCCAAGGAAATCACCACCGACGAGCTGTTCAACGGCAAGAAGGTGGTGCTGTTCGCGCTGCCCGGCGCCTTCACCCCGACCTGCTCGGCCAAGCACCTGCCGGGCTTCGTCGACAAGATCGACGCCATCAAGGCCAAGGGCGTCGATACCGTGGCCTGCCTGTCGGTCAACGACGTGTTCGTGATGAACGCCTGGGGCAAGGACCAGAAGGCCGAGGGCAAGGTGCTGATGCTGGCCGACGGCAATGGCGACTTCACCCGCGCCATGGACCTGGCCATGGACGGCAAGGGCTTCGGCATGGGCGAGCGCTCCAAGCGCTACGCCATGGTCGCCGAGAACGGCATCGTCAAGGCGCTGGATGTCGAGCAGCCCGGCCAGTTCGAAGTGTCGAGCGCCGAGGCCGTGCTGGCCAAGCTGTAGGAACCGGGAAAGGGCGCCCGCAGCGGGCGCCCTTTGACAAGCGGACGCGGGTTGGGCAGGTGTATCGGCCACAGCAACCATGCCGCGGGCCGGCGCCGGGCCGGTCCGCCGGGGCCAGGGGGGAACGATGATCCGCAGACGAGAGCTTGTGGGCGCCGCGCTGATCGCGCTGGGCGGCCTGACCCTGCTTGCGCCTGGCGCGCGCGCCGCCGATCCGGTCACGATCGGCTCGATCGAGATCCTGACCGGGCCGAACGCGCGCTACGGCACCGCGATCAAGGCCGGGCTCGACCTGGCGGCGGCCGAGATCAATGGCGCCGGCGGCGTCCTGGGCGGCCGTCCGCTCAACGTCCAGGTCGAGGACAGCGGCGGCGAGAAGGAAGGGGCGATCAATGCCGCGCGCAAGCTGATCGGCCGCGACCACGTGCCCCTGATCATCGGCCCGACCCTGTCCAACGAGATGTTCGCGGTCGGCCCGGTCGCCAACGAGCGCAAGGTGCCGATCGTCGGCACCTCGACCACCGCCAACGGCATCACCGACATCGGCCCCTACGTGTTCCGCACCTCGCTGCCCGAGGCGGACGTCATCCCGGTGACGCTGAAGGCCGCCCAGAAGCGGGGCGTGAAGCGGGTCGCCGTCATGTACGGCAACGACGACGCCTTCACCAAGTCGGGCTACGAGGTGTTCAAGGCGGCGCTCGAGAAGCTGGGCATCGAGACCGCCACCACCGAGACCTTCGGCGGCAAGGACACCGATTTCTCGGCGCAGTTGACCAAGATCAAGGGCCTGAACGTCGACGCCATCGTGGTCTCGGCGCTGGTCGAGGCGGCGTCGGGCATCATGCTGCAGGCGCGCCAGCTCGGCATCCCCGACACGGTGTTCTTCATCGGCGGCAACGGCTTCAATTCGCCCAAGCTGTTCGACATCGCGGGCAAGGCCGCCGAGGGCACGCTGGTCGGCAGTCCGTGGTTCATCGACAAGCCCGATCCGGTCAACCAGAAGTTCGTGGCCGCCTTCAAGGCCAAGTACAATTCGGCGCCCGACCAGTTCGCCGCCCAGGCCTACGACACCCTGTTCATCGTCAAGGAAGCCCTGGACCGCGCCGGCGCCGCCGACCCCGAGAAGCTGCGGGTCGCGCTGCAGGCCACCGACCACACCGGCGTCATGGGCCCGTTCCGGTTCACCGACCATCGCGACCCAGCCTCGACCGAGGGCGTGGTGGTGCTGGTGGTCAAGGGCGGCAAGTTCACCGTCCTGAATTGATGGACCGTTGCCTGATCCCCTCCCCCGGAAATGCGCTCTGCGCATTTCCTTCCATCGATGACGCGGGGAGCCCGCTATCGGGCTCCCCTGGCGGGGGAGGGGCACCGCCCCGACGATGATCGCCCAGCAACTGGTCAACGGCCTGGTCCTGGGCGCGACCTATGCCCTGTTCGCGCTGGGCTTCACCCTGATGTTCGGGGTGCTGCGGGTCATCAACCTGACCTACGGGTTCTATTTTTCGGCCGGCGCCCTGGTGGCGCTGGGGCTGACCCGCGGCGCCGGCCTGTCGATCTGGGCGGCCCTGCCGCTGGCGGCGGTGGCGGCCGGGCTGGTGGCGGTGGCGCTGGTCGGCCTGCTGCTGACGCCGCTGCGCCGCCGCCGGGCGCCGGAGCTGGCGTCGCTGACCGTCACGCTCGGCGCCGTGCTGGCGCTCTATTCGGTGATGACGGTGTTCCTGGGCACCGATATCAGGCGCTTCCCGCCCGAGGTGATCAGCGCCGCCGCGATCGAGCTGGGCAGCGTGCGCATCGCCGAGAGCCAGGCCCTGATCGTGGCCGCCGCGGTGCTGCTGCTGGGGGCGCTGACCCTGCTGATGCGCCGCAGCCGGCTGGGCCTGGGCATCCGGGCCCTGGCCGAGAACCCTGATGCGGCGCAGCTGATGGGCGTCAATGTCGGCTTGACGGTGGCCACGGTGTCGTTCGTCTCGGGCCTGCTGGGCGGTGCCGCCGGCGTCCTGATCGGCCTCAACATCAATGCCATCCAGCCCTATATGGGCGAGCAGATGATGCTGCGCGGCTTCGCCGTGATCATCATCGGCGGCCTGGGCGACATCGGCGGTGCCGTGATCGCCGGGCTGCTGCTGGGCGTGCTGGAGGTCCTGACCGCCGCCTATGTCGCCTCCAGCGCCAAGGAGGCCCTGGGCTTCGCCGCCCTGGTGCTGACCTTGTGGTTTCGGCCGATCGGCCTGTTCGGCCGCGCCGCCGCCAAGCGGGCCTGAGCCATGGCCGACGGCCTCGCGCAATGGCTCGACGACTTCATGTTCGCCTACCAGAACGTGGTGCATGCGGTCGGCATCAACGGCCTGCTGGCGCTGTCGATCTATTGCGTGCTGGCGCTGGGGCAGCTCAGCCTGGGCCAGGCGGCGTTCATGGGCATCGGCGCCTACGCGGCCGGCGTGGTCACGGCCAAGCTGCACCTGTCGTTCTGGCTGGCCTTGCCGGTGGGCATGGCGGCGCCGGCGCTGGTGGCGCTGGCGATCGGCGGCCCGACCCTGCGCCTGACCGGCATCTATCTGGCGATCGCCACCATCGGCCTCGGCGAGGTGTTCCGGGTGGTGATGACCAACGTCGACTACACCGGCGGGCCGCTCGGCCTGTCGGGCATCCCGGAGCGCACCGAGACCTGGTTGATCTATCTGCTGCTGGCGGTCGCGACGCTCCTGTTCTGGCGCGTCGGCCAGTCGCGGGTCGGCCGCGCCATGGAGGCGATGCGCACCGACGAGACCGCTGCGGCGGTCATGGGCATTCCGCTGGCGCGCTACAAGCTGGCGGGGCTGGTGGTGTCGGCCATGATCGCGGGCCTGGCCGGGGCGCTCAGCGCCCACAGCACCACGGTGATCGGGCCCGGCGACTTCGCCTTCGAGACGGCGGTGTCGATCCTGAGCTTCGCGCTGCTGGGCGGCATCGGCTCGCCCCTGGGGCCGGTGCTGGGCGCCGCCGTGCTGACCTTGCTGCCCGAGGTGCTGCGGCCGCTGCAAGATTTCCGGCTGGTGTTCAACGGCCTGATCATCGTGGCGGCGGTGCTGTTCATGCCGCGGGGCGTGGTGCCGCTGCGCCTGCGGCGGTCGCCGCGATGACGCGCCTGGCGGTCTCGGGCCTGGCCAAGCGCTTCGCCGGCCTGCTGGCGGTGGACGACGTGACGTTCGCGGTCATGCCGGGGACGGTCCATGGCCTGATCGGCCCCAACGGCGCCGGCAAGACCACGCTGTTCAACCTGATCTCGGGCGTGCTGCCGGCCGACCACGGCCAGGTCGTGCTGGACGGCCACGAGCTGTCGGCGCTGCCGGTCCACCGCCGGACCGCGGCCGGCCTGGCGCGGACCTTCCAGAACATCCGGCTGTTCGACGAGATGACCGCGCTCGAGAACGTCCTGACCGGCATGCATCTGCCGCTCGGACGGTCGTCGAAGGGGTTCCTGCGTGGCACCGCCGAGATGCGCGCCGCCGCCGAGGCCGAGGCGCTGCTGGGCACGGTCGGGCTGGGCAACCGCCTCGGGCACCGCGCCGGCGACCTGGCCTATGGCGACCAGCGCCGACTCGAGATCGCGCGGGCGCTGGCCAGCCGGCCGCGGCTGCTGATGCTGGACGAGCCGGCCGCCGGCATGAACCCGGCCGAGACTGCCGACCTCGCGCGGCTGCTGCGCGACCTGCGCCAGGGCGGCCTGACCATCCTGCTGGTCGAGCACGACATGCATTTCGTGATGGGGTTGTGCGATCGCCTCACCGTGCTCAATTTCGGCCGCGTCATCGCCGAGGGGCCGCCGGCCGCCATCCACCGCGACCCGGTGGTGATCGAGGCCTATCTCGGCCCGCGCGTCGCCGAGCGGCTGGCTCACGCGGCGCCGGCGCCATGACCGCTCTGCTGGAGATCGCCGGCCTCGCGCTGGGCTATGGCCGCAGCCTGGCGGTGCACGGCATCGACCTGACCGTACCCGAGGGCGGCGTCGTCTGCCTGATCGGCGCCAACGGTGCCGGCAAGACCTCGACCCTGCGCGCCGTCTCGGGCCTGCTCAGGCCCCGGGCCGGCGCCATCCGCTTCCAGGGCCGCGACATCGCCGGCTGGCCGGCCTGGCGCATCGCCCGCGCCGGCATCGTCCAGGTGCCCGAGGGCCGGCAGCTGTTCGCCGAGATGACCATCGCCGAGAATCTGGCGATGGGCGCCTACCGGGTCGCCGGCGCGGCCGAGATCCGCCGCCGGCAGGAGGCGGTGATGGCGCGCTTCCCGCGCCTGGCCGAACGCGCCGCCCAGCGCGCCGGCTTCCTGTCCGGCGGCGAGCAGCAGATGCTGGCCATGGGCCGCGCCCTGATGGCCGAGCCCAAGCTGCTGCTGCTGGACGAGCCGAGCATGGGGCTGGCGCCGCTGCTGGTCGAGGAGATCTTCCGGATCGTCGCCGACCTCAAGGCCGAAGGCCGGACGATCCTGCTGGTCGAGCAGAACGCCCAGGCCGCCCTCGACGTCGCCGACCAGGCCTATGTGCTGGAGACCGGCCGCATCGCGCTGTCCGGCCCGGCCGCCGAGCTGGCCATCGACACCCGGGTGATCGACGCCTATCTGGGGTGACACGCGTTTGACCGGCTGGGCGAAACGCCCTATATACAGGATCAGACCGTGAACAAGCCCGGAAGGAGGACGGCGTGGCCTACGACGCCCGGGCCGTTGCGAACTATTTCGTCCAGAGAGCCGAGGCGCAGGGCAAACCCCTGACGCCGATTCAGGCCATCAAGCTCGTCTATTTCGCCCATGGCTGGTGCTTGGGACTCTACGAGCGGCCGCTCATCGACGACGAGGTCGAGGCGTGGGATTACGGCCCCGTCGTTCGACCTGTGTATGACGCTTTCAAGCGGTTCGGCAATCAGCCGATCACCGAACTGGCCAAGGAGACTCGTTTTCTCGAGCCTGGAGCCTCAAGAAGAGACGTCTCGGCTAATTTTTCGGATGAAGATCGGACGCTTCTGGACAAGATCTGGGCGACTTATGGGAAGTTCAAAGGGTTTCAGCTGTCTAACCTGACCCATCTTCCTGGCACGCCGTGGGATGTAATTTATAAAGAGCACGGGCAGAACGCGATCATACCCGACGAGTTGATCGCCGAATATTTCAGGAAGGAAGCGCGTACGAATGCTTCCAAAAAAGCCAAGCCGGCCGGACTCGGCGCCGCCTGATCCGCTCTCGATCGAGTTGATCGAAGCCTCGGTCGATGACGTCGTCGAAGAAGACTCGCGGTCTGCCCGGTTCGAGGCCGATATGGCCGAGCAGAACGCAAGGTTCCTACGCGAAGAGAACGAAAATCTCCGCTCGACGCGAGAACTGAGGGAAACTGCAGCGCGACGGGCGTTTCTGTATCTTTGCGTCATGTCGACCGCGGTGTTTGGCATCATCATGCTCGCCGGCTTCGGCGTGCTCGGATTCAATTTGGATCGCATGGTCCTGACGACCCTGGCCGGCGGCACGTTCGTGAGCGCGATCGGCCTGTTCGGAATCGTGGTCAAAGGACTGTTCCCGATGGCCGGCAAAGCCGACGCGCAGCGCGAGGGCAAGCGGGGCGGCGCCAGCAATCAGTGATGCCCTGATGGCCGACGCCTATGTGGGCTGAGCGTCGGCGCCGGTCATCGCGGGGTCGGTGGCGAAGCCAGGGTGACCGGACCGGGGCACGGGCTGGCCGAACCGGCCCAGGTTCTGGTCACCCCACTGCTTCAAGGCTGAAATGATCGGCCCGAGCGTCCGGCCCAAGTCGGACAGGCTGTATTCGACCTTCGGCGGCACCTGCGGATAGACCACGCGATTAATAATTCCGTCCGCTTCCAGTTCACGCAGCTGGTTGGTCAGGACACGCTGAGTCACCTGCGGCAGGATTCGACGAAGTTCGCCGAATCGAAGCGTCCCGTCATTCAGCAGGTGATAGAGGATCACGGCTTTCCACTTGCCCTCGATGACGCTGATCGCGGCTTCGACGGCGCAGCCCGGATCGCAGTGGAAGCTCGAGTGCCTGATCTTCGCCACCATGGTATCCTTTTTGTAACTACCAGCCATATTTGTGCGTATGCACCCCGGACGTCATTACTCTATCTCCATGGCAGGCAGTGCAGCAATGGAGAGCGACACATGAAGGCGGTAGGCTACCGCGTTCCCGGACCGATCGATCGGGATGACGCGCTGATCGATCTGGATCTGCCGCGTCCGCAGCCGACCGGCCGCGACCTGTTGGTCGAGATCAAGGCGATCTCGGTCAACCCGGTCGACCACAAGGTTCGGACGCGCGCGGCACCCGACGGTGGCGATTGCAAGGTGCTCGGGTGGGACGCCGCCGGCGTGGTCGCGGCGGTCGGGTCCGACGCCAGCCTGTTCAAGCCCGGCGACGCGGTGTTCTATGCCGGCTCGATCGCGCGGCCGGGGACCAACGCCGAATTCCATCTGGTCGACGAGCGCATCGTCGGGGCCAAGCCGGAGAGCCTCGATTGGGCCGAAGCGGCGGCGCTGCCGCTGACCGCGCTGACCGCGTGGGAGGTGCTGTTCGACCGGCTCGAGGTTCGCCGGCCCGTCCAGGGCGGCGCGGCCGCGATCCTGATCGTGGGCGGCGCTGGCGGGGTCGGCTCGATGGCGGTGCAGCTGGCCCGGCGGCTGACCGACCTGACGGTGATCGCGTCGGCCTCGCGCGCGGAGACGCGCGACTGGGTCCGGTCGCTCGGCGCCCATCATGTGGTCGACCATTCCAAGCCGCTGGCCGGTGAGGTCGCCGCCCTCGGCATCGGTCAACCGGCCTTCGTCTTTTCGACCACCCGGACCGATCGGCACTATCGCGACATCGCCGAGCTGATCGGTCCGCAAGGCCGCTTCGCCCTGATCGACGACCCGGGCGAGTTCGAGGCGATGCTGTTCAAGCGGAAATCGGTCTCGATCCACCACGAGCTGATGTTCACCCGGTCGCTCTTCGCCACCCCCGACATGGCCGAGCAAGGCCGGATCCTCAACGAGGTGGCCCGGCTGGTCGACGCGGGCTCGATCCGCACCACGGTGACCAAGCGCCTGTCGCCGATCAACGCGGCCAACCTGAAGACCGCCCATGGGCTGGTCGAGAGCGGCACCATGCGCGGCAAGGTCGTCCTCGAAGGTTTCTGATCGACGGTCGGCCCCGCCCTGCCGACCGCCCCCTACTCATCTGGAGTTGTTCTCGTGAAGACGATCGACGGCGGCATCGGGATCTCGGGCGGCCGCTACGACCAGGACCAGGACATCGCGGTCGCGGCCCTGGCCGCCGCCGGGTTCGACGCCGTCTCCTGACGTCCGGTCTCGAGTTGCGGGACGCCAGCCAGTCGGCCGGCCACGGGGCCCGGCGCGGACGATGCGCCGGGCCTCGGCCGGTCGGCGGCTACCGCCCGAAGACCAGGACCTTGAACGTGTCCTTGACGTAGGCGTTGGGATAGAACGGCGCGATGCGGGTCAAATTCTTCTTCGACGCGTCGAACACCGGCTCGGCCGCGATCGAGAAGATGTCGCCGCTCTTGGGGTCGACGGCGACCGTCTTGGCCATCGGCCGCGTACCCAGGACTTCGTTGAGCTTGTAGGTGTCGGCGTCGGTCTGCTCGAACACCATCAGGTGCGCGCCGATGCCGTTGGTCACATAGACCCGCTTGCGCTGGGCATCATAGGCGACGCCGTCGTTGCCGGGGCTGGTCGGGGCCTTGAACACGGTGGCGCCGGTGTCGGCGTTGACCACCAGGAACATGGGCTCGGCGAACGCGCCGCGGCAGCCGACCATCAGCCGCTTGTTGGCGGCGTCATAGTCCAGGCCGGTGGGCTCCTTGCACGGGACCGGATAGGTCGCGGTCACCTTGAGCCCGGCCAAGTCGAAATGCACCACGGCACCGAGGTCCTGCGCCGCCACCCAAACGCCGCCCGCGCCATCGGCCGCCGAGTTCTCGAGCTTGGCCGAGTCGGATTGGATGACGCCGACCTTGGTGCGCTCGGGCATCTGATAGACCGGCACCGCCGAGCCCTTCTTGGACTCGGCCGGCACGCCGAACACCGCCAGCCGCTTGGTCTTCGGATCGTAGCGGGTCGAGTCGAGCTCCTCGCCGACCTTGATCTGCTCGACCACCGACAGGTCGGCGAGCTTGAACACGGTCACGGTGCCGTCGCCATTCTCCGAGAAGCCCAGGCCAAGGTCGGGGGCGAGGGTGGCGCCGTTCGAGCCCTTGGTGCTGGCCACCGGCGTCATCTTGAAGCCGTTGGCGATGTCGAACACCTGCAGACCTTCGGGGCGGTGGCCGACATAGAGCTTGCCGTCGCCATAGGTCACGTAGTCGAAGCTGGCGCCGTCGCTGGGCACCGCGATTTCCTGCTTCAGATGCACGCCGTCGAGCGCCAGCGCGGGCGCTGCCGCCGACAGCATGAGGCCGGCAGCGAGGCCGAGGGTTTCGAGACGCATGGGATCCTCCGTGGTTGCCCGCCCCGGTTACCGCAGGGCGGTTGCTTAAGCATAAGGGGCGAACCTGACGCGAAGCTGTCGCGAAACGATGATCGACTCCACCCGGTCTGGGAATCCCTCCCGGGCGGCCCCTTAGTCGGAGTTCGCCCCCCGCTTGCGTACAACAATAGGGCGGCGCGTCACCCCGCGGTCACCACCGCGTCCCAGCAGCGCCTGACATGGTCGCGCAGCAGTAGCGCGTCCTGCCAGCGGTCCGACAGATCGTTGCCGTCGGGCCCGGTGATCGCATAGGGCTTGGGCCCCAGCTCGCAGACGAAGGCGAGCGTGGCGTCGGGGCCGGCGCGGCGGCGCCAGCTGCGCATGCCATAGGCCCACCAGTCCAGGAACAGCCGCAGCCACGGCGCGTGGTGCGGGAACGAGACCTCGACCTGCACCTGCTCGCGGCTGGCGACTCGGCCATGCAGCGCCCAGGCGTGGTCGAGGATGCGCTCGATCATCCGGTGGTTCTCGTCGCTGACCGGCCAGGCGAACTCGCGCGCCACCAGAAAATGCGACAGGTCGGCGACCAGCTTGAGGTCGGGGAAGCAGTCCAGCAGGTCCAGCGTGACATGCAGGTCGGTGGTCATCCGGTCGCGATGGGTCTCGACATAGACCGGAATGTCGACCTGCTCGGCCAGCCGTCGCCAGCCCTCCAGCAGCGGGATGCAGTCCTGCAGCCGGCGCGGCCGCACGTCGGGCTGGATGTCCAGGTGATGCACGCCATGGGCGACGGCGGTGTCCAGCGCCGGCTTCAGGTCGTCGACGGTGCGCGGGAAGCACTGGGCCTCGATGGCCAGGCCGTGCGGCTTGGCCAGGGCGGCGACGCGGGCGGCGAACGCCGGGTCGGCGATGCTGGCGCTGACCCCGTCATAGCCGGCCTCGACGATCATCCCCAGATTGTCCTCCAGCGTGCGCTCGATGCCGTCGGTGTGGCGGCGCTCCATCGCCCACAGCGACTGCAGGATCAGCAGCTTTTGCATCGGAGCCGCTAGCTGCCCGAGGCGTCGACGGTGCGGTCGCCCGCGGCGTCGTAGAACTGTCGGGCGGCGCCGGCGACCTGCAGCCCGATCGCCGTGATCGCCGAGTCCGGAACCCGTGCCAGCGGCGTATAGCGCGGGTGATGGTGCTCCTCGTAGGGATCGTTGCTGGCGCGGTTGTAGCAGCACAGGAGCGCGTTGCGCGGTTCGGCCGACCGGTTCTGGGACGAGGCGTGCAGCGTGTTGCAATGGAAGAACAGGGCGTCGCCCGGCGCCATCTCGCAATGGACCCGCTCCAGCACTGCCAGCGCATGCTCGACCCGCTCGGGATCGGCGCCGGTCTGGCCGCCGACCCGGCCATGCTCTAGCCGGCCCAGGCGGTGGCTACCGCGCAGCACCTCCAGGCAGCCATTCGCCCGCGTTGCCGGGTCGACGGCGATGAACACGCTGGCCATGTCGGGGAACAGACAGCCATTGAAGTACCAGTAGCCATAGTCCTGGTGCCAGTCCCAGGCGCCGCCGACATGCGGCCGCTTCATCGTCAGCTTCGAATGATAGTGATAGACCTCGCCGCCCAGCAGCCGCTCCATGCCGGCGACCACGCGCTCGGCGCGGGCGACCATGCCGAAGATGTCGTCGCCCGGGTGGTTCCACAGGGCCAGCTCGGTGGCCGCCCCCTGGCCGTCGCGGATGCGTGTGACGTTGGCGCGGATGGCATCGTCGACGGCGATGGCCTGGCGGACCAGGCCGATCTCCTCGGGGTCGAGGAAGGCACGCTTCATGACATAGCCGTCGGCCTGAAACCGGGCGGCGTCGTCCTCGGTGATGCACGGATAGGCCATGGGCTGTCCTCCCTCCGGACTCAGCTGTCCGGGATGTTTTCGCGGAAGATCACCTGGGTCCGCAAAAGCGCGATGGGCTGCACCGGCTCGCCGCGCACGGCCGCGGCCAGCCGCTCGACCGCCAGCGCCGCCTCGGCTGCGGCGTTCTGGTCGATCACCGCGTCCATGGTGCCGGACACCAGGTAACGCTTGGTGTGGTCGGTCAGCTCGTGGCCGATGAACAGGACCTCGCGCGCCCGGCCGGTCTCTTCCAGCGCCCGCGCGATGCCGCGGTTGCCGGCGCCGATATTGTAGAGGCCGGCCAGGTCGGGATGGGCGTCGAGCAGCGCCCGCGCCGCGCGATAGCCCTGCTCGACGTCGTCCTGGACCTCGCGCAGCTGCAGCACTGCCAAGTGCGGCGCCTCCTCGGCCAGGACGCTGTGGAAGCCCATCTCGCGCTCCTCGTGGCCGCGATAGCTGAGCGAGCCCGCGAGCAGCGCCACCCGCCCCGGCGTGCGCGGCAGCAGCCGCGCCGTGAGCTGGCCGGCGAGGCGGCCGGCGGCGCGGTTGTCGATGCCGACATAGCCGATCCGCGGCACGTCGCCGATGTCGGACACCAGCGTCAGGATCCGCGTGCCGCCGGCGGCCGCCCGCCGCACTGCCTCGCGCACCGCGGGGCGGTCGATCGCGACCAGGCCCAGGCCCTGCACGGCCGGCGCCACCCGCAGCACGGCCTCGGCCAGGGCGTCGGGATCGAAGCCGTCGACCCGGTGCACCTGGACGGCGGCGCCGGCCGGGCCGCCGGCGGCCGCCAGCCGGTGCGCCAGCTCGTCCAGAAAGCTGTTGGTGCCGGTCGGCACCAGGAAGCCCAGCGTCGCCGGCGCTGCGGCCGGCAGAGCGTCGGCATAGCCCAGGCGCTGGGCGGCACCCAGCACGCGGTCCCGGGTCCGGGCGCCGACCCCGGCGCGGCTGTTGAGCACGCGATCGACCGTGGCGGTGGAGACCCCGGCGGCGCGGGCGACATCGACCAGGGTCAACCGCATCGGCGGCCAATTACATCAAAAGACATCATTTCCATGCGAGCGATCTTAGCCTAATCGCATCAGATCGAAAATCCATTTCCTCATCGATCGTGATGGATCTATGATCAGATCCAATCAGAACCGCGCCCCGGCGCGGCCCCGAGATCAAAGGGGGGACCCGATGGGCGACGCGCTCGGCTTTGCGCCCGATCCCGAGATCCGCTGTCGCGATGCGCGGATCGGCTGCATCGGCGCCGGCTTCATCATGGTCGACGTCCAGCTCAAGGCTTACGCCGATGCCGGCTTCCCGGTGGCGGCGATCGCGTCGCGCACGCCGTCCCGTGCGGCTGCGGTGGCGGCGCGCTGGGGCATCCCGCGGGTGCATGCGACGCCGGAGGCTCTGCTCGCCGACCCCACCGTCGAGATCGTCGATATCGCCTTTCCGCCCGACCAGCAGCCGGACCTGATCCGCGCCGCGCTGCGGGCCCCCCACGTGCGCGGCATTCTGGCCCAGAAGCCGCTTGCCATGGACCTCGACACCGCGCGCGCGGTGGTCGCCGAGGCGCGGCGGGCCGGCAAGCTGCTGTCGGTCAATCAGAACATGCGCTTCGACCAGTCCATGCGGGTGCTGCGCCAGATCCTGGACCGCGGGCTGCTGGGCGCGCCGGTGCTGGCCACCATCGAGATGCGGGCCATCCCGCATTGGCAGCCCTTCCTGGAGGGTTATGGCCGGTTGACGCTGCTCAACATGAGCATCCATCACCTGGACGTGCTGCGCTTCCTGCTGGGCGAGCCGACCGAGATCTACACCGCGGCGCGGCCCGACCCGCGCACGGCCTTTGCGCATCGCGACGGCATCGCCGCCTCGACGCTGACCTTTGCCTCGGGCGCGCTCGCGCTGTCGTTGGAGGATGTGTGGACCGGCCCGCGCGAACCGGGCTTCGAGTCCGACATCTACATCAAATGGCGGCTGGAAGGCACCGACGGCCTGGCTCAGGGCACCATCGGTTGGCCCGACTATCCGGCGGGCAGCCCCTCGACCCTGCGCTTCGCCGCGCGCGCGGCGACCGGGGGCAAATGGGTGGCGCCCACCTGGTCGACCCGCTGGTTCCCCGACGCCTTCCAGGGCGTCATGGAGCAGCTGCAATACGCGGTCGCGACCGGCACCGAGCCGGCGCTGAGCGCCGACGACAACCTCAGGACCATGGCGCTGGTCGAGGCCGCCTATCGCTCGCTGGCCCAGCGGCGCGCCGTGCGCCTGGCGGAATTCGGCGTCTGATCGAACGGCACGGGAGGACGGGACCCATGATGCAGGTCGGCATCTTCAACGGTTATTTCCCCTATCCGCTGGCGGAGCAGGCGCGGCGGATCCGGGCGCTGGGCTTCAACGCGGTGCAGCTCGACCTGGCGTTCAAGGACATCGACCTGTCGACGCCCGAGGCGATCACGGCCGAGAAGGCCAAGCGGATCCGCGAGACCTTCCGCGACCACGACCTGCCGGTCGCCTGCATCTCGGCCTACACCAACCTGGTCCATCCCGATCCCGACCAGCGCCGGCAAAAGCTCGACATGGTCAAGGCGATCCTGCGCATGGCGCGCCAGTTCGGCACGCCCTACGTGATCTCGGAGACCGGCACCTACAACGCCGAGTCCGACTGGGTGCACCATCCGCGCAACAAGACCGAGGCCGGCTTCGCCGAATGCCGCGCCATCATCGCGGAGCTGGCCCAGGTGGCCTTCGATCACGGCGCCGTATTCCTGCTGGAGACTTACGTCAACAACGTCGTGGGCTCGGTCGACGAGACCGTGCGGATGTTCGCCGAGGTCGACCATCCCGGGCTCGGCCTGCTGATGGATCCGACCAATTACTTCGAAGACCACAACATCGACCAGATGGACGCCGTCCTGAAACGGATCTTCGATACGCTGTCCGACCGGATCCGCATCGCCCATGCCAAGGACGTCAAGCGCACCGGCGGCGACAAGGGCGAGAAGCACGCCGACATCGACGCGTCCGAGGCCCATTCCTTCCGCGGCGTCGGCGAGATCGAGCTGCCGGCGCCGGGCCTGGGCACGCTCAACTACGACTATTACCTGGCCCGCTTGGCCGAGAAGCACCCCAACATCCCGATCATCATCGAGCACTTGGACGAGGCCGACGTGCCGCGGGCCAAGCGCTTCCTGGACGGCAAGCTGCGGGCGCTGGGGGTGTGACCCGTCTCAGTACGGGCTTGCCGGCGAGGTCTGCGGGCACCACCGCGCGGTCTTGAGGAACGCGATCAGGGCCCGCGTCGCGGCCGGCGAGCCGATGCGCTCCAGCGCCTCGACGGCATAGCCCGGCACGTAGCGGTTGGGGTCGTGCAGCGCCTCGGCCAGCACCGGCACTGCGGAGTCGGCGTCCGGCCCCAGGCGCGCCAGCGACAGGGCGGCGGAGAACCGCACCTCGGCCTCGGGATCGCGCAGCGCCGCCGTCAGGGCGGCCAGGGCATCGGGGCCGGGGGGCAGCAGCCCGAGCGCCTCGACCGCGTTCACCCGCACCGCCGCTTCGGCATCGGCGCTGGCGCGGCACAGCGCAGCCACCACATCGGGCCCGCCGTCGCCGGCGCTGCCGATCTCGCCCAACGCGAACGCGGCGAGCTTGCGCGCCTGGGCCTGCCCGCGGTCGAGGAGATCCAGCAGCGCCGGGATCGCGGCCGCGCCGACCTCGACCAGGCCGGCGGCGGCGTTGCGCCCGATCCGCTCGCCGACCGGAATGTAGTCGACCGCGGCCTGGCCCTCCTTCTTCTCGGGCACATGCTCGCCGTCATGACGAAGGATCGTGTCGCACAGCGGCTCGATGGCCGCCGCTCCGGCCGCGGCCAGGGTGTAGCCGGCGGCGACGCCGACCGGATCGACCGCATGCGCGATCAGCGCCGCTACCGCCGGCAGATGGGCGCGCACCGCGGCGCCGTCGCCGGCGATGGCGTTGAGGCCCGCCAGGATGGCGTGCGGATCGTCGTCGCCGAGCTTGCGCGTGATGGCTGACGCGGCGGCATTCGCGGGTCGCTCGGCGGCCTCGGCTCCGCGCAGCCAGTGCCAGTGGCGCTGCCACACCGCCTCGAGGTCGAGCGGCGGCAGCTCGGCCAGGCGCCAGGCGGCGTCGCGATGGTCCCAGCTCGGCCGGTCGGGCTCGCGCATCCGGATGAACTCGAACTTCATCATGAAGCGCTTCTTGGCGGTATCGTTGCGCATCTTGCGATGCCAGATGTCGTAATGGATCAGCAGGAAGCCGCCGGCCGGCAGCGAACCCGGCATCTCCGGCGTCAGCGCCTCGTCGGGCTTGCGCATCTGGTACTGGCTGCCGGGGGACACCCCGGTCGGCCCCTGCTCCAGCGGCGTCGCCTGCGGCACGTACATGATCATTGCCCAGCGCGGGCGATGGTTGCGGATGCGCCGCCGATAGCCCCAGTAGCTGTCCTTGTGCAGGATCTGCGCGGGCGAGCCCGGGATGTTGTTGTGCAGCGCCCGATGCGGATGCATCGCGTAGCCTGCCCCGAGCACGCTGGTCAGCGCGCCGACGACCACCGGGTCGGCGAACACGGCCGCGAGCTCGGGGCAGGCGGGCAGCAGGTTGTTGCCGGGGTTGAGGTCGGCATCGCCGCCGATCAGCTGGTCGAAGCGCTCATAGACGCCCCGATGGAAGCTCTCGGGCAGGGCCGTCTGCAGGGCCAAGTAGCCGTGGGCGACGAAGCGCTGCATCTGCGCATCGGTCAGCAGCAGCGGGTCAGGCATTCTCGGGCTCCTTCTCGATGGTCTGTCGCGCCGGCTCGGCGCTGCCGTCGGGCCGGATGTCGCGGCAGGAGTCGCCGACGATGAACTGCGGGGTGAACAGCTGCTCGCGGGGCGGCGGCGCGCCGTCCGGGTCCTGGATCCGCTCCAGCAGCCAGCGGATCGCGAGCCGCGCCATGTCTTCCAAGGGCTGCGCCACCACGGTCACGCGCGGGCGGACCAGGCCGCTCCACGGCACGTCGTCGACGCCCGCCAGCGACAGGTCGCGCGGGCAGTGGAAGCCGAGGTCGAGGCAGCATTGCAGCGCGCCCAGGGCGGTGACGTTGTTGGCCGCGATGATCGCGGTCGGGCGCACGCGCCCGGTCAGCAGCTCGGTGGTCGCGGCATAGGCGGTTTCGCCCTCATAGCCCGAGCGGCGGACCAGGGCGGGATCGACGGCGAGGCCGGCCTCGGCCATGGCGTCGAGGAAACCCTGATGCCGCTCGTCGGCCGTCCAGCGCCCGACACGGCCGCTGATCAGCGCGATCCGGCGGTGGCCGAGCCGCACCAGGTACTCGACGAGCATGCGGATCGCGGCACGGTTGTCGGTGCCGATATAGTCGCGCTCCAGGCCCGCCACCTTGTGGTCGATCGTGACCACCGGCGGAAAGCGCGGCGCGTGCAGGCGGCGGACCAGCTCGGCGGGCGGTCCCATCGGCGACAGGATCAGCCCGGCGACATTGTTGCCGCGCAGCTGGTCCAGGATCGCCGGCACGCGCGCGTCGTCGCCGTTGGCATTGGCGACGATCACCGAGAAGCCGTGGGCGAGCGCCTCCTCCTCGACCGTGCGGACCAGGCCGGCGCTGAACGGGTTGGTGATGTTGCCGACCACCATGCCGATCAGCCGGCTCACGCCGGTGCGCAGGCTGCGCGCCGCCATGTTGGGCGCATAGCCCACGGCCTCGATCGCGCGCTCGATCCGCCGGCGCGTCTCTTGGCTCAGGCGGCCGCCGCCGTTCAGCACGGCCGAGACCGAGGCGACCGACACCCCCGCCGCTTTGGCGACATCGCGGATGGTGGTCATTGGGTGAAACGATACATCATTGCTGTCATGTTCTGCCGTGGCGATACAGCATCAGAGCACTCTCCTGTTGTCAAGATTTGCGCCGCTGCAAATCAAATGCATTGACTCGACTATGATCGCATCCCTAGCATTGGTGAAACGTTCATACAGAGAACGGCCAGGGGAGGAACAGATGGCGCGCAGCGGGACGCGGACCGCCTTTATGGCGCTCGGTGCGGCGGTTTGGGCGGCTGTCGGCATGGCCGGCGGAGCGCGGGCCGAGCCGGTCAAGCTCACCTGGTTCATGTGGTCGGGGTCGGAGGCCGAGGTGACGGCCTGGCGCCATGTCGCGGCGCTGGTGACCGAGCGCTACCCGGATATCTCCGTCGAGTTCCAGACGACGTCGTTCCCCGACTACTGGACGAAGCTGCCGGCGCTGGCGGCGTCGCACAAGCTGCCCGACATCATCAGCCTGCAGACCCAGCGCGCGCCCGGCTTCGCGCAGCTGATGGAGCCGCTCGACGCCCGCATCCAGGCCGACAAGTTCGACATCGCGGCGTTCGATCCGTCGATCGTCAAAGGGCTGTCGCGCAACGGCAAGCAGTTCGCGCTGCCCTACGACTTCGGCCCGCTGGTGCTGTACTACAACCACGACACCTTCACCAAGGCCGGGCTGCCGCTGCCCAAGCCCGGCTGGACCGACGCGGACTTCCAGGCCGATGCCCGCGCCCTGACCAAGGACGGGCGGTTCGGTCTGGTCGTCAGCCAGCCCGATGCCTTCGTCGCCTTCGCGCTGTCGCGCGGCGCCAATTATCTGGGCGCGGACGGCGGCCTCGACCTGGCCAATGACGGCATGAAGGCGGCCTTCGGCGCCTATGTCGGGCTGGTGGCCACCGACAAGGTCGCGCCGCTGTTCCCGGCCAGCGGCACCCAGTCGTCGCTGCAGGCCAACGGCCGCTTCGCCGCCGGCGACGCGGCGATGTATGTCGACGGCCCGTGGCAGCTCATCAACCTGAAGAAGAAGGCGCAGTTCACGATCGGCATGGCGCCGGTGCCGGCGCGCGCCGCCGGCAGCCTCACGGTCAGCGCCGGTTCGGGCTTCGGCATCGCCACCACCAGCGCGCACAAGGACGAGGCCTGGAAGGCGATCCAGGTCATGACCGGCCCCGAAGCCGAGAAGTACCTGGCCGAGAACGGCCGCGCCTTTCCTGCCCGCACGGCGCTGCAGACCGCCTGGTACGAGGTCGCCGCCGCCGGCGTGGTCGGCGCGCGCGAGGCGATCGAGGCCGCGCTCAAGACTGCCCGGCCCTATGTCACCACGCCCAATTGGGCCAACGTCGCCGCCCTGTTCGAGCAATATGCGCCGCTGGCCAACGCCGGCTCGGAGCCGCCGGGCAAGGTGCTGGAGACGATCCAGCAGCTCGCGACCCAGTAGCGGCATGCGCCCCGCGATCGACGCGGCTGGCGCACGATCCTGGGCGGGCCTGCCGGCCCGGCCTAGGGTCGCGCGCCGCCGCCGCTTCGGCGATCTCGGGACCGCCGCCGTATTCCTGGCGCCGAGCGGCCTCGGGCTGCTGACCTTCCTGGTCGGGCCGCTGCTGGCCTCGCTGGCGCTGAGCTTCACCAACTGGCAGGTGATCGGCGAGCTGCGCTTCGTCGGGCTGGCCAACTATGCCCGGCTGGCGTTCCGCGACCCGGTGATCTGGCAGGTGCTGCGGGTGACGCTGATCTACAGCGCCGAATATGTCGTGCTCAATATCGCCCTGTCGCTGCTGCTGGCGGTGTGGATCAACAGCCTGCCCTGGGGCCGCCAGGTCTTCCGGCTGGTGTTCTTCCTGCCGACCTTCACCCCGGCCGTCGGCATCTCGATCGTCTGGCTGCTGATGCTGACCCCCGGCGGCATCGTCGACTGGGCGGTTGCGGCCGCGGGACTGCCGATCGGCAACCTGATCACGTCGCCGGCCGGCGCACTGCAATGCCTGGTGCTGGTCACGCTGTGGTCGCATTTCGGCTACAACATGCTGCTGTTCGGCGCCGCCCTCGAGGCCGTGCCGGCGGTCTATCTCGACGCCGCCCGGATCGACGGCGCCTCGGCCTGGGACCGGTTCTGGCGCATTCGGCTGCCGCTGATCTCGCCGTCGCTGTTCTTCGGGACGGTGCTGACCGCGATCACCAGCCTGCAGGCGTTCGACCAGGTCTATGCGCTGACCCGCGGCGGGCCGGGCTCGGCGACCACGACCCTGGGCTACGCGATCTACGCCCAGGGCTTCGTCAACTACCGGCTCGGCTACGCCTCGGCGATCGCCTGGGTGCTGTTCGTGATCATCATGGCGCTGACGGCGGTGCAGCTGCGGCTGCAGCGGCGCTGGGTGCACTACGATGCCTGACCGCCGCCGCCGCGCCGCCGCGATCCTGCCGGCCGTCTCGACGCTCGGGCTGGGGCTGGTGGCAGCGCTGTTCCTGTTCCCGTTCCTGTGGATGCTGTCCAACGCCCTGCGCCCCGACCGCGAGGTGTTCGCGGTGCCGCCGCGGCTGCTGCCCAGCCATGTGCAGTGGCACAATTTCGTCGAGGCCTGGCTGTACTTGCCGTTCGGCCGGTTCTTCCTGAACAGCGCCGGGGTGGCGGCCGCGGTGACCGCGATCACCGTGACGGTGTCGACGCTCGCGGCCTATGCCTTCGCGCGCCTGCGTTTCCCGTTCCGCGGTTCGCTGTTCGTGCTGTACCTCGCGACCTTGATGGTGCCGCAGGCGGTCATCGTCATCCCGCTGTTCCTGATGATGGGGGCCCTGGGCTGGACCGACAGCTACCTGGCGCTGATCGTGCCGGTCGCCTTCGGCTCGTTCGGCACCTTCCTGCTGCGCCAGAGCTTCCTGGCCGTGCCGAACGAGCTGGAGGAGGCGGCGCGGATCGACGGCGCCTCGCATCTCGCGATCCTGGTCACGATCTTCGTGCCGCTGTGCCGCCAGGCGATCGGGCTGCTGGCCCTGTTCGCCTTCATCGGCCAGTGGAATTCGTTCCTGTGGCCGCTGATCGTGGTCAACGGGCCCGAGCATGCGACCCTGCCGCTGGGCCTGACCCTGTTCCAGGGCCAGCAGGGCACGCAATGGACCTACATGATGGCCGGCGCCGCCATCTCGATGCTGCCCGGCCTGGTCCTGACCATCCTGATGCACCGCTACATCTTCAAGGGCATCGCCCTGGGGTCCGGCTTCGGCGGGCGGTAGGCAGGCGGCACCGATGCGCTACCGCTCGAACTCGACCGCGGTGGTGTTGGCGCCGCACAGCAGCACGGCGACGCGTTCGTCCGGGGCCGGGCGGTAGCGGCCGTCGAGCAGGGCCGCGAACGCCGCCGCGCCGCCGGGCTCGGCGACGACGCGCAGCCGGTCCCACAGGGTGCGCTGGGCCTGGCGGATGGCGTCGTCACTGACCAGCACCACCGGCGCGCGCAGATAGGCCTGGGCGATCGGGAACATCAGGCTGCCGACCTGGCGCGGCGCCAGGGAATCGGCGGCGATGCCACCGGCCGGGGCGTCGACTGGGCGGCCGGCGGCCATGGCGGCGTGCAGGGTCGGGGCGCCGTCGGACTCGACGGCGACCACGTTGATGCGGCCCTGGTACCAGGCGGCGATGCCGCCGATCAGGCCGCCGCCGCCGACTGCGACCAGCAAGGTATCGATGTCGGGCGCCTGTTCCTCCAACTCCAGCCCGACCGTGCCCTGGCCCAGCAGCGTCTCCGGCTGGTCGTAGGCATGGACCGCGAGCGCGTCGGTCTTGGCCACGAATGCCTCGCTGGCGGCCAGCGCGTCGGCATAGCGCTCGCCGGCGATCTCCAGCCGCGCGCCATAGCTGCGAATGCGCTCGGCCTTGGCGGGCGACACCACGCTCGGCACGAAGATGGTCGCCGGCACGCCCAGCTTGCCCGCGGCATAGGCCACGGCGGCACCATGGTTGCCACCCGAGGCCGCCACCACCCCGGCCGCCGGCACCGGCCGGGTCAGCAGGTTGGTGAAGGCGCCGCGCGCCTTGAACGAGCCGGAATGCTGCAGGAACTCCAGCTTGAAGGTCAGCGGCCGGCCGGTGAGGCCGAAATCGGCGGCATCCGCCGCCAGCACCGGCGTGTGGCGGACATGGGGACGGATCAGGCGGGCGGCCTCGGCGATCGCGGCGCGGTCGATCGAGGCCGATCGGGGAGCGAGCGTGGTCATGCCCCGAGTCTTGACATAATTTCGTCGATTGGCAAAGTGCCTAAGTGACTGCCGACCTGTTCCGTGCCCTGGCCAACGAGCGCCGCCTGCAGATCCTCGATTGGCTCAAGGATCCCCGCGCCCACTTCCCGCCCCAGGTCGATGGCGATCTGGTGGCGGACGGCGTGTGCGGCCTGTTCATCGCCGAGAAGCTGGGGGTCAGCCAGCCGACGCTCAGCGAGCATATGCGCGTGCTGGTCGAGGCCGGCCTGGTGGTGCCCAAGCGCATCAAGCAATGGACCTTCTACCGGCGCGACGATGACGCGATAGCCGCGGCGTCCCAAGCGATCGCCGCGCGGCTGCGGGGGGATCGGGCCTGACGACGGCACGGCATCGAATTCAGTTCGTCGATGTCGTATATTGGCAGCGTGGGAGAGAGGCCGAAATGCGTCCCGATAACCTAGAAGACCGCCTATTGAAGCGCATCGCCCGTAAGCGCGGCGACGTGTTTCTGCGCGCGGATTTCGAGGATATGGGGGGCTACGACCAAGTCGGCCGGGCATTGCGCGGCCTGGTGCGCAGGGGCAAGCTCCTGCGCATTGGACAGGGGCTGTATACCCGAGCCCGAGCCTCCACCGTCGACGGCAAGCCAACGCCGGTCAAGGCGATGAAGCTGCTCGCGACCGAAGCGCTCCGTCGCCTTGGCATCGAAGCCGGACCTAGCACGGCCGAGCAGGACTACAACGCGGGTCGGACCACGCAAGTGCCCAACGGCCGCGTCATCGCCGTGCGCGGCCGCGTCCGCCGCAAGATCGGCTATATGAGCTTCGAACGTGCTCGACCCGCGCCTCGTTGAGGATGTCGCGCAGCGGCTCGAAGCAGACCCCGGCCTGACCGAAAAAGACTGGCACGTCGTCCGTGCGATCGACGTTGTCGCCGCCGCCGACCACGGCCCAGCGACGCCGGTCTTCTCGGGCGATACTTCGCTGTCGAAGGGCTGGGGCCTGATCCGCCGCTTCTCCGAGGACATCGATTTCAAGGTGGCGATGCCGGAGCTGCCCAGCGACAGCGCGCGCAAGCGCGGGCGGAGCCGTTATCGGCATCTGATCGTCGATGCCCTGACGGCTGGTGGCTTCACGCTGATCGGCGACGTGCGCCGCGGCGGCGAGACCAACCGCTTCTTCTCCGCCAACCTGGCCTATCCCAGCGCCTTCTCCATGGCTGTCGGTTTTCGACCCCACATCGTGGTCGAAATGACCTTCGAGGCGACGGCCTTGCTGCCGACGCTTCAACCGATCCGGTCGCTGATTGCAACGGCTCAGCAGACGGCGCCGGAGGTTGCTGCCTTCGCCTGTGTTGATCCGGCTGAGACGGCAGCCGACAAGCTGAGCGCCCTGGCCTGGCGCGTTTGCGCACGTGACCGCGGTTCGTTCAGGGATGATCCTCGCATTGTCCGGCACGTCCACGATCTGGCGGCGCTGGAACCGCGCGTCGCGGCCTCTCCCCATTTCGCCGACCTGGTTCACAAGGCTGTCGCCATCGACGCCACCCGCGGCGACGGGCGAGTACCAGCCGACCCGGACGCGCGCTTCGCCATGATGCTCGATCGGCTCCGCACCGATCCGGGATGGGCCAGCGAGTACGCTACTTTCGTGCGCGACCATTCCTATGCCGGGCCCGGCGAAGTGCTCAGTTTCGCCGAGGCGATGGCGGCGTGCGAGCGCCTGATACAAACCCTATGAGCAGGTCTCGATATCGAGCCCGGCGCTACCCGAACGCCACCTGCCTGACCAGGCGCGCCTGCGCCGCGCCGCCCACCCACATCGCCGACAGCCGGCCGCCCGACCGCTCCGGCCGGGCTAGGATCAGGCTCGGCGAGGGCGGCGCCATGAAGTGGCCCTGCTCGATGCGGAAGCCGTCGCGGTCGCCGCCGGTCCGGCGGTCCAGCAGGCAGGCCAGCGGGCCGGCGGCCATGCCGGTCGCGGCTTCCTCGGGGATGCCGTAGGCCGGGCCGAACATGCGGGCCGTAGCATCCCGGCCAGGCGTCCGGGCATCCAGGGCAAAGACATAGTAACAGACCGCATCGAACCGCTCGGTCAGGGCCTTGATGCGCGCCTGGTCCGGTTGCAGCGCACCCAGAATCGCGGCCGAGGCGACGCCGACCAGGATCGTGCGGTTGCCGTTGTCCGCCAGGATCGGCCCGTCGGGCAGCAGCGCGTCCGCCGCGATCCCCAGCGACTCCCGGATCTCGGCCGTGACCGAGGCCGGCACCGGCTCCAGCCGCGCCGGCACCTGCTCCAGGAAGGCGCTCGCCCCCTCGATCCGGATCCGCCGCGGGCCGTCGACCGTCTCGTTGACCACCTCGGCGCCGCGCAGCCGGCCGAGGGCGGCCAGGCGCGCGAAGCTGCCGACCGTGGCATGGCCACAATGGGCGATCGGGCGCGACGGGGTGTAGAACTCCAGCCGGACGTCGGCGGTCGCGGAGGGCAGCACGAAGGCCGTCTCCGATATCGCCAGGTCGCGCGCCACTTGCTGGCGCTGCGCCGGCGTCAGCGCCGCCGCGCCCTCGACCACGACCCCGGCCGGATTGCCGCCGGCGCCGCCATCGACGAAGGCGTCCACGATCTCGACATCGATCTGCTGCATGACCGTCTCCTGTGGTGTTCGTCCTGTGATGGGCCGGGGGCGGCGGCTTTACAAACCAGATCGGCGCCACTACGCATTAGCTGGACTAATGTCATGATCCCGCGCTCGATCCCCCTCGAAGCCCTGCGCGCGTTCGAGACCGCCGCCCGCCATCTGAGCTTCACGGCCGCCGCCGCCGAGCTCGGGCTGACGCAGGGCGCGGTCAGCCAGCGCATCAAGGCGCTGGAGGCGGCGGTCGGCGCGCCGCTGTTCCGGCGCCTGACCCGGGCGCTGGCGCTGACCGCCGAGGGCGAGCGTCTGTCCGAATCAGTCCGCGGCGGGTTCGGGCAGATCGCGGCCGGGCTGGCCGCGATCGGCGCGGCCGCGCGGCCGCTGCGGCTGACCTTGCCGCCGTCGCTGGCGGCGCGCTGGCTGATGCCGCGGCTGGGCGACCTGGCGGCGCTGCGCCCGCCCTTGTCCGTCGTCGTGCTGGCCGAGGACCGGCTGCTGGAGATCGGCGTCGACGCCGATGTCGGGCTGCGCTTCGGTCCCGGGCGCTACACGGGGCTGCGCAGCGCCGTGGTCGGCGGCGATTCGGTGTTCCCGGTGTGCAGCCCGGGATTCCTGGCCGCCCGTCCGGAGATTGCGGCGGTGACGGGCTGGGCCGGCCTGCCGCGGCTGGTCGATTCGGTGGCCGAGGTGGATGCCGGCGGCTGCCGGTGGCGCGACTGGGCCGAGGCGGCCGCCGTCCGGCTGCCCGACGGACCGGCGATCACGGTCAGCCAGGCCCACCTGGCGCTGCAGGCGGCCGTCGACGGCCTGGGCATCGCCCTGGCGCGGCAGGTGCTGGCAGCGGACGACCTGGCTGCCGGCCGCCTGGTGCGCCTGGCCCGCGCGACGGCCCCCGTCCCGGTCCGCTATCGCTATGCGGTCGTGACCCGCGGCGAGCCCGATGCCCGGGCGCGAGCCTTGACCGCATGGATCCGGACGCGGCTGGCTGCCACGGTGGCGGCCGCCGCCTGACCGGGGAGACAGTATGAGCCAGCGCGACGACAACCCGTTCCGCCGGGTCGGCAGCCGCGAGATCTACCGCAACCCGTGGATCGCGGTGCGCGAGGACCAGGTGATCCGCCCGTCCGGCACGCCCGGCATCTTCGGCGTGGTCACGGTTCAGCCCGGCGTCACCGTGCTGGCGCTCGACGACGACGGCACCGTGGTGCTCGGCCGCGAGTACAAGTATGGCCTGGGCCGGCTGTCGTTGGAGGCCTTCAGCGGCGGCTGCGAGCCGGGTGAGACGGCGCTGGAGAGCGCCCAGCGCGAGCTGATGGAGGAGGCCGGGCTGTCGGCGGGCGACTGGCTCACTCTCGGCCGGCTCGACTACCTGACCACCGTGGTCAGCGCCAACGCCACGCTGTTCATCGCCCGGTCACTGCGCCAGCATCCGATCCGGCCCGACCCCGACGAGATCATCGAGATCGTGCGCATGCCGCTGGCCGAGGCGGTGCGCGCGGTCGAGGACGGTCGCATCGTTCATGGCGGCACGGCCTTCCTGCTGCTGCGCGCGGCCCGCCTCTGCGGCGTGTAGACCCGGCCCGGCCGCCCGGCTATTGCTCAAGATCTTGAGCGAAGCGGAGGGCGCATGGCGCGGCTGGCGGTCGATATCGGCGGCACCTTTACCGACGTGGTGGTGGAGGCGGCCGGCCGGCGCTGGACCGCCAAGGTCCTGACCACGCCGGCCGCACCCGAGCAGGGCGTCATCGACGGCATCGGCGTGGCCCTCGACCGCGCGGGCCTCGCCCCCCGCGACCTGACGGTGCTGATCCACGGCACGACGCTGGCCACCAACGCGATCATCGAGCGCCGCGGGGCGCGCACGGCGCTGCTGGCGACCGACGGCTTCCGCGACGTGCTGGCGATCGCCGACGAGAGCCGCTACGACCAGTACGACCTGCAGATCGAGAAGCCCAAGCCGCTGGTGCCCCGCCACCTGCGCCTGACCGTGCCCGAGCGCATGGACGCCCGCGGCCAGGTGCTGCGGCCGCTGGACGAGGCCGCGCTCGACGCCCTGGTCCCGGCGTTGGCGGAGGCCGGTGTCGAGAGCCTGGCGATCGCCTTCCTGCACAGCTACGCCAACCCCGACCACGAGCGGCGCGCCGCCGAGCGCCTGGGCCGCCGGCTGCCCGGCCTGGCGATCAGCCTGTCGTCGGAGGTCTGCCCGGAGATCCGCGAATATGAGCGGACCTCGACCACGGTCGCCAATGCCTATGTCCAGCCGCTGATGGCGGGCTACCTGACCCGCCTGGGGCAGGCGCTGGCGGCGCGCGGGGTCGCCTGTCCGGTCTATCTGATGACCTCGGGCGGGGGCATCACCACCCTGGCGACGGCCGTGCGCTTCCCGATCCGGCTGGTCGAATCCGGACCCGCCGGGGGCGCCATCCTGGCCGCGACGCTCGCCCGCACGGCCGGCGAGGATCGGGTCCTGTCCTTCGACATGGGCGGCACCACGGCCAAGGTCTGCCTGATCGAGGCCGGCCGGCCGCAGGCCTCGCGCAGCTTCGAGGTCGACCGCGCCGCCCGGTTCCTGAAGGGCAGCGGCCTGCCGCTGCGCATCCCGGTGATCGAGATGGTCGAGATCGGCGCCGGCGGCGGGTCGATCGCCGACACCGACAGTCTCGGCCGGATCGCGGTGGGACCGGCGAGCGCCGGCGCCGATCCCGGTCCGGCGTGCTACGGCCGCGGCGGCAGCGAGCCGACGGTGACCGACGCCGATCTGACCCTCGGCCG
>CAZEFK010000034.1:0-41081 GCA_964511405.1 uncultured Comamonadaceae bacterium | reverse complement strand
CTCCGGCACCAGCGGCTGCGGGTCGGCCGGCGCCGGACGGCTGGCCAGCAGCGCGGCCGTGCGGGCAAGCGACAGCCGCGCCGTGCTGCCGGCGCCGGTGGCCAGGCGCTCGGCCAGGCCGCGCACGACCGCGGCCGCCATCAGGTAGCCGGTGGCATGGTCGAGGGCTTGGACCGGCAGCGGCGTCGGCCGGTCGCGTTCGAGCCGCCGCATGCCCGCCTCGGCGATCCCGGCGCTCATCTGCACGATGCTGTCGAAGCCGCGCCGCGCCGCCCACGGGCCGGTCCAGCCATAAGCATCCAGCGCCACGTCGACCAGGCCGGGATTGAGGGCGCGCCGGCGTTCTGGCCCGAAGCCCAGCCCGGCCAGGGCGTCGGAGCGGTAGCCGTGGACCAGCACGTCGGCCGCGCTCAGCAGCCGCTCGAAGACGCCGCGACCGGTGGGCTGCCGCAGGTCCAGCCTGGCGCAGCGCTTGCCCAAGGTCATCTCGGGCACCAGGGCCGGCTCATCCCATTCGGGCGGGTCGATGCGCAGGACGTCGGCGCCGTACCCGGCCAGGAAGCGGGTCGCGACGGAACCGGCCAGCACCCGGGTCAGGTCCAGGACCCGGATGCCCCGAAGCGGCCGCGCCGACGGCAACGCCCAGCCTGGTGCGGGCGCCGACGGGCCATGGCTGCGGTGAATCAGCGGCTCGGCCGCGATCGCCCGACCCTGGGGATGGGCGGCCCAGGCCTCGGCCGAACGCATCGCGCCGGCGCAGCCGCCGTGCGCCACCACGGCGGTTTCCAGATCCTCGGCCCGCCAGCCCGCGACGGCCGCGGCGACCGCCGCCCGGTCGGCCGCGACACCGAGCACGGCCAGCGCCGCCGCGCGGTGATGCGGCGCGTTGGTGTGCAGCCGGATCCAGCCGTCGGCGGCCCGGTAGTCGCCGGCGATCGGGTCCCACGCCGGCGGCGGCGACCAGCCCTCCGGCCGCAGCATCGTACCGAACCAGATCGCGGCGAGCCGGCGATCGACCCGGACGCGCCGCCGGCCGCCACCCGCCACCGCGACCAGCTCGGCCACGGCCAAGCCGGCGGCGCCGATCGCGGCGGTGGCCAGCTCGCCGACCGGAAAAACCGACGGCAGGTCGCCAGCGCCGCCGATCTCGACCAAGTCCAGGTGAGCGGCCGCGCCGCCGCAGGCCGACCAGATGTCCGCAAGCATGGCAAGGCTCCCGTCCGTGCTGCCGGAGCCAGGATCCGGGGCGCTCGAAGGGCCGGTCAATCTTGATTGGTTGAATCAACCAGCGGCCAGCGCCGCCAAATCAGCCGCCATTCGGGCCACCACCGGGCCCCAGTCGGGCTCGGCCGCGGCGCGGCGATAGAGGCGCAGGGTCGGGTACCAGGGCGTGCGGTCGCCGGCCAGGCGCCACGGCCAATGCGGCGCCGGCTTGAGCGCGATCCAGGCCGGGCGGCCCAGGGCCCCGGCCAGGTGCCCGATCGCGGTATCAGGCGCGACCAGGAGGTCGAGCGCCTGCAGCAGCGCCGCGCTGTCCAGGAAGGCGCCGTCGCCGTCGAACTCCGGTCCCGGCACCGCCAGGCTGCCGGGCGGCAGCGCCGCCGCCTGCTCCAGCCCGGGTCCGCGCTGCAGCGCGACCAGGCGCACGCCGGGGATGGCGGCCAGCGGCAGCAGCGCCGCCGCCGGGATCGAGCGGCCGCGGTCGACGGCGCCGCCAACCGACCCCTGCCAGGCGACCCCGACCCGCAAGCCGGCCGGCGCCGCGTCGTCCAGCCAGGCCGCCCAGCGCCTCAGGCGCTGTGGATCGGCCGCCAGATACGGAACCGGTGCCGGCGGTGCCCACGGATCAATGCCGAGGCAACCGGGCAGGCTGAGCAACGCCGCCTCGGCATCGGGCGGCGCGACCGCGGCACCGTACGGAACCAGTGCATCGACGCCGTCGAGGCCGGCCAGCAGCGCCGCCAGCACGGGGGGCACCGCCAGCGCCAGCCGGCCGACCCGGGCCCGGGCCAGCGGCAAGAAGCGGACGAACTGCAGCACGTCGCCCAGCCCCTGCTCGGCGCGGACCAGGAGCGTGCCCGCCAGCGGCGCGCCGTCCCAGCGCGGCGCCACCGGCGCCGGCTGCCCCGGCAGCGCCAGGCGCGCCTCGTAGGCCGCCCAGCCCCGGGGATCGCCCCGCATCAGCAGGCAGGTGCCGAGCGTGGCCCGGGCGGCGGCATGGTCCGGTGCGCGCGCCAGGCAGGCCTCGAAGCTGGCGATGGCGGCGTCCAGGTCGCCCAGCTCGCGCAGGCAGTTGCCCAGGTTGTTCCACAGCGTCGGCGCATCCGCGCCCGCCGCCAGCGCCGCCCGGTAGGTGGCGACCGCGTCCTCGGGCTGCCCGGCGAGGCCCACGGCCTGCGCCAGCTCGGACAGGGCGGCCGGGCTGCCGGGCGCCAGGGCCACGGCCCGCTGCGCCGCCGCGACCGCCTCGTCAGCCGGGCCGGCCACGCGCGCGGCCGCGGCCAGCGCCGTCCAGATCTCGGCGCGCTCCGGCGCCTGCCCGGCCGCTCGCCGCAGCGTAGCCAGCGCCAGTTCGTGGCGCCCGTGGTGGGCGTCGAAGCGCGCCAGGCGCAAGGCGAAGGACGGATCGTCGGGAGCCAGCCGCAGGGCCGTCTCGAACGCCGCGCGCGCCGCGGCCGCGTCGTCCAGCGCCTGCAGCACCAGCGCCCGGTTGGCGTGGATGTCGGCCCGGTCGCCGGCCACCGCCAGCGCCTGGTCGATCAGCGCCAGCGCCGCGGCGGCCTGGCCCTGCTGATACAGCGCCAGGCCCTTCAGATGCAGGGCGTCGGGATGGACCGGCAGCGTCCGCAGCACCCGATCATAGCGCCGGCTCGCGGCATCGAGCCGCCCGGCCCGGTGCGCCTCGGCGGCCACGGCCAGCCAGCGTTCGACGATGCGCGGATCGCGGGACATGGCGCGGGCTCGTAGCCGGCTCCGGTCCGGCTGGCAAGCGGAACGGCCGTCGCGGCGATGCCGTTGACCCGGCATCACCGATGTCGAGGAGCCCCGATGGATCAAAGGCCCGCCGACCAACTGACGCTCGAACGCGTGGTTGCGGTCATGCGCACGATCGAGATCGGTATGCTGACCACGACCGGCGCCGATGGCCGCCTGCACAGCCGTCCGATGGCGGCCGGCGGCAACATCGACGACGATGGCCGGATCTGGCTGTTCACGGTCGGCGCATCGGGCAAGGTCGCCGAGTTCGAGCGGCAGCCGGCGGTCAATGTCGCCTTTGCCGACCCGGTCCGGCAGATCTATGTCTCGATCGCCGGAACCTCGCGGCTGGTCTCCGACCGGACCGTCCTGGCCCAGCGCTGGCGGCCTGCGCTGGCGCGCTGGTTCCCCAAGGGGCTGGACGAGGCCGACATGGCCCTGATCGAGGTGACACCCCAGGACGCCGAATATTGGGACGCACCCTCGCGCATGACCACCCTGCTGTTCGGGACGCGCGCCACGACCGCGCACGGCGCCGTCCATCTTTGACGTCCCTGTGATGCGCGGCGCTACGCCATGCGCCTGAGGCCAAGCGGGGCCTGTCAGGCTTTTCATGGGCGGTGCGGTGTGCGATCACCATCGCATGGTGCGCAGGCGTGGCATCGCCGCCGATCGGGCGCAGGTCCGTGAAATCGTCCGGCGTGTGCTGATCGATCTGGTGCGGGCTGGCCGCATGCGGGACGTCGACGACGCCGCAGCCCAACTGCGTCGCCGCCTGGCGGACCATGCCGACCGCATGCCGGCCATCGATCGAGGCTGGTTCCGCTGGATCTCGACCTTGGAGGCCGAGCGGGCGCTGGCCGTCGCGCGCCGGCTGAAGCGCCGTGACTTCCTGCGCTTCATCGGCTATCCCGCGGATCCGGTGCTGCACTATGCGTGGCTGGCCTTGATGGTCGCCATCGCCGCAGCGGTCGTCCTGCTGGTGCTGGAGACCCGTCCCGGTTGACGCCGAAGGTATTGACAGGAACGCTCTGACGCGCAAAAACGCGTCAACCGCACAGCAAGGGTCCGGGTGGATGTCCGACACTGCCGTCGCGCTCGTCATGTCCGCCACCGGACATGGGACGGGGGTCCTATTGACCCCCGACGAGATCCTGACCGCCGCCCATGTCGTCACCGACGGCAGCGGCAACCTCCTCAGCAACCTCAGGGTCGCCGCCGGCTACAACGGCAGCGCGCCGCTCGGCGTGGCTACGGTGACCGCCGTGCATGTCAATCCGATCACCGAGACCGGATCGGGCATCGCCGACAGCCAGGTGCCCCAGGACTATGCGATCCTGCATCTGGCCCAGCCGATCACCGGCGCCCAGACCATGGGCCTGCTGTCGACCTTCCAGGGCGGCCCTGCGACCGTGGCCGGATATCCCGACGCGGCCGGCCAGGGGGTCCAGGTGGAGCAGGCCGCGACCGTTCAGGTCGACCCCCGCAGCAGCCTGGCGCTGTTGGACGGGCCGGTGCTGGGCTCCGGCTCGAGTGGCGGGCCGGCCTTCGTGCGCGCGTCGGACGGCAGCCGCTACGTGGTCGGGGTCGACTCGACCGCCAATGGCGGCACCGGCCTGTTCGCGCGCATGACCGATGCCGCGATCGCCAAGATCAAGGGCTGGATCGCCCAGGACGACGGCAGCGCCCCCACCCTCTCGCCGCCGGCCACGGTGGTGGTGCCCGAGACCGTCGATGCGCTCGACTTCGACGCGGCCTACTACCTGCGCAACAACCCGGACGTCGCGGCCACCGGCGTCGACCCCGAGCGCCATTTCCTGATCTATGGCTGGCGCGAGGGCCGCAATCCCAACCAGCTCTTCAATACCGCCTATTACCTGGCCCACAATCCCGACGTTGCCGCGGCGGGGGTCAACCCACTGCTGCATTTCGCCATGGGCGGTTGGACGGAAGGCCGCGACCCCAGCGCCGGGTTCAGCGTCACCGGCTATCAGCGCCTCAATCCCGATGTCGCGGCGGCCAAGATCGACCCGCTCAAGCACTACCTGGCCTACGGCGTCGGCGAGGGCCGGTCGACGGCGGCGAGCACGGCCTAGGGGTCGACGCCTACGCTAGACATCCTAAGTGCTCTGGCAGATCGACGGAACCCCGCCAGAGCCGGGGATCGGACAACCGATTTTTAGCGATTTGACGCGTACGAGGGTTGATCGGCACGGGGGCTTGGTGCCCAAATGCCCTCCCGAGCAGGACGGGAGTCTGCCCTGAGCGCTTTGCCATTGAGCGACGGCTCCGGCCTTGAGCCGGCACCGACCAAGTCGGGATACCAGCCCAGTCCCGAGCTGGTGGCGCTCGACAAGGAGGTGCGCACTCGCTTCGCTCGGCGCACCGACCGCTTGGAGAGCTTCCTGCGCGAGTGGTTCCGGCTGGACGCGAGCCAGGAGAAGCTGTTCTCGACCCGCGGCCGGCGCGGCGAGAATTTTCTGCAGTACCAGCTGGCCGCCGGCCAGATCGACATGGCGCTGGGCATCGCCCGGGTCTGCCAAGGCTTCGCCGAGACGACCTATCGCGAGTCAGTCGAAGCCTTCCTGCACCATGCCGATCACGACGGCAACGATCTCTGGCATTACCTGGCCGACAACCTGCGTGCCCAGGAGGACGACGACTCCCTCGAGATCGCGCGCATCCTGGTCGGGCTCGACATCGACTTCAGCCGCAAGAACGCCAACGACGAGAGCCCGTTCGCGCGGCTGCTGATCCCGACCGCGAAGTGGCAGTCGGTCAACAGTCTGTTGCAGGCCAAGACCGTCACCATCGACGACCTCGAAGCGTCGCTGCCCGAGCATGTTCTGACCAATCCCGAGCTGCGCGCCGAGCTGGTGGTGGGGGTGCTCAACTCGGACCTCGCCGACAACGACGGCAAGCTGACACGCCACCTCCTGGCCTTCGCCACGTCGACCAAGTCCGAGCGGAGCGACCGCGCCAACCTCGCCCGCGCGCTGTTCGACTATGCCGGCGGGCGGCGGCAGGAAACGGCGCTGATGCGCATTGTCGAAACGCCCGACCGGGACCTGCTCGACGAGAGTCTCAACCTCTTGCAGAAGGTGGTGGAGGACGCGACGGCGGAGGCCGCAGTCAGCGACCTTCAGCTGGCCAAGGCCAACCAGCAGATCCTGACCTATCGGCGGCTCAGCCGGCGCAATCGGGTATTCCAGAACCTCCTGTTCAAGGCCATCCAGAGCGACCACCCCACTTACATCTCGGCGGTCATGTCGGCCTTGCGCAACGAGGAGCTGATCCTGGTCCGGCGCAACAGCCGCGGCGGTACCGACCGCGAGCCGCTGACCGTCGACAAGGCCTCGCCGTCGCCAGGCAATCCGGCCTTGTCGCTGCTGCTGCAGCAGGATGCCCGCGGCAACCTGGCGATCCACGCGGCGGTCCAGGCGGGCCGCGCCGAATGCCTGCGCAAGCTGCTGTTCGGGCTGTCCTTCATCGACACCTACGTGATCCTGACGCGCATTCCCAACCGCGTCGGCCTGTGCGTGTGCGACCTGCTGTCGGTCAAGGACGCCCATCCCAAGCTGGCGGCCGAGGTCAAGGCCAAGCGCATGACCCTAGAAGAGGCCCAGCAGTTGCTGAGCAACATCAAATACGCCGACAAGAACGTGGTCGAGCTGGTGACCGAGATCCTGCACCGCTCGGAGGACAGTCTGGCGCGCACCGGCGGCGTCAAGGCGACCAAGCCGACCTTCGATCTCGGCAAGCTGCCGACGATCCAACTGATGCTGCGCGAAGGCCGGCCGCTGCCCACGCGCTGACCGATTGGCCTGACGCGGGCGCAACGAGGCCAGCGCGCGGCGCGTTTGGACCGGCCATCCCGACCTGGCCATCCCGACCTGGAGAACCTCGATGCCACGCTTGCCCGCCCGCGGCGCCCTGGTGCTGGCGCTGGCGGCCCTGGGCTGCAGCAGCGGCAGCCCGGAGCTGCTGAGCGCCACCCCGGCCGGCGTGACCTACAGCTACCGCGACAGCAGCCTCGCCGCCGCCACCGAGGCGGCCCGTGCCTATTGCCGCGGCTTCGGCCGCGCCGTGGCGCTGCACGCCGCTGACGACGGCGTCGCCGCGTTCCTCTGTCGTTAGCTTAGCTACCGGCCTGCACCATGCTGGTCCAGATCGCCTTGACCAGGTCGCCCGGCCGCTGCTGGCCGAATCTCAGGCCGTTCTTGGCCGCCTCCAGCATCTCCGGCGTCGGCTCGACCGGGACCACGGCGTAGCCGGCCTCGCGCAGCGCCCGGAACACGGCGTCGGCCTGGGCCGTGTAGTCCTCGAAGAAATAGCGTTTGTCGGCCCCGCGGATGGCGGCCGCAACCGCCTGGGTCAGGCGTCGCGGCGGCATGGACCGGCCCCGGCGGCCGGGGCGATCGGCGGCCAAGATGTTACTGAAGTTTTAACCAACGTCGCGCAGAATGACGCCCGGGCCTGCCGTCCAGGTCCCAGGGGCCGTTGCGAAAACAGCAAGTCAGAGAGCCACATGAGCCTTCCTTTCTCCGGATTCGACGGCCCTGGCAAGGTCAAGGCAACCGGCTACGTCATCGACCAGGACGTGCTGAGCGGCATCCGGACGGCGTCGATGAACACCGGTGTCGACTTCGGCTATCTGATGGCCCAGGCGGCGCAGGAGTCCAGCTTCCAGCCGCAGGCCAAGGCCGGCACCAGCAGCGCGACCGGCCTCTACCAGTTCCTCGACAGCACGTGGCTGTCGATGGTCTACCAGCATGGCGCCAAGCATGGCCTGGGCGACTTGGCGCGCCAGATCCAGCCCGACGGCCGCGGCGGCTACAGCGTCGCCGACCCGGCGGTGCGCCGCGAGATCCTGGACCTGCGCAAGGACCCGCGGGTCTCGGCCGTGATCGGCGCCGAGTTCGCCCTGTCGAACAAGGAGACGCTGGAGGAGAACCTGGGCCACCGGGTCGGCTCGACCGAGCTGTACCTGGCGCATTTCCTGGGGGCGGCTGGTGCCTCGCGGTTCCTGAAGGCGATCGAGAAGAACGCCGCGGCCCCCGCCGCCCAGCTGCTGCCGGACGCCGCGGCCGCCAACCCGACCGTGTTCTACGACCGCGGCACCGGACGGGCGCGGACGGTATCCGAGATCTACGGCAACTTCTCCAAGTCGATCGAGAAGAAGCGCGCCGACTTCGCCGGCCTCGCCAACGGTGCCCCCGTGGGCTATGCCGGGCCGCCGAACATCAGCGCCGCGTCGCTGTCGCGGGGCGGCACGATGGGCGGGATCGCATCCGCGGGCGACACGTCGACCGGTCCGACCCTGTCGCTGCTGTCGATCCTGGCCCTGGCGGCGCTCGACGCGGAAGGCGCGCTGCCCGACACGGCCAGCGACCGCGGCGACCGCGGCTACGCCAAGTCCGACGGCACTGCCCTGTCGATGCCGGCGCCGGGCCTCGCCCGCCGCAAGGTCGACCGCAGCATCTGACAGCGGCCCCGACCCGTTATTGCCACCCGTGACGACGACGTCGCCACGGACCCGTCAGCGGCCGCGCCGCCGCTGGCGTTCGCGATGCCATCCCTTGAACCGGCGCTTGTCCGACGCGTCGCGCGCCAGCTCCTTCAGGCCGGCAAACCACAGCCTGACAAGCTTCACTGGGCGGGTGCGCGTGCCGAACATGCGCATGGCTTATCATATCGATTCTTGCGCTTGGATGAAAACTGCATGACGGATTTTTCGTTTTGGCGTGGCCCCTGGGCAACGCTCGGCTGATGACTGCCGTTCTGCCTGTGAGACCTGCCGAGGCTGCCAGTGCTTGATGCCATGCTTGACGCCATTTCCGTGGTCCGCGCCAACGACTATCGCGAGATGCCCTGGCGCAACGGCCGCGGCGTCACCGAAGAGATCTTCGTCGATCCGGCCCCCGGCGACGCCGGGGCCGGCTTCGCCTGGCGGCTGAGCCGCGCGCTGATCGCCGCCGGCGGCCCGTTCTCGGCCTTTCCCGGCTGCGATCGCACTCTGGTCCTGTTGGACGCCGCGGAGCTCGACCTGGTCCTGCCCGGGCGCACCGTGCGGCTGGCCGAGTGCTTCGCCCGCGCCGACTTCTCGGGTGACGACCCGGTCGAGGCGGGCCTTCCGGGCGGCGGCCCGGTGCGGGTGCTCAACGTCATCGTCGACCGCGCCCGCGCCCGCGCCGAGGTTGCCCTGCTCAGGGTCGGTCCGGCCCCGCTGGCGCTGCCGCCGGCGCCGCTCGTGGCGATCCACGCCGCCGGCGGCAGCCTGGTGCTGGCCCGCGGCGCGGCGGAGGAGACCGTGACCATCGATCCGGGCGACAGCTTGTTCGACCGCAACGGGCGCCCGGCCTGGCTGCGGTCGGCTGCGGGCCAACCCGACGCCGCGGCCCTGGTCGTGACGGCATCGAGAGTCTTACCGAATTCTTAACGGCTGCGGATGATGCTGGGCCGCCACCAGCCAAACCCACGGCCATGATCGAGATCGACTCCCTGAGCCACCCCAAGCTGCATCGGCTGCACGCCTACTGGCGGGCGCGCGCGCCGGAGCCGGCGCTGCCGTCGCGCGCCGCCATCGATCCCTTGGAGATGAAGGAGTGGCTGGGCAACCTGCTGCTGATCGACGTCGACGAGGGCGGCGGCTTCCGCTACCGGCTCTATGGCACGCAGTTCGTGGCCGAGTTCGGCTGCGAGATGACCGGACGGCCGATCGACGTCCTGCCGCCCGAATATCGCGACCTGCTGCGCCACGAATATGAGACGGCGCGGGCGACCCGGTCGCCGACCGCGCGACGCTATACGGCGCGCTTCGACTGGCTGCTGCCTGACGGCGAGCCGCACGGCACGCGCCTGGTCACCTGGGAGCGGCTGGTCCTGCCGCTGGCCCGCGACGGCCATACCGTCGACATGCTGCTGGTCGGCGCCTACCCCCTGGACGCACCGGCCCGCGAGGCCGCGCCGGGCGACGCGCGGTAACGCCGCGCCGGGCGGCGCCGGGGGCCGTCACGCCGCGGGTGTCGTGACGCCGGTCAGCTCCATATATTCGATCTGCATGCCGTCGGGGTGCATGGCCCGCATGATGAAGCCGATCGGCACCGCTTGCGGCGGCTGGACGATCTTGGCGCCGGCCGCCTCGAGCAAGCTCCAGGTGGTCTGGATCGAGCGCACGACGAACGTCGCGACGGTGGTGCGGAACGGCGCCAGCTGGTCGGCATCGCCCGCCAGCACCAGCACGCCGCCGACCGCCGCCAGCTCCAGCCCCGCCGCCTCGTACTTGAAGCGCAGCCAGGGTGGCGCCCCGAACAGCGCCTGATAGAAGCGGATTGTCGGGTCGAGCCGGTCGGCCGGCACGAAGACCCGGATCAGCGCCTTGGCAACCGCCGCATCGGTGAGATCGACCGGGATCATCGGCACACCCCTGTAGCCTCGTGTCGCAAAAAGGATGCGCCCTTGTCGGGGGCGTGCGCTACCATGTTCGCCATCGTGTCCCCCGATCTTGCCCGCCGCGTCTACGAGATCGTCGAGGGCGGCCGCCATGGCGCCCGCCTGGGTCACTGGTTCGACAGCTTCCTGGGGCTGGTCATCCTGCTTGCCACGGGGGTGGCGATCGCCTCGACCGAGCCCGGGATCGAGCCGTGGCAGCCGCTGCTGACCGGCCTGGAGTGGCTGTGCACGGTGATCTTCGCCGTCGAATATGGCCTGCGCGTCTGGGTCGCGCCGTTCCACCGGCACATGCGCTACCAGCGCGGCTGGCGGGGCCGCCTGCGCTACATGGCCTCGGCCATGGCGATCATCGACCTCGGCGCCTTCGTGCCGCTGGCGGCCGCCCAGCTGGTGGCGATCCCGGCGGGGACGCTGCTGCTGCTGCGCTGCCTCCGGCTGCTCAAGCTGCTGCGCTATTTCTCGGCATTCGAGACCCTGGGCCAGGTCGTCAACAATGAGCGCAAGCCGCTGCTGGCGGCGGCGACCCTGATGGTGATCGTGCTGGTCCTGCTGTCGGCCGGCGGCTACCTCCTGGAGAAGGACGCCCAGCCCGAGCATTTCGGCAGCGTCATGTCGGCGATGTGGTGGGGCATCGTGACCCTCTCCACGGTGGGCTATGGCGACGTGGTGCCGGTGACGCCGGCGGGCAAGGTGCTGGGCGGCATCGCGGTGGTGGTGGGCATGGGCATGTTCGCGCTGCCCGCCGGCATCCTGGCCACCGGCTTCGCCGAGGAGATGCGCCGGCGCAACTTCGTGGTGACCTGGACGCTGGTCGCCAAGGTGCCGTTCTTCGAGCGGCTGCCCGCCATCCGCATCGCCGAGATCGTCGGCCTGCTGGAGAGCCGTTCGGCCAACTCGGGCGAGGCGATCGTGATCAAGAACGACCCGGCCGACGGCATGTTCTTCATCGTCGACGGCGAAGTCGAAGTCGTGCTGCCCAACCGCCGCATCCATCTGGCCAGCGGCGATTTCTTTGGCGAGCTGGCGCTGATCAGCAACCAGCCGCGCACCGCCGACGTCGTCGCCCGCACCTTCTGCCAGCTCTTGAAGCTGCGCACCGACCATTTTCACCGGCTGATGGCCGACCATCCCGACCTCGCCAACATCATGCACGAGGTCGCCCGCAAGCGCGGGCTCGACGAGCAGCGGGCGCGCCACGCCCCGCCGGCCAAGGATACCGCGCC
Organism: uncultured Comamonadaceae bacterium; assembly: GCA_964511405.1. GTDB lineage: Bacteria > Pseudomonadota > Alphaproteobacteria > Elsterales > Elsteraceae > CAZEFK01. Next base: position 29,430 of record CAZEFK010000034.1, on the reverse strand, counting down.
CGCCGGCTGAGGGCCCGATCGGCCCGAACGCCCCGCGACGCCCCTCGCGGTTGACGGATCGCCGGGGCCGCCCCATGGTGCGCGGCTTCGCCCCCAACCAGTCGCGACCCTGCCGCCCATGGGCTTCAACTGTGGAATTGTCGGCCTGCCCAATGTCGGCAAGTCGACCCTGTTCAATGCGCTGACCGCAACCGCGGCGGCCCAGGCCGCCAACTATCCGTTCTGCACCATCGAGCCCAATGTCGGCCGGGTCGCGGTGCCCGACGACCGGCTCGACCGCATCGCGGCGATCGGCAAGTCGGCCAAGATCATTCCCACGCAGCTGGAGTTCGTGGACATCGCCGGGCTGGTGCGCGGCGCCTCCAAGGGCGAGGGCCTGGGCAACCAGTTCCTGGCCAACATCCGGGAAACCGACGCCATCGTCCATGTGCTGCGCTGCTTCACCGGCGGCGACGTCACCCACGTCGAGGGCTCGGTCGACCCGCTGCGCGATGCCGAGACGGTCGAGACCGAGCTGATGCTGGCGGATCTGGAAAGCCTGGAACGGCGCGAGACGGCGATCACCAAGCGCGTCCGCGGCGGCGACAAGGAGGCCGCGGCCTTGGCCGACCTGCTACCGGCGCTGCTGGCGGCCCTGCGCGACGGCCGGCCGGCGCGCAGCGTGCCGATGACCGAGGAGCAGGCGCCGCTGGTCCGGGGCCTGCAGCTCCTGACGTCGAAGCCCGTGCTGTATGTCTGCAATGTCGACGAGGCTGAGGCCGCCACCGGCAACGCCCTGTCGGCCCGGGTCGCCGAGCGCGCCGCCGCCGAAGGTGCGGCGTCGGTGACCATCGCCGCCGCGATCGAGGCCGAGGTCGCCGCGCTGGAGACCGAGGACGAGAAGCGCGAATATCTGGAGGCCCTCGGCCTCCAGGAGACCGGCCTGGCCCGGGTCATCCGCGCCGGCTACGGCCTGCTCGGCTTGCTGACGTTCTTTACCGTCGGCCCCAAGGAGGCGCGGGCCTGGACGGTGCGCGCCGGCGCGCGGGCGCCAGAAGCGGCCGGGGTCATCCACACCGACTTCGAGCGCGGCTTCATCCGCGCCGAGACCATCGCCTATGACGACTTCATCGCCTGCAACGGCGAGCAAGGCGCCCGCGACGCCGGCAAGCTGCGCCAGGAAGGCAAGGACTATGTCGTCAAGGACGGCGACATCTTCCACTTCCGGTTCAATGTGTAGGCCCGACCGTTACGCCCCCACCCGCCCCCGCGCCAGGTCGATCCATTCCTGTTGGCGGCGGCGGTAGTAGCGCGGCTCGTGGCGCTGGCGCGCCACCACTTCGGTGAACAGGGCCCGCGCCGCCGCTTCATCGCCGCGGCGCTCCAGCAGCAGGGCATAACGGCAGCGCGCCTCCTCGCCGGGGAAGGTGCCGAGCAGAGCGCGGTACACGGCGGCCGCGTCGTCGTCGCGGCCCAGCGCTTCCAGCACGCGGGCCCGCAACAGCGCCGCCTCGGCGCTGCGCACGGTCGTTCGGTCGAGCGCCGCCAAGGCGCGGGCCGGATCGCCGGCGGCAACGGCCGCGCGGGCCAAATCGACCAGCAGTCCCTCGTCGTCGGCATGGATCCCGACCGCGCAGCGCTCCATCAACGCCAGCGCCTCTTGCGCCCGGCCGCGCTCCAACAGCGCCATGGCGTAGTGCCGGCGGTTGTCGACGGTGTCGGCCACCGCCAACGCGCGCTCCGCCTCGCGCAGCGCGCGGCCGGGATCGATCATCCGGCGGGCGCCGGCCTCGAGGCCGCGTCCCGTGCGCGAGCGCCACAGCTCGGGCAGCAGCTCGGCAAGGGCGTAGGCCACGCAGCCGACCGCCGGCAGGAACACGATGACATAGATCCAGATCTGCGATCGCCCGGTCCGGATCACATGGATCACCAGGGCGATCTGCAGCAGCAGCACGAGGAGGAAGGCGGGCATCGGGTCCGTGCGGGCAAACGAAGGACCACCCGGACATAGGGCGCGGCGATGACGGAATCAATCGCCGCGCCCCGCCGCCCCCTCCCGCCGCCGCGGCTACGGCGGGCCCATCTCCGGGTAGGCCGCGAACAGTGCCCGCGCGTAGTCGGCATAGGCGTCCGCCAGTTCCTTGTCTTCGACGATCACCACGTTCTCGGCATTGCTCTGGGCATTGGTCGAGAAGTTGAAGCTGCCGGTGATCACCGCGTCGTCGACCACGGCGAACTTGTTGTGCATGAAGTTGTGCACGCCCTTGTCCTGGTAGGGCAGCGACGGCTTGACATGCAGGAACCGGGATAGCTCCTGGAACTGGCTGCCCTTGGCAGCCGAGGCGCCGGCCCGCCGGCCGGTGCCGGTGGCGCGCCCCCACTGCGTCATCACCATGTGCATCTCCGGGCCGTCGATCAGGCCGCCGAACTCGGCGACCCGGTGCATGCGGTCGGCGATGGCGCCCAGGATCGGGCCCGACGAGATCACCATGGACGCCACGAGCAGGCGGTCGCGGGCAGCATCGATGCGGGCGGCGATCTCGGTGCCGATCTGGCGGCCGCGGCCAGGTGCGAACATCACCTGGACGCCGACGCCGCGAACCTCGACGTCGGCCGTGTCGAAGTTGCCGGTGTTGCTGATCTGTCCGGATTGCCACATCTCGCCGAAGTCGGTCTCGTATGCGGCCGACAGCTCCTGGCATTTTTCGAAGACCAGGAGGTTGTTGTCCTGCACCGACCAGGCATCGGTGGTGAAATTCGCCGAGCCCATCAGCACCGCGGCATCGGCGCTCAGGCCGTCGCGGACGATGTACTTGCTGTGCATCAGGTTGTGCGGCGCCGTGATCGGCTCGCCTTCGACCGGCGGCGCGACCATGGTGGGCAGACCCGGGTTCTCGGTGATGCCGCGCGTGCGGATCGCACCATGCAGGCCGACGTCGCCGGTCACCAAGCCGTCATTGACCACGGCGGGATCGCTGCCCAGGAGCGTGAAGGCCTCGGGCGTCGGCTGGTCCTTCGCCTCGAAATAGGCGATGCGCACGTCGATGCCGGCCCGCGCCCGCTCGTTGAGTGCACCCACCACCGCCTGGGCGGCCTCGCCGTCCAGCCGAAAATCGTAGATCGCCATGTGGATGCTGGATCGGGCTGATGCGATGAACTGCGCCAGCACGGTGCCGACCGCCGCGGCCTGGGCCGACTGGGCGGCGGTAAAGGCCCGCTCGGCCCGGTTCGCCGTACCCACCTGCTGCCAAAGCACGCTGCGAATAGCGCCGCCGGCAATCTCCATGGTCTTGATGGTCATGGCCTGCCTCCTCCAAGGTTGGCAGCCAGCGATACTACCGGAGATTTGTGACGGACGCTGCCTACAACAAAAGGATGTGGCTAGACCGCACTTAGATCGATGCGGTAGGTCGCGAAGCCGCCCTCGGCCGGGCCGACATAGGCCGCATGCTTCACCCGGTCGAGGTCGGCGCGGGCGGCCGGCGCGCTCTCGAACAGCACGGAGGTTGCGCCCGGCACCGGCGCGAACGACCACACCGGCTGGGCCAGCGGATCGATTGTGCCCGTCTCGTGGATGTAGCGGACCAGAACGTCGCGGTTGAGGTCGGGGGCCGCCAAGATCGTGGTCGTGCCGTCGGCGCCCGGGAAATTGCCGCCGCCGCCGGCGCGGTAGCTGTTGGTCGCGATCACGACGCGCTCGGCCGGATCGACCGGGCGACCCTGGATCGCGAGGTCGACGATGCGGTGGGCGTCCGGGGCCGCCAGCTTGCCGTCGATGTCGTAGCGGGCAGGCCGGGTCAGGTCGATGCGGTAGGTCGCGCCGGCGATCACGTCGAAGTCGTAGGAGGGGAAGCCGTCGTCGATCAGCCGCTGGGGCGACGGGTCGGGCCGGATTTGCCGGAACTGGCCGGCCGACCGCTCCAGCCACTCGCGCAGCTGGGCGCCGGTCACGGCCACCACCCGCAGCAGGTTTGGGTAGAGATAGAGGTCGGCGACGTTTCTCAGCGCGATGTCGCCGGCCGGCACGTCGGTGTAGTAGTCGGCGCCGTTGCGTCCGCCGGCCTTGAACGGGGCGGCCGCCGAGAGCAGCGGCAGGCCGGCATAGGCGGCATAGGCCGGCGCCTTCAGGAGCTGCGCCACGTACCAGGCCTGGGCCTGGGCCACGATCTGCACCGACGGGTCGTCCGCGATCAGCGCGAAATAGCTGTTGACCGGCCGGGTGATCCGGCCGACCGGCTGGCGGACATAGGCGAGCGTCGCCTCGTGCGCGGGCTTAAGCACCTGCAGCAGCCGCGGCTCGGGCTCGGCCAAGGCCGTCACCTGGCCCTGATCGCGCCGGAAGATGCCGCGCGGCTGCACGGCGGCATCGAGCACGCGCCAGCGGTTGCCGTCGCGGGCGAGGGTCAGATCGATGATGCCGAGATGGCTGCCCCAGAAGCCGGCCATCATCGCCGGCACGCCATTCATGCGGCCGCTGATAAGGTCGAGGCCGTCGAGGCGGTCGAAGGTCGGGCCCGGGAACACCTGATGCGCATGGCCGGTGAAGATCGCGTCGATGCCGGGCACCCGCGACAGGTGGAAGCTGGCGTTCTCCTCGCCGTCGGTCGGCGCGGCGGTGCTGATGCCGGAATGGGACAGGGCCACCACCAGGTCGGCGCCGGCCTCGCGGATCTCGGGCACGAAGGCCGATGCGGTCGCGACGATGTCGCGGGTCCAGACCTTGCCCGCAAGGTTGGCGCTGTCCCAGTCGACGATCTGGGGTGGCGCGAAACCGATCACCCCGATCTTGATCGGCGCCCGGACGCCCGCGCCGTCGACCAGCATGCGCTCCAGCATCGCCCACGGCCGGAGCAGGGTCCGATCGCCGGTCGGGCGGGCGGCAGCGGCGCCGGTCCGGATGTTGGCTGACACCACCGGATAGCGGGCACCGGCCAGGCAGGCCATCAGGAAGTCCAGGCCGTAGTTGAACTCGTGGTTGCCGACGGTGCCGCAGTCATAGCCCAGAAGGTTGAGCGCCCCGATGATCGGATGGACGTCACCGTCCTTCAGGCCGCGCTGATAGGCCACGAAATCGCCGAGCGGATTGCCTTGGATCAGGTCGCCATTGTCGAACAGCAGGCTGTTCGGCATCTCGGCCCGCGCCTGGGCGATCAGCGTCGCCGTCTTGGCCAGGCCGAGCGTGTCGTCGGGCCGGTCGCGATAGTAATCATAGGGATATATGGCGACATGGAGGTCGGTCGTCTCCATCAGCCGGAGCTGGAACACCCCGGCCGCGTCAGGCAGCGGCCGGTCGGGCAACCCCAGGGTCGCGGCACCGGCCGCCGCCCCGACGATCACGTCGCGCCGTCCCCAGGTCTGGAGCCTGTGCGCAAGCCGCATCGCCGGCTCCCCCCGTCGCCGGCGCCAATGTAGCCCAGAGCCGTGGCACCCGCATGACCGCCGCGGGTCACTCGGCGATTCCGCCCGCCTTGAGACCGGCCACCACCCGCGCGATCTGGCCGCGGAACACCGCGTTGTCCGAACGGTCGACCCACTGGGCGCGGAAGCGGGCCAAGCCGAAGTCCCGAGCCAGACGCCGCAGCTCGGTCAGGTTGGCGGCGGCCTCGTCGCTGCGGCCAGTCAGGCCGTAGGCCGCAGCCAGCCAGACATAGGGCGTGGTGTAGACGCGGTTGGCCGCCCGCGACTTCTCCAGCCACATGATCGCCGCCTGGTCGTGGCCCAGCAGCAGTTCGCCGGCACCGGCAAAGAAGTACCAGATGCTGAGATTGGGATCGCGCGGGCTGATCGTCAGCGCCATCGTGACGGCCGGCAACGTTGCCTCGGCATGGCCAAGGAACATGCGGTTGTAGCCGCCGAAGGCATGGGCCGGCGCGAAGCTGTAGTTGACCGCCAGCGCGTCCTGGAACTCGGCGTCGGCCGCCTCGATCCGGCCCCGGCCGGACAGCAGGATGCCGCGGACGAAATGGGCGTAGCCATTGTGGGGGTCGAGTGCCAGGGCACGCCCGACCAGGCGCAGGCCCTCGGCGAAGTCGGCCGGCGAATCGGTGCTCCAGCCCGGCGTCGCGGCCAGGCGCTGGTTGATGTGGGCCAGCCCGGTCAAGGCATCGACATTGGCGTCGTCGCGCGCGAGCGCGTCCACGAAATGCCGGCGCGCGACGTCGAGCCCGTCGCGGGACAGGCTGCGGTTGAGCAGCGCCAGGCCGCGGATGCTGAAATCCTCCGACGTTGCGTCGGTGACATGGCCATAGAACGACTGCCGGGCGGCCTCGTCCAACATCGCCACGTCGGCCGTGCGGGCGACACGGAGCGCCAAGGTCTGAGCCAGCGCGCCCAGGCGCATCCGGTCGTCCCGGTCGTCGCTCGACCACAGCTGGGATCCGGCGTCGATGTCGTAGAGCGCCGCCGTGACGCGAACCTGGCCGGCCGCCGGCTCGAGCGAGCCGGCCACGACATAGCGGGCGCCGAGGGTCCGGCCGAAGCCGACGGCATCCAGGCCGGGCGCCCCGACGGCCCGAGACGAGTCCGGCGAGATCACCAGCGTGCCTGGCAGCCGCGCCAGGTCGTCACCGATATGGCGGGTGAAGCCGTCGGCGACCGTGCCCCAGTCGTCGTCGGCCCCGGCCGTAGCGAACGGCATCACCGCCACCAGGATGTCCGGTGCCGAGCGGGCCATGCTGGCGGTCAGAGGCGGAGGTGGCGCCGCGGCGTCCGACGGCCCGGCGACCGACAGCAAGGCCGCCAGGACCGGACCCATACCCCCTCCCCGAGCAGGGGATCTGAACAGGCCGCGCATGACTGTCGCTTATCCCGAATTCCCTTACGAATTCGTTGCAGCTAAGCGCCAGTGCTCTCGCGCGCATGGATGACGGCCGCGCATCGATCGGCGATGGCGCGCAGCCGGGCCGCCGCGCCCTCGGGCGAGCCCGCCAGCAAGGTCCGGCAGGCGTGGAACACCCGCCGCAGCTCGTCGGTCGTCAGCGCCTGCTCGATCACCGGCGCCGCCTCTTCGAGGCTCGGCAATACCAGCGACCGCATGAGCGCGACCGGCTCCGGGGCGGCCAGCAGGCGCAGTGCCAGCTCGCTGGCGGTGATCGGCGGCCCGGCATGATCGGCCAGCAACGTGCCGCCGAGGCGCGCGCCCTCGGTCCGCACGCCATCGAGATTGGTCGGCAGGACCCGCGTCCCATCGGCGATGGCTGCAGCCAGCGGCAGGTCGCCAAGACGGGCGCCGCGCAGGTCGGCATCGCGGAGGTCGGCGCGGCCGAGATTGGCACCGCGCAAGTCGGCGCCGCGCAGATCGGCGCCGCGCAGGTCGGCGTCGGCCAGTTGCGCCGCCAGCAGCCGCGCGTCGGCCAGCCGGGCGTGGGTCAGGTCGGCGCCGCTGAGGTCCGCGCAGCTGAGGTTGAGCCGCGCCAGGGCGGCGCCGGCGAGGTCCCAGCCCGAGAAGTCGCCGCGCTGCCCCTCCAGGCCGTCGACTGACAGCCAGCGCAGGTGGCGCAGCAGCATGTCGGCAAACCCCGGGGCGCAGTTGTGGAAGCTGCCCTCGATGCAGCCATCGAATCGGGCGCCGGTGCGGGTCGCGGTGTCGAGGCGGGCACCGACCAGGGTTGCCTGGGTCAGGTCGGCACCGGACAGGTTGGCGCGGTCGAGGTCGGCACCGATCAGCTGGGCGCCCGCCAGCCGCGCACCGGACAGGTTGGCACCGGACAGGTTGCAGAAGGACAGATCGGCCCCGGACAGGTCGCTGTTGCGCAGGTTCGCCGCGACGGCCGAGATCTCCACCAGGATCGCCCGCCGGAGCTTGGTGCCGGCAAGGTTGGCGCGATCGAGCCGGGCGCCCGCCAGGTTGACCTGGGCCGCACCGACGCCCGCCGCCGCCAGTCGCGGACTGGGCTGAAGGTCGGCGTCGACCAGGCTGGCGCCGCCAAGGTCGGCATGGCGCAACCGCACACCCCGCAGGTCGGCACTGTCCAGCACCGAGTCGGTCAAGACCGCATGGTCCAGGATGGCGCCGCTGAGGTCGGCTGCGGTCAGGTCGCTCGAGGCCAGCACGGCCCGGGTCAGGTCGGCGCCGGCCAGGATGATCCGGCGCAGATTGCTGTTGCGGACCTTCAGGCCGCGCAGGGCGGCACCACGCAGGTCGCCGCGCGAACCGCCGGGAAGGCGGTTCGCATATCGGATATGGGCTGCGATGATGTCTCGAACGCTGGTCACCGATCGCCCCACACCTGCTGCCGGCCGCCGCCGGTCGACTGGGCGCGGCAGATCATATGGCGAATTCCCCGGCCCATATGTAGAATTTGTAGCGTATTCGAGCCGTCCGGCCGATGCGACCCCCGTTTGCGTCCAATTTTACGGACGCCCACTCGAGGGCGGCCGCCCAAGGACTCGCAGCGCATTGGTAGTATTAAATCCACGATCGTAGACGCCGCTATCGCCATGCGCGGTCTCAGTGCCTGTGATCGCCCACTACGCAAACAGATATAGTTATCTGACAATTGATGCAAAAGTATCAGAAAGTGCTTTTATGGCAGGCGTTTGCGCGGGCTGGTCTCATCTTGGAGCCGTGCTGGCGCGGATGCGAGCGGTACACCGATGCTTGCTCCTGCCGATCGGATGCCGCAAAATACAGGACATGGCAAATATTACACTTCGCGGACTCACCATCCTTGTGGTGGATGATGAGGAATTCGCCCGGCAAGTCGTCATCCGGATGCTGCGCGACATGGGCGAGCCGCGCATCTTCCAGGCCCGTGACGGTGCCGATGCCATGGCGGCGCTGAGCGTCCGCACCACGATCTTCAACGCGGCCTTGATCGACTTCAACATGCCCAAGGTCAACGGCCTGCAGGTGCTCAAGGCCATCCGCATGGGCCTGACCGACGCGCCGCGCAACCTGCCCGTGGCCCTTCTGACCGGCCACGCCGACCGCAGCCTGGTCGGCAAGGCGCTGCAGCTCAACGCGAACGGCTTCCTGGTCAAGCCGATTTCCCAACAATTGCTGCGCGATCGGCTGGCCCGCATGCTGACCGAGGAAACGGCGGTCCAGACCAAGCTCGCCTATGCCGACTTCGACGTCGGCGGCGGCGGCGCTGCCGCCGACGAGCCGGCGGCGGCGCGGCGCCGGGCGGGCGCGACCATGGCGCCAGCCGACGCCGGCGCGGCGCCGGTGCTGGAGGTGGAGGACGAGAGCGCCATGGTCAAGCGCTCGGTCCGCGATATCCAGGGCGACGCCATCCTGGCCCGCGACCTGTACAGCAATGGCGGCGTCCGCCTGCTGAGCAAGGGCATGGTGGTCAACGAGCGGTTCCTCAACCGCCTGCGCGATCTGGCCGAGATCGCCGAGGTCGACGAGATCTGGGTGAAGGTCTAGGCGGGATGGGCAGCGGCGACAGCTGGGCATCGGAGGAGAGCCTCCTCGAGATCCTGGAGCTGTCGCCGGTGGGCGTCACCATCCTGGACGATGCCGGCCAGGTCATGTTCTGGAACAGCCGGCTGCTGGAGATGCTGGGCGGGCTGCAGGGCGAGACCTTCGCCGACGCCGCCCAGCGCATGTTCCTGTCCGACGAAGCCGAGCACCAGCATCTGCGGGCGGAATTCGCGGCGTGCGACCATGTTCGCGAGGTCGAGGTCCGGCTGCAGCGCGCCGATGGCCGGCCGGCCTGGGCCCTGGTCACCATGCAGCGCCTGACCTTCGAGCAGCGCCCGGCGGCGCTGGTGTGGTTCTACGACACCACCCAGCGCAAGCAGGCGCAGCTGGACCTGGAGGCGTCCGAGGATGCCATGCTGTCGATGCTCGAAGCGTCGCCGATCGGCGCGGTCATCGTCGACGCGACCGGCCGGGTGCAGTTCTGGAACAGCCGGCTGATCGAGATCCTGGGCTGCCCGGGGGCGGGCGCCGACGCGCCCGGCTTCGAGCGCACGCTCGGCACCATCGTCGCCCGCGGTCCGGTCCGCGACGTGGCCGTCGAGCTGGCCCGGCCCGGGGGCGAGCCGCGCCAGACGCTGGTCTCGACCGAGCCGATCCAGTTCGAGCGCCAGCCCGGCCTGGTCACCTGGATCTATGACGTCACCGAACTGCGACGGGCCCACGACGCGATGGAGGCCGCCGCACGCGTGAAGTCGGCGTTCCTGGCCACGGTCAGCCACGAGCTGCGCACCCCCATGAACGGCGTGGTCACGCTCGCCGACCTCCTGGTCGAGACCCCGCTCGACCCGCAGCAGGCCGAGATGGCGCGGACCATCCGCGACGCCGGGCGCTCGCTGATCACGATCATCAACGACATCCTGGATGTCTCGAAGATCGAGGCCGGCCGGCTGGACATCGAGATCCTGCCCACCTGCCCGCGCGAGATCGTCGACAGCGCGCTGGCGCTGATGCGCCCGCGCGCCGAGGAGCGTGGGCTGCGGCTGGCGCTGTCGGTCGACCCCGCAGTGCCCGAGCATGTGGCGACCGACCCGACGCGGCTGCGCCAGATCCTGCTGAACCTGATCAGCAACGCCATCAAGTTCACCGAGCGCGGAGCCGTCGCGGTCGACCTCTGGCGCGACGGCGAAGCCCTCAGCCTGGCGGTCACCGACAGCGGCATCGGCATGTCGCCCGAGCAGCTGAGCCGGCTGTTCCAGCCCTTCAGCCAAGCCGACGTCTCGACCGCGCGGCGCTATGGCGGCACCGGCCTGGGATTGTCGATCTGCCGCGGCCTGGTCGAGCTGTTGGGCGGCCGTCTGGAGGTGACCAGCCGCGTCGGCATCGGCTCGTGCTTCACCGTCACGATCCCGGCCGCGGTCTGCGCCGCGCCGGCGGTGGCGGCCGATCCCGCGGCCACGGCAGCGGCCGTGCGCGCCTGGGCGGCGCCGTCGGCCGACACGGCGCGCGAGGCCGGCGCCCTGATCCTGTGTGCCGAGGACAACGCCACCAACCGCGACGTGCTCGGCCGGGTGCTGGCACGCATGGGGTTCGCCCACGAGTTCGTGGTCGACGGCGCCCAGGCGCTGGCGGCTTTGGCGCGCGGCCGCTACGGCCTGCTGCTGACCGACTGCCACATGCCCGAGATCGACGGCTGGGAGCTGGTCCGGCGCATCCGCGCCGAGGAGCAGGCGTCCCAGCGGCCGCGCCTGCCGATCCTGGCGCTGAGTGCCGACGCCGGCGCCGGCATGGCCGAGGTCTGCACCGCCGCCGGCATGGACGGCCATCTGGCCAAGCCCATCGATCAGGCGGCCCTGGAGGCGGCCATCCTGCGCCACCTGCCGGCGGCCGGCCGCCTGCGCGCGCCGCGCGACGCTTTGCGCGCGCCGCGCGACGCCCCGCACCGCCCGGCGGCACCGGCGCCGACGGGCGCCGATCCGGCGGTGCTCGATCGCTCGGCCTTGCACGCGATCGTCGGCGACGACGCGGCCGCGGTCGCCGAGATGCTGGCGGCGTTCGTCGCCGCGGCCCGGCCGCTGGTCGAGCGCCTGGGCCAGGATTTGGGCCAGGATCTGGGCGACCGCGCCGACGCCCACCGCGCGGCACACAGCTTGAAGTCGGCCGCCCGCTATGCCGGCGCCGGGACGCTGGGGCGGCTGGCGGCGGAGGCGGAGACGGCCTTGGCCGAAGGCCGCCTGGAGGATGCCCGCGCCGCAACCGACCGGTTGCCGGCCGCCTTCGCTGCGGTCGAGGCCGCCATCGCCGCGCCGACCGCGCCGTCCCCGATCGACGCGGCCGCAACTCGGCTGCTGGCCATGGCAGAGGTGCTGGCGGCCGAGCTCGACACCGCCGACGGCCCCGACGCGCTTGGCCAGCTCCGCAGCCGGCTCGATGCCCTGTTCGCCGGGGCCGCGCCCGACCTCGCCAACGCCGCCCAGCGCCGCGCCTTGGCCCAGCTGCTCGCGGTCGACGACGCGCTCACCCGCCGTCTGCAGGCGCCTGCCTCCGGGTTCAGCCAGGCCGAGGTCGATGCCCTGATGCAGTGACCCCTGCGAGGCGCGGCGTCTCGCCCTCGAGCAGCGGCCGTTGCGCCTGGAACAGCGCGGCCAGGGCATCGATGACGCGGCGGATGCGGGCGAGGTCGCGCAGATCCTGATGGACCAGCAGCCATTGGTCGGCCGCCGCGACGTCCAGCAGCGGGCCGATGCGGCGGAGCGCCGGGTCCGGGTCGCCCAGGAAGCAGGGCAGCACCGCCAGGCCGACGCCGGCCTGCGCCAGCTCGTGCAGGATCAGCCAGTTGTTGACCCGTACCGCCGGCCGGCGGTTGCCCAGGAGGTCGTGAACCCAGGCTTGGCCGGCCATGTAGGCGTGGTCGTCGTCGAAGCCCAGCCACGGCAGCTCGCGCAGCGCCACGGGCGAGCCGTCGCCCGCATCCAGGCGGGCATGGCCGTAGACGGCGTAGGCGACGCGGCCGAGCCGCCGCGTCACCAGGCTGGCCAGATCCGGCACCCGGTCGCGGATCAGGAGATCGGCCTCGCGCCGCGACAGGTTGGCAAGCTGGTGGGTGGCCACCAGCTCGAACTCGACGCATTGCAGACCGCGCCGGAGCTGCGGCAGGTGGCGGGCGAGGAACGCGGTCATGGCCTCGCCGGCCGACAGGCGCACGGTGCCATGGGCGGTGTCGGTCAGGCCGGCGCTGCGCCGCTGGATCGACTCGGCGGCGCGTTCCATGGCCTGGGCGTCGGCCATGAGCTCCTCGCCCGCCGGGGTCAGGACGAAGCGGTCGGGCAGCCGATCGAACAGCCGGGCGCCGATCGCCTCCTCCAGCGCCCGGACCCGGCGCGACACCGTCGGGTGGCTGACCGCCAGGGTCCGTGCCGCCGCCGTCAGGTTGCCGGCGCGGGCCAGGGTGAGGAAGACGCGGAGATCATCCCAATCGGCGTTCATGAACAGATCTGTACAGCTGCCCTTCGATATTGTCGACTGACGAACATCCGCGTTCAGCCTAGCGTAACCGGCGATAGCAGCGGAGGACGCCATGCATTTCGAGAGCCGGTTGTGGGCCTTCACCCAGGGCGTCCGTCTGCGGATCCTGTGGGCCGTGCTGATCGGCCTGGCTGCGGTCGGGCTGGGCGTGGCCCGGCTGGCGCTGCTCGGCTGGCTGATCGGCCAGGTCATGGCCGGCCGCGCCCTGGCTGGGCTCATGCTGCCGGTCGCCGGAATCGCCGCGGTGATGGTGCTGCGCGGCCTCGCCGAGCATGGACGCGCCCTGGTGGCGCATGAGACCGCGGCGCGCGTGCAGGCACGGCTGCGGCGCGCGATCTACGACCGGATCGCCGCCCTCGGGCCGGGCAGCATCGGGCGCCAGCGCTCCGGTGCGCTGACCCTGGCGCTCACCGACGGGGTCGAGCAGCTCGAGACCTATTTCGGCCAGTACCTGCCGCAGTTCCTGATCGCGCTGTTGACGCCCGTCCTGATCTTCGCGGCGATCGCCGCGATCGACCTGCCGGTCGCCGCGGTCATGCTGGCCTTCGCCCTGGTCGCGCTGTTCGCCCCGGCCCTGTGGCACAGCCGCGACGTCGCCAGCTCCCGCGGCCGACAGCGGGCCTATGCCTCGTTCGCCGCCGAGTTCCTGGATGCGATCCAGGGCCTGGGCACGCTCAAGGCGTTCGGCCAGAGCCGGACGCGCGCCGACCGCCTGGAGGCCGAGGCCTACGACCTGTTCCGCCGCACCATGTGGGTGCTGGCGACCAACGTGCTGGCGCGCGGCATCACCGACTGCGCGATCGCATCGGGCGCGGCCGCAGCCTTGGCGCTGGGCGCCTGGCGGGTCGAGTCAGGCGCCATGGCGCTGCCGTCGCTGCTGGTGATCCTGATGCTCGGGGTCGAGATCTTCCGGCCGATGCGCGAGCTGCGCACCGTGCTGCACCAGGGCATGGTCGGGCTGTCGGCGGCCCAGGGCATCTACCAGGTGCTGGACGAGCAGCCCTTGGTGCCGGATGCGGCACCGGCGGATCTTGCCCGGCCGCTGGAGCCCGCCATCGCGTTCGACGGCGTGCGCTTCCGCTATCCCGGCACCCGCCGCGCCGTCCATGACGCCCTGAGCTTCGAAGTCCGGGCCGGCGAGCGGGTCGGGCTGGTCGGCGCCTCGGGCGGCGGCAAGTCGTCGATCGTGCGGCTGCTTCTGCGCTTCTACGACCCCGAAGCGGGTGCCGTGCGCATCGGCGGCCACGACCTGCGAGGCCTGTCGTTCCAGCAGATCCGCTCGATGATCTCGGTGGTCAACCAGGACACGGTGCTGTTCCACGGCACGGTCGAGGACAACATCCGCATGGGCCGGCCGGAGGCCGCGGCGGCCGAGGTCGAGGCCGCGGCGCGCGCGGCCAACATCCACGACTTCATCCAAGGCCTGCCCCAGGGCTACGCCACCGTGATCGGCGAGAAGGGCGTCAAGCTGTCGGGCGGCCAGCGCCAGCGCGTGGCGATCGCCCGGGCCTTGCTGCGCGACACGCCGATCCTGGTGCTGGACGAGGCGCTGTCGGCGGTCGACGCCGAGAACGAAGCGACCATCCAGGCTGCCCTCGACCGCCTGATGCAGGGCCGCACCACCCTGATCCTGGCGCACCGGCTGTCGAGCGTGATCGACTGCGACCGCATCCTGGTGCTGGACGGCGGCCGCGTCGCCGAGAGCGGCCGCCATGCCCAGCTGATGGCCGCGGGCGGCCTCTATGCCCGGCTGATGGCCGAGCAGGCGCGCGAGTCGGCGGCGGCCGAGATCATCGACACCGTCCCCGCCGCCACGGCCGTCGCCGCCGTGGCCGATCGCCCCGATGCCCGCCCGTCGCCCACCGAGGGCGTGATCAAGGCCGAGGGCCTGGGCTGGCCGCAGCTGGTGACCGTGCTGATGCGCCTGGTCATGCCCTGGAAGGGCCGGCTGGCCGCGACCTTCGTGCTGGGCGTGCTGCGGGTGCTGGCCTTCATCGGGGTCGGCGTGCTGAGCGCGCTGACCGTGCGGGCGCTGGCCCACGGGGCGCCCTATGGCGGCTGGCTGATCGCGCTCGCCGTCGCGGCGCCGGCGGCCGGGCTGGTGCACTGGCTGGAATCCTGGATCGCCCACGACATGGCGTTTCGCCTGCTGGCGCAGATGCGCATCGACGTGTTCCGCAAGCTCGACGCCCTGGCGCCCGCCTATCTGGTGCGCCGGCGCACCGGCGACCTGATGGCGCTGGCGACCAACGACGTCGAGCTGGTCGAATACTTCTTCGCCCACACCGTGGCGCCGGCCTTCGTGGCCGCGCTGGTGCCGGCGACGGTGCTGGCGGTGCTGGCCTGGGCCGATGCCTGGCTGGCCGTGGCGCTGGCGCCGTTCCTGGCGGCGGTGGCGGTGAGCCCGGTGCTGCGCCGCCGCCGGGTCGACCAGCTGGGCTCGGACGCGCGCGAAGCCGCCGGCGAGCTCGGCGCCTTCGCGGTCGACAGCGTCCAAGGGCTGGGCGAGATCGTCGCCTTCCAGCAGGAGCAGGCGCGCGGCGACCGCCTCGACCGGCTGTCCGAGCGCTACATCCGCCTGCGCCTGCCGTTCTTCGCGGAGCTGACCCTGCAGCAGACCCTGCTGGAGGTGGTCACCGGCCTCGGCGGCCTGGCGGTGGTCGCCGCCGGCGCCGCCCTGGCGGCCGGCGGCGCGGTCGACGCCGCGCTGCTGCCGCTGCTGACCCTGCTGGCCATGGCGGCGTTCCTGCCGGTCTCGGAGATCGCCCAGGTCGGCCGGCAGCTCGCCGACACCTTGGGCGCCACGCGCCGGATCTACGCCCTTTACAACGAGCCGGTGCCGGTGACCGACGGCCCGGGCGTGCCCGACCGGCCCGGGGCGGCGGCCCTGCGCCTTGATGCGGTGGACTTCGCCTATCCCGGCCAGCCGCAACAGGCGCTCTCGGGCGTGACCCTGGATATCCCGGCGGGCCGGACGGTGGCGCTGGTCGGCATGTCGGGCGCCGGCAAGACCACTACCGCCCAGCTGCTGATGCGCTTTTGGGACCCCGGGTCGGGCCGCATCCTGCTGAACGGCGCCGACCTCAGGGACTACCGGCTGGACGAGCTGCGCCGGCACATCGCCCTGGTGTCGCAGGACACCTATCTGTTCAACGACACCCTGCGCGCCAACATCCTGATCGCCCGGCCCGACGCCACCGCCACCGAACTGGACGCCGCCGTCGCGCACGCCGCGCTGGGCGACTTGGTGGCGCTGCTGCCCGACGGCCTGGACACGCCCGTGGGCGAGCGCGGCACCAGCCTGTCCGGCGGCCAGCGCCAGCGCGTGGCGATCGCCCGCGCCGTCCTCAAGGACGCGCCGATCCTGATCCTGGACGAGGCGACCAGCCACCTGGACGCCCTCAACGAGCAGGCCGTGCACCGCGCCCTCGACCGCCTGAAGGCCGACCGCACCACCATCATCATCGCGCACCGGCTCTCGACCGTCCGCGACGCCGACCTGATCGTGGTGCTGGCCGACGGCCGCGTCGCCGAGACCGGGACGCACGAGCAGCTGCTGGCCCGCGACGGCGCCTATGCCCGGCTGGTGTCGCGGCAGCTGGCATCGGCGGCGGCGTGACCGGCCGCCAGCCCGGCCCGCACCGGCAGCGGCGGCGCCGGGCGGCGGTTGCAGACCAGGTTCCAGTAGGCCCAGGAGCGCGCGTCGAAGATGCCGGGCGGGGCGCGGTCGAGGGCATCGCGGTAGTCGTCCTTGCCGACCACGCCGCGCAAGGCCGCCAGGTCGGCCACGGTGCCATAGGTCATGACGTAGGCGAGAAACCGTGCCGGATCGGCGAGCGCCGCCGCCGGCTCCTCGAACCAGACCACCCGGCGCGCGACCTCGATCAGCGCCGGCGTCGCCGGCAGCGCTTTCATCGCGCGGGACCGCTGTCGTCGGCGCGCCGGGCAAAGGGCGTCGCGGCGAGCTCGTCCGGATCGAACGGCTGGTTCGAGAAGAAGTCGAAGTCTACGGAGCTGCGATGGCCAAGACGCAACGCCAATGCCGTGCCGCCATAAAGCGTAAAGCATCCGGGCACATTGCCGAGCTCGATTCACAATTGCCGCTGTGGCGGTGGAAGAATCTCCAATATCGGCGTGAAGACAGCCATCAGGCAGACCGGCGCGTCATTCTAGTGTCGCAGGATACCTGGATAAACGGAGCGGTGCCATACCCAGATCGCCGACGCAAACACGCTACAATCCCCTTCGAATGCGCGTCTTCCGCATTGGGAAACGCAGTCACCGCTTCGGGCCAACGAATCAAGAGGTCCAGTGAGATCCCGAGCGCTCGGGTCGAGCTGCGGCATCGGTCACTTCGCGACGTCGCTCGCTGAAAACCCCGCATTGTCCACGATCCGCGCCAACTCTCCGTTCTTTTTGAGGTCGGAGAGTGCTGCGTCGAACATGTCCGCGAGGCCGGCTTGCTTCGATGTCTTCGAAAAGCCGAAGCGATATCCGATGCTCCCATAGGGCAACGCGAGGTCGATGCCGTCGATATGGTTGGTCTTCAACCAAAGCGCCGCGACGTGCCTGTTGGCGAAGACCGCGCTCCGATCGGGATACCGTCCAGTCAAGAGCTTGCGGAAGGGCGTTTCGAACTGCACTTCCTGAACCAATGTCAGACCCGGCTGCTCCTGCTTGGCCTGTTCGAGCACCGCATAGGTGCCCGAAGGGCCGTAAGCCGCCGCGGTGAAGCCCGAGAGATCCGCCAGCGACGCGGGCTCGTCGGTCTTCCCTCCGAGCATGAAAAACCCATAGCCGGTCACGATGAACGGCTGGCTGAAGACCATGGCCGCCGCACGCTCCGGTGTCTTGGCCAGCGAGAACACGCCGTCGGCATCACCGGTTTCGATCTCGGAGATGGCGCGCCGCAACGGCAGAATTTCGAAACCGCACTCCACCTTCAAAGAGGCGCAAATCGCCCGGGCAATATCGGCGCCCGGCCCCGCGACCTGGCCGCCGGACCGATAGTTGAACGGAGCAAAGTCCTCGGTCACAAAGCGGACCGGCCCCGCCGCCGCCGAACCC
Organism: uncultured Comamonadaceae bacterium; assembly: GCA_964511405.1. GTDB lineage: Bacteria > Pseudomonadota > Alphaproteobacteria > Elsterales > Elsteraceae > CAZEFK01. The sequence goes on along the minus strand of CAZEFK010000034.1, from coordinate 11,492 downwards.
GCGAACAAGAACGTGCAGAGTGCAGCCGCGAGGTACGCACCACGCATCGACGGTCTCCTCTTTGTCAGCTTGGCCGTGTCTTCACTCGGCGAGGGCGGGCACGACTGCGCGCCGGTCCATCGCCTCGGCGGAGAAGCCGCCGATCTTGCGGATGAGCAGCACAGCCGCGGTGTTGCCGAACACGTTGACGGCAGTCCGGCCCATGTCCATGAAGGCGTCCACGCCGGCGACGATGGCGATCGCCTCCACCGGAAGCCCGATCGAGGTCAGGACCGTAGCCAGGGCGATCAGGCCGCCCGAGGGTATGTTCGCGACGCCCTTGCTGGCGATCAGCGCCGTCACCAGGATGGTCGTCAGCGACGACAAAGTGAGCGGGATATGATAGGCCTCGGCCAGGAAGGTCGTCGTCAGCCCGATGTAGAGGGCGCTGCCGTCCAGGTTGAAGCTGTAGCCGAGAGGCAGGACGATGGACACGACCCGGTTCGGGACGCCCATCGCTTCCAGCTTCTCGTAGTGCAGCGGCAGCACGACCTCGGACGAGCGGGTCGAGAAGGCCAGCACGACCGGCGCCAGCATCTGCCGGGCTACCGCGAGCGGCTTCTCGCCGATGGCCACCATGATCAACATGAAGACGCCGACGATCACCGCGAGCGCGAGATACATCACGGCCACGAGCTTGCCGAGCGCCAGGATCGTATGGAGGCCTTGCGACGCGAACAGCCAGGCCATGATCGCGAAGATGGCCAGCGGCGCCGTCGACACGATCCAGCCCGTCATCCGGAACATCGCCTCCATCACCGCCTCGAGCAGGCCGACGACCGGGCGGCCCTTGTCGCCCATGGTCGCCAGCGCCAAGCCGAAGATCGAGGCGAAGACCAGGGTCGGAAGCACCTTCTGTCCGGCCATGACGGCCAAGACGTTGGCGGGGATGAGGTCCGTGAGATAGGCGATCCAGTCCACCGACAGGGCCAGGTTGGGCGGGATTGTGCCGCTCGCGACGAGTCCGGCCCCAACGCCCGGATGGAACAGCCCGTTCAGGCCGAGGGCGACCAGGATGCTGATGAGGGTGGCGCCATAGAACCAGCCAAAGGAGACCAGCGCCACGCGGCCCAGCTTGCGGATGTCGCCGCCCATACGACAGATGCCGAGCGTGACCGCGGAGAAGACGACCGGAATGACGATCATCTGGACGGCCCTGATGAAGACGGTGCCGACCCACTGGAGCTTTTGCCCGAATTCCGGGAACAGCAACCCTACGCACAATCCCAGGGCAAGGCCGGCAAGCATCTGCAAGGGTAGTGTCGACGGCCGCCGCCGCTGGGTAGTTTCGGCATGCCTCATGATGGAACCCTCCCTGTTACAATTGGTTGGATTTCAGGTTGTTCGACCGCAGCCTCGCGGCGGGCGTGACGCAGCGCCGCCCGCGCCAGCGCGGCGCTGGCATCCAGGCCGTGGGTCTCCAATTCCCGCAGCCGGTCGGCGATGATCGGTAGTTCGCTGCAGGCCAGGACGATGGCGCTGCAGCCGCCCTCGATAAGATCAGCGATGGGGCCGCGCAGGAACTGTGCCGCCCGGGTCAAATTGCCCGCCTTCACTTGGCGGATGCTGTCCATCACCGCATCCTGTCGTGCGGGCAGCCGGCATTCGAGGCCGCTCCGCCGCAGCCGGTCCTGGTATATGCCAGCCTGGATCGTCCCGGTCGTCGCCAGGAGGCCGACGCGGCCATCGACAATGCCCCGCGCCCGAAGGGCGTCGATCGCAGCGTCGGCGATATGCAGGATTGGTACGGCCGTGCACGTCGCCAGCTGCGGGTACCAAGCGTGCGCCGTGTTGCAGGGGATCGCGATGAACGTCGCGCCTGCCGCCAACAGCCGCCGGACCCCGTCGACAAGCGCCGGAAACGGCGTGGCGGTTCCGTGGAGAATGGCGTCGCTCCGGTCCGGGATCTGCGGCAGGCAGGCAGCCACGAAGGGCATGTGCTCCTGGTCACGGGACGCAGGCGTTTGCCTTATGAGTTTCTCGAGGAAATCGACCGTTGCGAGCGGCCCCATTCCTCCCAACACGCCAAGCATTGTCGATCCACGCCGTCAAGGGTTGCGCGGCGCCTCTCCGGTGCGCCTGTGCCCGATCTTCTTTTGTGGTCGGCGTGGCGGTCTAATGCTGTGTCGGAACCGGCTATGCCGCAGACGCATAGATTGACGAGATGCACTCGGCCTCGCTGAGGCGATGCGTTTATGCCTTGAATGCATGGACGATGCCGCCAAGGCATTGGAGCGCGCGCCGATGTCGCTTAGAATCGGGCACGTCATAGGCTTACCGGGTCGACCTGATGGACCTTAAATGGCTTGAGGATTTCGTCAGTCTGACCAACACCGGAAGCTTCTCGCGGTCTGCATTGGAGCGGAATGTCACCCAACCCGCCTTCAGTCGCCGGATCCGCGCCTTGGAGCGATGGCTCGGCGCCGAGCTGATCGACCGATCGACCTATCCGACCACGCTGACGGTCGCCGGGCGGACGTTCCGATCGGTTGCGGAAGAGGCGCTCACCCTGTTGGACCAGCAGCGGAGCGAGTTCAAGCTGGCCCAGAGCCGAAGCCACGCCGCCGTCCGCTTTACGGCGCTCCATACCATCAGCATCACGTTCTTCCCTCGCTGGCTGCGGTCGATCGAGGACGGTATCGGCGGGCTGACCACACGGATGGTGCCGGGCAATTTCCACGATTGCGTCGACGCTCTGAGCGAAGGCGACGCCGATTTCCTGCTGTGCTTCGCCCACGAGGCCGTGCCGATCATGGTCGATCCCACGGAATTCCCATCGGTCGTGGTTGCCCGCGAGCTGTTCCTGCCGGTGGCACGGCCGACGCTTGCGCCGTCCTTTCCCGGGGCGCCCGAGGCCCCGGTGCGCTTCCTGTCCTACTCGTCCGACTGCTTCCTCGGGCGCATCGTCGACCATATTCTGGACAGCAACCCCGAGCACAACTTCGCAGTCTGCTACGAGAACTCGATGGCCGAGGCGCTGAAGGCGATGGCGCTGGAAGGCTACGGGGCAGCGTGGCTGCCGCACAGCTCGATTCGGAGAGAGCTGGAAACCGGCGAGCTGGCGCAGCTGGGTGCCGCCGATTGGCAACTGACGCTCGAGATTCGGCTCTACCGGTCCCGGGCAAGGCTTCGGCCTGCGGCCGCGGCGCTGTGGGACAGGGCCGTCGCCGACGCCCGGCTCGGCGCGCTGCCGGATGGTAAACGGCATCCGCCGTCCGAACCCGGTCTGCGGTGGGCGCAAGGCAAGACGCCTCGACCGCTGTGATTTGGCGAAGCTAGATCGTGCCGATCTGGGCGGCGATGGCGTCGAACAGGGGACGGACCTCGCCGCCGCGCAGCCGTGCCGCTGCCAGATCCCCGTGCTGCAGGGCCGTCTCGATGACGGCGCAGAGATCGGCCAAGGCGTTGGCGCCGACGGACGCCGCCGAACCGCGGACGGCATGGGCGGCGAAGCGGCCGTCGCCGACATTGCCGTCGGACAGGGCCTGGTCCAGTTGGCCGAGCAGCGGCCGCGCCGACTTCAGGAACAGCGCCAGCAGCTCGCGGGCCTCGTCGTTGATGCCGCCGAACGACGCGATCAGGAACCCGATGTCGATCGGGCCGGCGACCGCCGTGCCGTTGACAACCGGCGCCGCCGACCCGGCCTCGCCCGGGCGGCGCAGCGCTCCGGCGGCGGGAACGAGGCGAATGACCGTGGCCTCGAAATCGTGGCGGTCGAACGGCTTGGTCAGCACCGCGTCCATGCCGGCCGCGCGGCAGCTGGCCTCGACCCCGCCGACCGCGTCGGCGGTCAGGGCCACGATCGGCAGCCGGCCCGGCCGCGCGCCCTCGGCTTCGGCGGCCCGGATGCGGCCGGCCAGACCATACCCGTCCAGCGCCGGCATGCGCAGGTCGGTGATCAGCGCGCCATAGCGGCCTTGGGACAGCTTGGCCCATGCGTCCTCGCCGTCCTGGGCGACGTCGCCGACGAAGCCGCAGCGCGCCAGCATCTTGCTGATGACCAGCTGGTTGGTCGGGTTGTCCTCGGCGATCAGCAACCGGGCGCCGGCCGCGGCGGCCGCCTCGGGGTCGGGCGCGATCCAGGGTACGTCCGCCGCTACGCCCTCCGGCGCCGTGGCGGCGGCACGGCCCAAGGCCTCGGCGGCGCGCTGCAGCAGGCTGCGGCGGCGCACGGGCTTGGCCAGCCGGGCGGCCCATCCGGCGACCGGTGGCGCCCTGGGCTCGGTCAGCAGGATCGTCGGCGGCCAGCCGTCCGGCGGCCGCGTGCCGGTGGGCAGCACGGCGGCATCGACCACCGCCAGGTCGACGCGGGTGACGACCAGCGGCGCCGGCCCGGGCAGCACCGAGACCGTGGCCCCGGCACTGGCAAGCTGGCGGTCCAGGATGCCGGCGAGCGGTGCGGAGCGCGTGACCACAGCCACACGAACGCCCGCAAGATCGGTCGCATGGCGCGGATCGGCCGGTGTCACCACGATCATCGGCAGCGTGAACCAGAAGGTCGAACCCTGGCCGGGCACACTGTCGGCGCCGATGGCGCCGCCCATTAGCTCGACCAGGCGGCGGCAGATCGACAGGCCGAGGCCGGTGCCGCCGAACCGCCGGGTGGTCGAGCTGTCGGCCTGAACGAAGGGCTGGAACAGCTTCCCGATCTGCTCGGGCGTCATGCCGATCCCGGTGTCCGCGACCTCGAAGCGGATCTCCCCGTTCGCCGCGGTCCGTACCGTGAGGGCCACATGGCCGGCTTCGGTGAACTTGATGGCGTTGCCCAGCAGGTTCAGCAGCACTTGGCGTAGCCGCGTCGGGTCGGACAGCACCCGCGGCGGCACCAGCGGATCGACATCGACCAGGAGCTCCAGGCCGCGCTCCGATGCGGTCGCGGCCAGCAGCCGGGTCGCGCCCTCGACGGCGTCGCCGATCGAGGTCTCGACCCGCTCGATCTCCAGCCGCCCGGCCTCGATCTTCGAGAAATCGAGGATATCGTTGATGATGCCCAACAGCGCCGCGGCCGAGTCGGTCACGATGCCGACCATCGCCTGCTGGTCGGCGTCGAGCCGGCTTTCGCCCAGCAGCTGCGACATCGTCACGATGCCGTTCATGGGCGTGCGGATCTCGTGGCTCATCGCGGCCAGGAACGCAGACTTGGTCTGGTTGGCCGTGTCGGCCGCATCGCGGGCGTGGCGCAGCTGGGCCTCGCGCTCCGAGATCGCCGACACGAAATGGGCCAGGGCGTCGCCCATCTCGGCCAGCTCGTCGCCGCCGCTGCGCGGGATCGGGCCGGGCCGGCCCGCCGCATGGTCGACCATGGCGTCGCGCAGCTGGATCAGCCGCCGGACCACGCCGCGGCTGACATAGGCGGTGATCGCCAGGGCCCCGGCCAGGCACAGGGCGCCCAGCAGGATCAGCGTGTGCGAGCGTCGGGCCAGGGTCGCGTCCAGCTCGGCAGTCTCGGCCGAGACATCGCGCTGCAGGTCGTCGATCAGGGTCGCGATGGCGGCGATGAAGGCCTGGGTCTGCTGCCCGTAGCGCCCCAGGATGGCATCGATGTCGGACTTGATGCCCAGCTGGCCACGCCGGGTCGCGAGGGCGCCGGCCGCCGGGTCGAGCAGCCCCGCCAGAGCGCCGTGGATGCGCGCGAGGGGGGCGCGATCGTCCGGCGCCAAGGCCGCCCAGGCCGCGTCGGCGGCGCGCGCCGCCTCGGCCACGCCGCCGGCGGCGGTATCGAGCGCCGAGGTGTCGGCCGCAGCCATGGCCGGGAGCAGCAGCCCCATCAGCTCGTCGGCGCGTTCGCCCCAGTCGGAGCGGCCGACCGTGCCCAGCCCGTCCTGGGCGTCCAGCAGGGCGGCCAGCTGGGCGCGGCCGCGGTCCTCGACCCGGATGCGCTGCCGGACCGCGCCGTCCAGAGCGATCACGGTGGCGTGCAGCTCGGCATCGCCGCGCCGCGCCGACTCGACCAGGCGGGGGTCGATGCCGGGCGCCGGCAGCTTGGCGACCAGGGCGTGCAGCCGCTCGACCTGGGGCCCGATGCGCGCCAGCGCCTGGGTGCGCTCGGCTTCGCTACCGGCACTCATCAGCTGCGGCACCACCGACTCGATCACCGTCGCGACAGCCTGGCTCTGGCGGCCGACCTCGGAGGCCGCCAGAGCCGCCGGCAGCTGGCGCAGCGCGACCTGGGCAAAGGCCTGGCGTGCCTGCTCGAACGACAGGACGCCGACCACGATGCCGGCCACCGCGAACAGGGTCATCGCGGCCAGCCCGGCAACGACCCGGGACGCCACACCGAACCGCGCGCGCGACCGGCGCGGCACGGCCCCGGAGCCGGCGGTCACTCCAGGCCGTCGAGCAGCATCAGCGCCTGCTGCTTGCAGCCGACCGAGGCCATCCACACCGCCTGGTCGACCGGCGAGGCCGCCCCTGCGGCGGCGATGTGCAGCGTGAATTCCACCGGCTCGCGCCCGTCGACCTGGGCCTTGTAGGTGCGGCCGTCGGCGAACAGGGCACCGGGCATGGGCAGCAGGTCGGCGCCCTTCTTCCAGACGGCATTGGCGCGGCGGGCGCCCATGACGATGCTGATATGGGCATCGGCGGAAGGATCGGTGCGCCAGAAGGTGACCCGGTCGGGCTGGGCGCAGGCGGCGCCGCCGCGCTCGACGCTGACGGCCCAGGGGGTCGGTGGCTTGCCGATGCGGCCTTCGCCCGAGCGCAGGTCGGTGCGCAGCGCGCCGGTCGCGGCGCGGTCGGCCAGCAGCGCCGCCAAGGCGCGCAGCCGGCCGCCGCCCTGGGCCGTGCCGCCGGCGTCATGCACCGGACGGTCGAGCGGCCGACCGCTGAACGGTCCGTCGATCACGCGCAAGCGGCCGGCGTCGTCGACCAGCGCCACGGCGCTGTTGGCAGCCAGGGTCAGGGGCGCCCGCCCGTCGATCAGCTGCCCGGCCGGCGGCTGGCCAGCGCTGGAGCGCAGCACCAGCAAGGCCGCAGGGTCGCCCGGGTCCACGGCCCGGGCGGGCTGGACAAAGCCCACCCAGCCAACCAGGACGGCCAGGGCTGCTCCGGCCGCCCACCGGCCGGGGCGTCCGATGCGAGGGTCCATCGTCCCACCTGCGGCAACGCCTACTTGTCGTCTTTTATTACACAATCCGGTGGTGCGGCGGGCAGGCCGTTTTGCCGCTGTCGCCACAAATGACGGGCGAATCCCGCCTTTGACTTTTCCGATGCCGCCGCCGACTCTCTCCATCGACCGGCATAGACCGAAGGCTCACAATGCGCCTCCGCCGTCCGCTCCTGGCCGCCCTGCTGATGGCGGCGCTCGCATCGGGCGCGGCCGCGCAGTCGCGATTGCCCGGGCCGCTGCAGCGGCTGGCGCCGGATTTCGGGCAACCGGCGCCGGAGCCCGAGATCGTGACGCCGTCGCTGTCGATCGAGCTGGCGCCCGGGACCCGGCCCGAGGCCGGCAGTGCCGACGAGCCGGTTGCGGTGACGGCGGTGCGGCTGGCCGGCAACCAGGCGATTGCGACCGAGGCGCTGGCACCGCTGTGGCAGGATCTGGTCGGCAAGACCGTGCCGCTCGGCGCCGTCTACGCCGTCGCCACGCGCATCACCGAGCGCTATGCCGCGCTCGGCTATTTCCTGTCCTTCGCCTATCTGCCGGCGCAGTCGGTCGCGGACGGCACGGTCCGCATCGAGGTCCAGGAAGGCTATGTCGACCGTCTCCGCATTACCGGGGTCGAGGGTCGGCTCGCCGATACCGTCCGCCGGCTGTTCGACCGCGCCCTGGCCGAGCGCCCGGCGCGCCTGGCGACGGTCGAGCGCGCGCTGCTTCTCGCCGGCGACCTGGCCGGCCTGACGGTCAGCGGCGTGCTGCATCCCGAGCCTGGCCAGCCCGGGGCGACGGAGCTGACCGTGACCGTCACCCGGGCACCGGTCGCGGGGTCGGCGGCGATCGACACGCGCGGGACCAAATATGCCGGACCGTCGCGCGCCTATGGCTCGTTCGCCCTGCAGTCGCCGCTGGGGCTGGGCGAGCTGGTGCGGCTGGACGGCCTGACCACGACCAGCACCCACGAGCAGCGCTTCGAGGGGCTGGACGTGCGGCTGCCGATCGGCACCGACGGCCTGCGCTTCGACCTGTCGGCCGGCTATGGCGAGACCGCGCCCGGCTACACCGCCCGCGCCTTCGACGTGCGCGGGCGCACCTCGCTGCTGGACGCCGGGCTGGGATACCCGGTGGTGCGGAGCCTGGGCTTCTCGCTGCTGGCGACGCTCGCCTACCATGCGAACAACGCCCGGACCACGGTGCTGGGTGCCGAGGACTATGCCGACCGCTCGCGCTCCCTGGGCCTGGGCGCCGTCGTCGACTGGAACGGCCTGCTGGGCGGCGCCACCCGCGTCGCGACGGAGCTCCGGCAGGGGCTGCGGGCGTTCGGGGCCAACCGCGTTCATGACGCCTTGGCGTCGCGTCCCGCCGCCAACCCGGCGGCGGTGCGGCTGCTGTCGGAGCTGCTGCACCTGCAGCCGTTGGGCGGGCCGTGGTCGGCCCTGGTCCATGTCGAGGGGCAATACGCCTTCAGCCCGCTGCTGGTCGGCGATCAGTACGCGGTCGGCGGCAGCCGCTTCGGCCGGGCCTACGACGTCGGCGAGATCACCGGCGACCAGGGCCTGGCCGGGTCGCTGGAGCTGCGCTACGAGCTCGGCCCGGTCCTGGCCGAGCGACTGCGGCCGCAGCTCTACGCCTTCTACGACATCGGCGCGGTGTGGCAGCGCCCGCCGTCGTCCGGCGGCCTCAGCACCCGCCAATCGACCGGCGCCGGCCTGCGCGCCGAAGCCGCGTACGGAACCTCGGGATTTATCGAATATGCTAAGCCGATCCGCGACGCGCCGCAGACCGATGCGCCGTCGCGCGACGGGAGGGTCTATGTCGGCGTGGCGCTTCGCTTCTAGGAGCCTGGCCGTCCTGCTGGTCCTGCTGGCGCTGCCGCTCGGCGCCGCGCTGGCCCAGGCCCCGCCGCACGGGCCGGCGGCGGCCATGCAGCCACCACCGCCACCGCCACCGCCACCGCCACCGCCGCCGCCGCCACCCCCACCACCGCCGCCGCCACCACCGGCCGGGCCGATCCGGCCGTCGCAGACCGCCATCATCCGCGCCACCATGCCGGCACCGCGACCGGCGATGCCGGCCGAGACGCGCGGCGCCGCCGGCCCGGTGGGCGGCATGACCGGGGCGTCGGCGATGACCATGATGATGCGGCCGGTGCCGCCGGCCATTCCCCGCACCGACCATCTGATCGCCGGCCTGCGCAGCGGTGAAGTCCAGGCGGTCACGTCGGCGGCGCGCACCGACTGGGTCGCCACCGACGACCAGCTGCAGACAGCGGTCACGGCGCTGAACGACCCGGCGACGGCCAGGCTGGTCGGCGATGTGATCGGCGTGCTGCACCAGGTCGGCGGCGGCGAGGAGGCCGGCACCTTCCGTCCCGTGCCTTATGGCGGCCAGCCGGCGGTGGTGCTGCCGGGCCTGCTGACCTTCAGCCCCGGGGCCGACCGCACGGCCGAGACGCGCCGGTCGCGCCGCGACCTGATCGCGCGCAGCCCCGTCCTGTTCGGCGCCACCGGTTACTGACGTGGCCTGGACCCGGCTGATCGCCGTCCTGCTGCTTGCCATGCTGATGGCAGGCTGCGCCGGCGGACCGCCCGGCGCCGCGCCGGCACCGGCGGCCGTCACCCCTGCCGATCCCGTGGCCGCGGCCATGGCGCTGGGCCAGCAGCGCATCGCGCTGGGCGACAATGACGGCGCCGAGCGCGCCTTCCGCGACGCCGTCGCGGCGATCGAGGCCGCGCGCGGGCAGGACGCGCCTGATCTGGTGCCGTCGCTGTTGCAGATCGGGCTGGTCGTCAGCCTGCAGCGCCGGTTCGGCGAGGCCGACGCCCTGTTCGCCCGGGCCGAGCGCCTGCTGGGTGCCGGCGGCGATCCCCTGGACCGCGCACGGCTCGCCTCGTACCGCGCGGTGCACGTGGCGGGCATCGGCCGGCTGGACGACGCCCTGGCGCTGGCGCGCGCGGCGACGGCGGCCCGGCGCGACCTGCTGACCGCGGAGGCCAAGCGCCATGCCAAGCCCGAGGCCCTGGTGCCGATCCTGGCCGAGCTCGCCCACGGCCTGCTGGTCGAGGGCACCATCGCCCGGCGCCTCGGCCAGCTGGATGCCGCCGAGCTCGACACCAACCTGGCGCGCCGGATCCTGGCCGACCTCGGCGGCGCGCCGGAGTGGTGGCTGGCCGAGGTCGACGAGCTGGTCGGCCTGATCGAGGCCCAGCGCCAGCGCTACGACGTCGCCCGCGAGCGGCTGGGGGTGGCGCTGGCGACCCGGATGGCCGTGTTCGGCGAGCGCCGGCCGGTGGCGCTCGGCCTGTTGTCGCTGGGTCGGTTGGACCAGCGCGTCGGCGACGAGGGCGCGGCGGTCGAGGACATGCGCCGCGGCCTGGAGATCCTGCGCGCCAATGCCGGCGAGCAGGCGCTGAGCTATCCCCGGCTGCTCGACTTTCTGGCGACCGCCGACGCCGGCGCCCGGGCCCGTCCCGCCGACGCGCCCGAGCTGGCGGACGACATGTTCGAGGCCAGCCAGATGACCTGGCGGACGCTCACCTCGCGCACGGTCAGCCTGACCGTGGCCCGCTTGGCGACGTCGGCGGACAGCGGCGGGCAGCTCATCCGGGATTGGCAGCAGGCCGTCCTGCAGCGCGACGAGCTCAGGCTGGCGCTGGGGCGCGAGGGGCTGGCGCCGCCCGACCAGCGGGACGACCGGCGCTTCCAGACGCTGCGCACTGCGACCGTGGCCGCCACCGGCCTGGCCCAGCAGCTCGGCGCGCGCATCCGGACCGAGCAGCCGCGGCTGGCGGCGCTGATCGACGCCGAGCCGGTCACGGCCTCCGAACTCGGCGCCGCGCTGCAGCCGGACGAGGCGCTGCTGTCCTACGCGATCGGTGCCGAGGGCGCCTGGGGCTTCGCGGTGCGCGACGGCCAGGTCACCGCGGCGCGCCTGGACGTGACCGGCACCGAGCTCACAGCCCGTGTCGCCCGGCTGCGCCAGGCCCTGGCGCCCGGGATCGGGGGCACCCTGCCGGCCTTCGACCTGGCCGTCGCCCACGACCTGTATGCGCGGCTGGTCGGGCCGTTCGCGGCGCAGCTGGACGGCGTGCGCCACCTGATCGTGGTGCCCGACGGCGCCATGCAGAGCCTGCCCTTCGCCGTGCTGGTGGCGAGCCCGGCCGGCGCGGGCGCCGGCTACCGCGACGCCGACTGGCTGGGCCAGCATTTCGGCATCAGCACGATGCCCTCGGTGCGCGCGCTGGCCGACCTGCGCCGCCTTGGCCGGCCCTCGGCGGCGCCACGGCCGCTGCTGGCGGTCGGCGCACCGGACCTGCGCGCCGGCGCCTCAGGCGCCCGGCTCGGCCCGTGCGGCAGC
>CAZEFK010000033.1:0-42396 GCA_964511405.1 uncultured Comamonadaceae bacterium | reverse complement strand
ACCGCTCGCAGCATCGCAACCGCGCCACGGCCATGCAGATGCTGAAGGCCCGGCTCTATGAGCGCGAGCTGCAGCTGCGCGAGGAGAAGGTGAACGCCGTCAACGCCAGCAAGACCGACATCGGCTGGGGCCACCAGATCCGTTCCTACGTCCTGCAGCCCTACCAGATGGTCAAGGACCTGCGCACCGGCGTCGAGATCGGCAACAGCGGCGGCGTGCTGGACGGCGACATCGACAGCTTCCTGGAGGCGGCGCTCGCCCAGCGGGTCGGCGCCGCGTCGGAGCAGGCGGGCACGTAACCGCAAGATCGTTCAAGGCCCCGGCCGGCGGCTTTGCTAGGCTGGGGCCATGGACGACTTGCCGGAGGGGGGGCGCGCGGCCGAGGCGCGGTTCTGGACGGTCCCGGAGGGTGGCGGCACCGAGGTGCTGCATGCCCGCTTCCGCGACCATCGCTACAACCGCCATCGCCATCCTCGTTACGTCTTCGGAACGATCGATGCTGGCCAGGAAGTGTTCTGGTATCGCGGCGCCGACCGGCTGGTCGGGCGCGGCCAGGTCGCGATCCTGATGCCGGACGAGGTCCATGACGGCCATCCGGGCGACGGGCCCGGCTGGCACTACCGGATCGCCTATATCGAGCCTGACGTGGTCGCCCAGGCCGCGGTGGCGGCTGGCTTCGGGACCGGCGCACTGCCCTATTTCCGCGAACCGGTGCTGGCCGACCCCGAGCTTTATGCCCGCGCCGCGGTTCTGCAATCGGCGCTGGCCGGGCCGACGCCGCTGGCGCGCGAAAGCCTGCTGCTGGAGACCTTGGCCTGGCTGATCCGGCGTCACGCCGCGCCGGCCGCCGCACCGGCCGGGCCGCCGGCACCGCCGGTCGGCCTGCGCCGCGCCCGCGACCTGCTGCATGCGCAGTTCGACCAGGCGGTGCCGTTGGCCGCGCTGGCAGATGCCGCCGGGCTCAGCCCCTATCATTTCCTGCGCTGCTTCCGGGCCAGCTTCGGCATGCCGCCCCATGCCTACCAGACCGGGCTGCGCCTGGCCGAGGCCGAGCGCCGCCTGGCCGCGGGCGAGGGCCTGGCCGCCACCGCCGCCGCCTGCGGCTTCGCGGACCAGAGCCATTTCACGCGGGCCTTCAAGCGCCATCGCGGCGTCAGCCCCGGCCAGTTCCGCGCCACCCGCCTGGCCTCATGACCGCAAGGACGTTCAAGCCGCCCGCGGCCGACCGGCCGTAGATTTTTCCCGAGGCTGGATGCGCGACCGATTGACCCGGCCGCCGCAATCCGGCAAAACGCGAATGCGAATTCGCTTTCTTGTTTTGAGCTTTCTTGTTTCGGGGGGATGGAATGGCGCAGGCCGTGACCTTTGGCAGGGCGGGATTGACCGCAGGAGCCCGGGCCGTGGTCCCGATCCTGGCCGGCGTCGGCGTGTTCGGCACCCTGTTCGGTGCGCTGGCGGCGGCGACCGGGCTCGGGCTGCTGCAGGCGGTCGGCATGAGCGGGCTGGTGTTCGCCGGCGCCAGCCAGATGCTGGCACTGCAGCTCTGGACCTGGCCGCCCGACGTCGCCGCCCTGGCGCTGGCGGTGTTCATCATCAACCTGCGCTATGTCGTGCTGATCGCGTCGCTCCGGCCCTGGCTGGCGCGGATCGGGCGGCTGCGCGCCGCGGTCGCGGTGTTCTTCATCGCCGACGAGAACTGGGCCTTGGCCATCGCCGAAATCGGCCGCGGCGGGCGCGACGCCGGGTTCCTGCTGGGCGGCGGGCTGGGGCTGTTCGTCGTATGGCTCAGCGCCACGGCGCTGGGATACCGGGCCGGCGCCATCGTCGACGACCCCCGCCGGCTTGGCCTCGACATGGTCGGGACCGCGGTCTTCGTTGCTCTGGCTGCGGGATTGTTTCGAAGTCGGAATGACCTCGTGCCGATGCTGGTGGCGGCGGTCGGCGCCGCTGGGGCCATGGCCGTCCTGCCGGGGCTGTGGCCGGTGATCGTGGGCGGATTGGCCGGCAGCCTGGCGGGAGCGCTCGTCGATGTCCGCCGATAATGAGGTCTGGGTGGCGGTGCTGGCCATGGCCGCCGCCACTTACGCCACCCGCTTCGGCGGCCTGCTGCTGGGCCGCCTGGCGCCCTCGACGCCGCTGCTGGAGGCCTGGCTGAGCCAGGTCCCGGGCGCCATGTTCGTGGCGCTGATCGTGACCAGCCTGGTCCAGGGCGGGACCGCGGCCTGGGTGGGCGCTGCCGCGGCGCTGGTCGCCGCCCGCCTGTCGGGCGGCGTGGTGGCGGCGGTCATCGCCGGCGTCGCGGTCACCGCGGGCCTGCGCTGGGCGATGGGGGGCTAAAGCAGTGCGAGCTTCGGGGTCAGGCACTCGTCAACGAGCAGCTTCATTCCGAGGCCGCCGTGGCACGATCTTCGATACGATGTCCGGACCCGGTGGTGGCCGGAGCCGCGTTCTCGGCCGTCCTTGCGGCGGGTTCGCGCGCGCCCAGATGTCGGCCAGCTTCACGTCCTCGGGCGTCAGGGATGGGTAGTCCGCCAGGACTTCCTCGACCGGGTACTCCGCTTTGACCGCTGACCTGACGGCGTAGGCGGGCACCCGGGTTCCGGCCACGACCGGCTCGCCGCCGAGGATTCCCGGGTCGCGCACGATGCGCTCTCTGGCCGCCTTGAGCAGCTTTGCGCGCTCGCGGGCAGCGTCGAAGTGCTCCCACAGATCGAGCTTCACCGGGCCGAGGCTCACCAAGTCGCGATCCGACGGCGTCGCGTGCTCCAGCCACTTCACGGTGACGAGCTCGGTCTCGTGCCGTCTCACGAACGCGTGGACGGCTTCTTTCCGGGCCGCCGGGGTGAGCCACCCGAACGTGCCGGAATTGAACGCGACCAGTGGGGCTGCCGACGTGTTGAGGCGGCGATGGTGGTCCTGGACCTCATAGAGGACCGTCGGCAGTACCTTGTCGTCGATGGCGCGGTTGACATCGCTTTTGTCCACGTCGGCGATAACCGCGATCTCGGCGACGGTGAGCAGGTCCTCGGCCTCAGCGACTGGCGGCGGCATGGCGGGCCTCGAAAAACCTTTCTCTCACTCCGAAAGACATATTGGGCCTCAACGGACGCCCGGCAAGGTTGTCTGCCGGCAGCACCGCCGGATCCGGCACCGTCTCGATTGTCGACGAACAGGAGCCGCGAGTGCGTTCGCCTAACTCACGCTCCAGGTCCCGGTCACCTTGTGTCGTGCCCCGACGGCCGACAGTGCTGGACGATCCAGCTTTCCAGCCCAGACTGATCCAACTCGCCGGCGGCGACCGCGAGCATGACCGCGGTGGCATCCGCTTCGGTCGCATCGAGCGAGCGTCCATGCGCGCGGAGGAACGACACCATTACCGCGAACGCGATCCGCTTGTTGCCGTCGATGAAGGCATGAGCCTTGGCGAGCCCCGCCCCGTAGACCGCGGCGAGGCGCTCGACTGGGGCGTCGGGCTCATAGGCGGCCAAGTTCGCGGGGCGGGCCAGCGCGCTGTCGAGCAGGCCCCTTCCGAGCTTTTGCTCGGACAGCTCTTCGCTGCCGGAAGATCGGCGCTTTGGCCGATCTTCATCGCGAACCCCCGCAGCACCGCCGAACCGCTCGATCAGGCGAGCCTGCCACGCCAACAGGACGTGGGCCGGGACCCACGACCAGACGGTCACCTCGCGAGATCGGCGTAGGTTTCGCCATAGCGCCCGAGGCTCCACTCGAAAGCCTCTTCGAGCGCGGCCTCACCGGGCGCGGCATGGCGGATCTCGATGACGCCATCGTCCCGAGCCAGCAGAGCGAGCGCGTCGCCCTGCCTGAGGCCCGTCGCCTCCAGCACTTCCTTCGGGATCGTCACCGCCAGGGAGTTGCCTCGCGGAGCCAGTCGGGTCGTCGTCTTGATCA
Organism: uncultured Comamonadaceae bacterium; assembly: GCA_964511405.1. GTDB lineage: Bacteria > Pseudomonadota > Alphaproteobacteria > Elsterales > Elsteraceae > CAZEFK01. Next base: position 38,487 of record CAZEFK010000033.1, on the reverse strand, counting down.
TCGTTGCAACATAGGTGGCAACAATGATCCCGTCAAGACCACCTCACCCGCGGTCACCTTGTGGCCTCCGGCAACAAACAAGGCCCAGCAGCGCGATCCACGCCGACATGGGAGCCCGGCCCGTCGGTGACCCGTCGCACCTGCACGACGCAGCCGTCGCGGCGCATCTCCATACCGTCGAGCTGCGCTGCGACCTTCGCGAGGCGTTTGATCCGAATTCCCAAGCGCTTCAGCTCGACGCCGACCTCGCTGAGCTCGATCCAGCCATCGGCCCGAGCCGCACGCCCCGCCGCCGAGGTCATGGCCTCCTCGATGAGCGGTCGCTCGCCGGCGGCCAGCACCTGCACCGCGCCCGGCCCGGAGCCCGGCAGGTCGACGCGGATCCACCGATCGGCTTCCCGTTTCAAGCGCTTCGGCGGGGTCATGTTCGCGGTGACCACCACGGCAAGATGCCCCTGTGCGCGCAGGGCGACCAGCACCGGTGCAAAGTCGCGATCGGCCGATGCGATCGCGATCACCGCCCCCGGTGCTCCCGAGGCCGCCCGCTGCGCCTCCATAGCCACCAGCATATCACCCGCTCCGCTGTAGGCGCAGTCGTGGAGCACCAGTGAAATATCCGGGACGGCCTTGCGCCACCCCACGGCAGCGGTCGGCCGGGCACACGCCACGACCGCCCGCACATTGCCGCCGGCCAGGTCGGCAAGCGCGGCGAGCGCCGACCCGAGCGCGGCCGGTGGAAAGTTTTCCCCGTCGACCACCAGCACGGCTTCCGGATGCCCGGCTTCCACCTCGCCGACGAACGCGGCTTCGGCCAGGCTATCCGTCACCTTGTGCGCGTCATCGGTGTCCAGGACGATCATTCGCCGGCGCCGATCAGTCGACGGTCACGGGGTCGGCAGGGGACCGGTCGCGCGCGATCTCCAGATCGACGCCCCCAAGCGGGCGGAACAGCGCCACCAGCGCCGAGCCCAGGCGAAGCCGGTCGGCAGGTCGCGCCGCTTCATCCAGGATGCTGCGGATCTCCGACTCGATGCTGCGGCCGTGCTGCGCCGCACGGATCCGCAGTGCTCGCCGCGTCTCTTCCGAGAGGTTCCGGATCGTGATCGCACCCACTGACGTCACCTCCATCTCGCTGATCGCGACGATGGCAGACCTGCAGTTCTGACTTCAACGCCAGCCGTTCACGCCGCCGCACTGGCGCTGAAGCAGCGGCGCCGGCGGCGAAGCCGGCGTCAACGGACACCTGGCAAGGCCGACGAGGGCTGGCGGCCTGCCGGTCCGCCCGCCGGCCCCGCCATCCCCGCCATGTATTCCGGGCCGAAGCCCGCGGCGGCGCGGCTGGTCCAGTTGAAGGGCGGCTTGAGCTGGCCGCGGAACAGGCGGCGCACCAGGTCCTGCCAGGCCGGCACCGGATCGAGGCCGCGCGCCTCGGCGACATGGGCGAACCAGCGGCGGCCGGCGGCAACGTGGCCGATCTCGTCGGCATGGATGCGCTGGAGCACGGCCTGGCTTTCGGGGTCGCCGACCGCTTCAAGCCGCGCGATCATGGCCGGGGTCACGTCCAGGCCGCGGGCCTCCAGCACCAGCGGCACCACCGCCAGGCGCGCCAGCAGGTCGTGGCGGGTGTCGAGCGCCGATTGCCACAGCCCGTCATGGGCCGGCAGGTCGCCATAACGCCCGCCCAGCGCGGCCAGGCGCTCGGCCAGCAAGGCGTGATGAAGCGCCTCGTCGGCGGCGACGCCGACCCAGTCGTCGAAGAAGGCGCGCGGCAGGTCGGCGGTGCCGAAGCGGGCGATCAGGTCCCACGCCAGGTCGACGGCGTTGAGCTCGATATGGGCCAACGCATGGAGCAGGGCGAAGCGGCCGGGCCGGGCCGCGGTGACCCGGCGCCGGGGCATGTCGCGGGGCGGCAGCAGGACCGGCTGCGGCGGCCGCGCCGGGCGGTCGGGCGCCGCCGCGGTGCCGATCGCCAGATCGCCGGCCCGCCAGGCCGCCGCCGCGGCGGCCGTCAGCGCCAGCTTGTCGGCCGGCTGGGCGGCCGCGAGGATCGCGACCGCGGCGTGGGCCAGGCTGCTCAGAGGGCCTCGACCGCCTTGCGCACCGCGTCGACATGGCCCGGCACCTTGACCTTGCGCCAGATGTGGCGGATCACGCCCTGGCCGTCGATGACGAAGGTGGCGCGGTCGATGCCCATGTATTTGCGGCCGTACAGGCTCTTCTCGACCCAGGTGCCGTAGGCGTCGCAGACGGCGCCGTCGGCGTCGGAGCCGAGAATGAAGGGCAGCTGGTGCTTCTTCTTGAACTTGTCGTGGCTGGCGACGCTGTCCTTGGACACGCCGATCACCGTCGCGCGGACATTCTCGAGCGCCGGCAGGCTGTCGCGGAAGCCGCAGGCCTCGGCGGTGCAGCCCGAGGTGTCGTCCTTGGGGTAGAAGTAGAGCACCACCGGCCGGCCGGCCAAATCCTTGAGCGAGACGGTGCCGTTGCCGTCGGTCGGCAGGGTGAAGTCGGGCGCCTTGTCGCCGACGCTGAGGCTCATGATCGGGTCTCCTGAGGGGCAGGGGCGGCGCGCGCCTCGGCAATGCGCCGGTACGCCTCCGCGACGACCGCCGCCGCGCCGGAGATAGTCTCGGCGAGGGTGGCGAAGTCAACCGTTGCGGTCGCGCGCACCAACAGGCGCTTGAGCTCCTCGGGCGCGGCATCGGGGTCGAAGTCGCCGCCGGTGGTCAGGCGCAGCAGGCCCTGAACGGTGCTGAACAGGCGCGCGGCCGCCACCAGCGCCGCGGCGTCCGCGGCCGGCACCAGGCCGGCATCCGCGAGCCGCGGCAGCAGGGTGGCGGCGCCGCCGCGGCCGAGCCCGGGATGGCTCGCGGCATGCTCCAGCATCAGCCCCTGCACCAGGAAATCCAGGTCCAGCAAGCCGCCCGGCCGGTGCTTGACGTCGAACGGCGGGGCCACCCCATGCTCGCGGGCCAACCGCCGACGCATGTCGGTGACGTCGGCCCACAGCCGCCCGGGCTCGCGCGGACGCTGCAGCGCCTCGGCCGCGGCGCGATCGACCGCTGTCCCGAACGATTCAGGCGCCGCGGCCACCAGCCGCGCCCGGGTCAGCGCCATGTGCTCCCAGGTCCACGCCTCGTTCTGCTGATAATGGCGGAAGCCTTCCAGTGCCACCGCGACCGGCCCCTTGTTGCCGGTGGGGCGCAGCCGCATGTCGACCTGGTACAGCTCGCCCTCGGCGGTCAACGCCGTCAGGGCCGAGATCAAGCGCTGGCCGAGCCGCGGGAAATACACCGACGCCGGCAGCGGCTGCGGCCCGTCCGACGGCTCCAGCGGCCCGGGCGCGTCATAGACGAACACCAGGTCCAGGTCGCTGGTCGGCGTCATCTCGCAGGCCCCCAGCTTGCCCAGCGCCAGCACGGCAAAGGCGCCGCCCGGGATGCTGCCGTACTGCGTCCGGAACTGCTCGACGATGGCTTGGAGCAGGCGCCGGATCACGGCGTCGGCAATGTCGGACAGGATGCGGGCCGCAGCCGCCATGTCGGCTTGGCCGTCGAGCAGCTGGACGCCGACCTGGAAGCGGCGGTCGCCGGCCCAGCGCCGGGTCAGGTCCAGCACGTCCTGCAGGTCGCGCGCCGACGCCAGAACCTGGGCCAGATCCTGCTCCAGGGCCGCCGTGTCGGGCAGGGTGGCGGCCAGGCTGTCGCTGAGCAGGCCGTCGAGCAGGCCCGGCTGGCGCGCCAGGCGGTCGGCCAGCGACGGGGCCGTGCCCATGATGCGGGCGACCAGGCCCAGCATCTGCGGGCGCGCGTAGAACAGCGAGAACAGCTGCACGCCGGCGGGCAGGTTGCCGAGGAAGCGGTCGAAGCGGACGAAGGCGCCATCGGGGTCGGCGGTGCGCGCCAGCGCCGCCAGCAGGGTCGGGCACAGCTCGGTCAGGAGCTCGCGGGCGCGCGGGCTGCGGGTCGCACGCAGGCGCCCGTGATGCCAACCGCGCACCCCGGCCGAAACAGCGCGGGCATCGCGGAAGCCCATGCCGGCGAGCGTCGCCAGCGTCTCGGGATCGTCATCCTTGCCGGTGAACACCAGGGCGCCGGGGCCGGCCAGCGGCGGCGCCTCCTCGAACAGTTCGGCGTAGCGGGACTGGACCACCGCAAGCTGCTCCATCAGCGCCGCCTCGAAGCCGGCGGCATCGGGAAAATCGAGGAAGCGCGCGAGGTGCGCGAAGGACTCGGGATCGGCCGGCAGGGTGTGGGTCTGCTGGTCGTCGATCATCTGCAGCCGATGTTCGACGGTGCGCAGGAAGCGATAGGCGCGGGTCAGCACCATGGCCACTTCGGGCTCGATGCGCCCGGCCATGGCCAGCGCCGCCAGGGCATCGGTGGTGCGCGCCTGGCGCAGGCTGGGCAGCCGGCCGCCCCAGATCAACTGCTGGGTCTGGGCGAAGAACTCGATCTCGCGGATGCCGCCGCGGCCGAGCTTGACATTGTGGCCGCGCACGGCGATCGCGCCGCCGCCACGGGCGGCGTGGATCTGGCGCTTGATCGAGTGGATGTCGGCAATCGCCGCGAAGTCCAGGTGCCGGCGCCACAGGAACGGCCGCAGATAGGCCAGGAAGTCGCGTCCGGCGGCGAGGTCGCCGGCCACCGGCCGCGCCTTGGTCAGGGCCGCGCGCTCCCAGTTCTGGCCGACGCTCTCGTAATAGGCCTCGGCCGCGCGCCGGGACAGCACCAGCGGCGTCGAGGCCGGGTCGGGGCGCAGCCGCAGGTCGGTGCGGAAGACATAGCCGTCGGCGGTACGCTCGGCCATCATCCGGATCACGCCCCGGGTCAGGCGCACATAGAAGTCCGAGGCCGCGCGGTCGCCGAGCGCGACGGTCACCGCCGCCGGCACCCGCTCGGCGTCGAACAGCACGATCAGGTCGATGTCCGAGGAATAGTTCAGCTCCTCGGCGCCGAGCTTGCCCATGCCCAGCACGATCAGTCCGCCGCGCAGACCCGGAAGATCGTCCGGGCCGATCGCGGGCGTGCGGCGGCGCAGGGCGTCGGCCAGCAGATGCCCGACCGCGACGTCCAGGGCGGCCGCCGCCAGCCGGCTCAGCGCCGCCGTCACCAGATCCAGCGACCACAGCCCGCCGATATCGGCGACGGCGATCGCCAGGGCGGCGCGCCGTTTGGCCTGGCGCAGGGCGCGCATCACCGCGTCGGTGCCGGGATCCGCGGCGAGGCGGTCGTTGAGTTGGCCGATCAGTTCGGCGAAGGTCCCGTCGGGACCGCGGGTCAGGAGCGTGCGGGCGTGGACGACATCGCGGATCAGGCAATCGGTCAGGAACGGACTGTTCCCGAACAGGGCGTCGAGCAGCGCCGCCGCGGCCGGCTCGGCCAGCATGGCGCGGGCGAAGGCGCCTTCGCCGGCGGCGTCGGCGGCGTCCAGCCAGCGCTCGCGCGCGACGGGGACGCGGTCGGGCGCGCCAGGTGACGGCCACCGCCCGGCGGCCAGGTCGGCGCACAGCCCCGGCTGGGACGGCGGCGCGGACGGATCGGCAGCGTCAGTCATGGCCCGACCCTGGCGCCGCGGACGGGAGCCGGTCAACCCGGTTGCCCAACGGTAACCGGCGATGAGGGGCGTGCGCCTGATCCGCAGCCTGCCGACCCGGATCTTCCTGGAGGTGATGGCGGCGCTGGCGGTGCTGGCCCTGATCGGCGCCGGCGCCTTGCTCTGGCGGCTGTCCCATGGGCCGTTGCCGCTGGATTTCGCGCGCACCAGCCTGGAACGGCTGCTGAGCAACCCGGCCCAGGGTCGCCAGGTCGCCATCGCCGAGAGCGAACTGGTCTGGGATCGCGGCGACCGCGCGATCGAGCTGCGTGCCCACGGCGTCCGCATCCGCCTGACCGCCGCCGGACCGACCGCGTCGCTGCCGGAGCTGTCGGCCCGGTTCAGCCTGTCGGGCCTGGCCCAGGGCCAGCTGCTGCCGCTGGACCTGACCCTGGTCCGTCCTGAGCTCCGGGCGATACGGAACGCCGACGGCCAAATCGAGATCGGCCCCCGCGACTCCGGGCCCCCCGACTCCGGGCCCGAGGCGACCGCCGACGGCAACCCCATGACCACGCTCGACAGCCTGCTCGACACCGACCCCGGCCACGACCTGTCGCTGCGGCTGCTGTCGGCGATCCGCGTCGCCGACGGCAGCATCGAGCTGGATGACCGGCAGAGCGGGCGGCTATGGCACCTCCATGGCCTGACGCTCACGATCGCCCGCCACGGCCGTCGGGTGACGATCGCGGGCGCCGGCGCGGTCGACCTGGGCGGCACGCCCGTGACGGTCCGCGCCAGCGCCGCGCTGGCCTCGGACCAGGCCGAGATGCCGCTCCGGCTGGACGCCGATGCGGTGCCGACACAGGCGCTGCTCGGCCTGCTGCCTGCCGGCGCCCCGGTCGCCTATGACGGCACGGTTGGGGGTACGGTGACCGCGACCCTTACCCGGGCCTTCCGGATCAGCCGGGTCGGGGTCGACCTCTCGGTGCAGCCCGGGACGCTGACCGGCGCCCCGCTCGCCGAGCCGATCGCGATCCAATCCGGGGCGCTCAAGGCCAGCGCCGACCTGGTCGCGCGTTCGGTCGTGCTGGAGCATGCCGGGCTGGAGTTCGGCGGCGTGGCGATCGCGCTCAGCGGCGGCGCCGCCGACGACGGCAACAGCGTGAGCGTCGGCGCCGAACTGCAGGTCCGGAACGTCGCCGCCGATGACCTCAAGCACTACTGGCCGCCGACGCTCGCCCCCAATCCGCGGCGCTGGCTGATCGCCAACGCCGCCAAAGGGATCGTTCGCGAGGCCGCGGCCAAGGTCCAGGCCCAGTATCGCCGCGCCGACGACGATTGGAGCCTGCAGGCGCTCGACGGCACGCTGGCGTTCGAGAAGATGCGGCTGATCTACCTGGCCGGGCTGCCGCCGGCCGAGAACGTGGCCGGCACCGGCACCTTCAACGCCGCGCGCATGGACCTGGCGATCACGGGCGGCCAGCTCAAGCGCATCCGGCTCGAGAGCGGCGCCGTCGGCATCTCGGGTCTCGACACGACCAACCAGATGATGGACATCAGCCTGCTGGCCAAAGGGCCGGTCGCCGATGCCCTGACCGTGCTCGATGCGCCGCGGCTGGGCTACATCAGGCGCTTCGGCATCCAGGCGGCGAGCGTGGCCGGCGATCAGACGACGCGGCTCACGGCGCAGTTTCCGCTGGTCGACAAGCTGAAGCTTGATCTGGTCAAGCTCGGCGCCAAGGCGAACCTGGACCGCGTCGCGGCCCCGGCGGTGTTCCGCGGCCAGGCGCTGACCGACGGCCGCTTCGATGCCGAGATCACCCGCGACGGCATGCAGGTGACCGGCCAGGGCGTGCTGGCCGGCGTGCCGCTGTCGGTGATCTGGACCGAGCAGTTCGCCGACGACGCGCCGTTCCGCCGGCGCTTCGACCTGCGCGGCACGGCCGACGATGCTGCCCGGTCGGCCCTCGGCATCGAGTTGGCGCCGTCCCCGACCGGGCCGGTCGGCGCCGACGTCGTCTACGAGGAGACCGACGCCCGCCATGCCACCCTCCATGCGCGCCTCGACCTGACGCAAACCGCCGTCGGCGTCGATTGGCTGGGCTGGGCCAAGCCCGCGGGCACGCCGGCCGCCCTGCGCGGCGACCTGACGCTTCTGGACGGCCGCTTCGAGCGCATCGCCGGCGCGCAGCTCGACGGCGCCGGCATCTCGGTGAGTGCCTCGGGACGCTTCGACCAGGCCGGCGACATCGCCGAAGTCCACGTCGCGCCGCTGCATATCGGCGGCACCGACTTGAGCCGGGTCGACATCCTGCGCGGCGCCGGGCGGATCTCGATCACCGCGACAGGCGCCCGGTTCGACGGCACCAAGCTGATGGCGCAGCGCGACGCCCCCGACGGCGGTCAGCCGAAGCCGCAGCGCAGCATCGAGGTCGCGGCCACGGTCGGCGAGGTCGTCCTCGGCCCCGACCGCGTGATCCGCCAGGTGCGCGGGTCCGTCCGCGTTGCCGGCGACCGGATCGAGGCGGCCCGGATCGACGGTCAGGTCGGCGCTGCCAAGGTCGAGATGACCGTGGCGCCCCGCCAGGGCGGTCGCGACCTGGTGATCCGGGCCACGGACGCGGGCTCCCTGCTCGCCGCGACCGGACTGCTCGATTCCATGCGGGGCGGCCAGCTCGTGGTGAGCGGCCGCTTCATCGACGCCCCGGCCGCCGAGCGGCTCAACGGCCATCTGGAGATCTCGAACTTCCGGCTGGTCCGGCTGCCGGTCCTGGCCCGGTTGGTCGCGGTCGCGTCGATCACCGGCATTCCCGAGATGCTGGCCGGCGAGGGCGTCGCCTTCCGGAATCTCTACGCCGACTTCAGCCGCACCGCGACCGAGTGGCAGATCCAGGACAGCAATGCCGCCGGGCTGGCGCTGGGCCTCAACCTGCATGGTACGGTCGACCGCGCCAGCGGCCGGGCCGACCTGGCCGGCACGCTGGTGCCGGCCAATGGCATCAATCAGGTGCTGAACAGCATCCCGCTGCTGGGCAACATCCTGACCGGCGGCCCCAATGGCGGGTTCATCGCCTTCGTGTTCTCGCTGACCGGACCGCTCGACAACCCGTCGGTCTCGGTCAACCCGCTGAGCGCGCTGACGCCCGGCATCCTGCGCCGGATCTTCGAGCTGCCGCGCGGTACCGCGACGCCGCCCTCGGCGCTCTCCCAGTCACGGTAAGGGGGCTACCGGCCGGCGACCCGGGCCGGCGCCGGGGTGGTCGTGGCCAGCGACGGGGCCGCCGCCAGATAGGTATCGACCACGCGCGCCATCTCCTCCAGGTGGTTCTGGAAGTGGTGGTTGGCGCCGCGCACCATGCGGTGCTCGATGGTGATGTCGCGTTGATTCGACAGCTTGTGGACCAGCTTGGCGACCGCCGTCTCGGGCACGACCTCGTCGGCGTCGCCCTGCACCACCAGGCCCGAGACCGGGCAGGGCGCCAGGAAGCTGAAGTCGAACAGGTTGGCCGGCGGCGCGATCGAGATGAAGCTCGCGATCTCGGGCCGCCGCATCAGGAGCTGCATGCCGATCCAGGCGCCGAACGAGAACCCCGCGACCCAGCAGGCCTGGGCGTTGGGGTTGTACATCTGCAGCCAATCGAGCGCCGAGGCGGCATCGGACAGTTCGCCCTCGCCACGGTCGAAGCTGCCCTGGCTCCGGCCGACGCCGCGGAAGTTGAACCGCAGCACCGAGAAGCCGCGCCGCATGAAGGTCTGGAAGAGCGCGTGCACCACCTTGTTGTTCATGGTCCCGCCCTGCTGGGGGTGCGGGTGCAGCACCAGCGCGATCGGCGCATTGGCCACTTTGGCGTGGTGGTAACGACCCTCGAGCCGACCTTCGGGACCGTTGATGATGACCTCGGGCATGGATGTCCTTGCCTGTTGGGACCGGGAAGGGGGCGATGTCCGACCGGCGCGTGGGGTTACGCACACCGTGAACGATGCGACATTGCCCTTTGATACTTGACCGGCCCGGTAGGTGAATTATATGACCGTGGAGCGAGCCCCGCCAGCCGGGTGCCCGGTCCGATCCGCGCCGAAGCGGCGTGGGGCCGGTCCGGAGCGGCGGTTCGAACCAGTCTTAAATAGTGCGGCCGATGCTATTCAAGAACCTTGGTGATGCGAGATCCGGCGTCGCGCCCCGCGGCGGTATGGCGCGGCTTACCGTCGCGCCGTGCGGCCGCGCCCCGGGGAGCGCCGGGGGCCGCGCCCGGGGAGCCCGACGGGCTCCCCGCATCATGGATGGAAGGAAATGCGCAAAGCGCATTTCCTTCGGAGGACGGTTGCCATGAAGCTCAGCACCAAGGGCCGGTATGCCGTGATGGCCATGGTCGACCTCGCCTATCACAGCGGCGGCCGGCCGGTGGCCCTGGCCGACATCGCGGAGCGCCAGGAGATTTCACTGTCCTATCTGGAGCAGCTGTTCGCCAAGCTGCGCCGTGGCAGCCTGGTCAAGAGCGTGCGCGGGCCGGGCGGCGGCTACCTGCTGGCGCGCAAGCCGGTCGACACCCGGGTGTCCGATATCATCCTGGCCGTCGACGAGCCGATCCGCGCCACCCGCTGCACCGTGGGCTCCTCGGCGGGCTGCCGCCACGACAAGTCGCGCTGCCTGACCCACGACCTGTGGGAAGAGCTGGGCAACCACATCCACGTCTATCTGCGCTCGGTGTCGCTGGCCGACATCTGCGAGAAGCGGGTGCTGGCGCGCCAGCTCGCCGCCGCAGAGGCGGCCGTGGCGCAGCAGAGCGTCGCCTGACCCGATGACCCGGCCGCCCCTGCGCTATCTCGACTGGAATGCGACCCAGCCGCTGCGCGCCGAAGCGGCGGCGGCGATGGCATCAGTGTGGGCGGCGCCGGGCAACCCGTCCTCGGTCCATGGCTTCGGGCGCGCCGCGCGCCGGATCGTCGAACAGGCGCGCCGCCAGGTCGCGGCACTGGTCGGCGCTGACCCGGCCGAGGTGGTGTTCACGGCCTCGGGCACCGAGGCCGACAATCTGGCGCTGGCCGGCTATCCCGACCGCGTGCCGGTGGTGTCGGCGATCGAGCATGACGCCGTGCTGCGGGCGGCCGCGGCGCCCGCGATCGTGCCGGTGACCGCGGACGGCGTGGTCGATCTCGATCGCCTGGATGCCATGCTGGCGGCGCTCGGCCGGCCGGCGCTGGTGTCGATCATGCTGGCCAACAACGAGACCGGCGTGATCCAGCCGGTGGCCGAGGCTGTTGCGGTGGCGCGCCGCCATGGCGCGCTGGTCCACACCGACGCGGTCCAGGCCGCGGGCCGGATCGCCATCGACATCGCGGCGCTGGGGGTCGATCTCCTGACCCTGTCGGCGCACAAGCTGGGCGGTCCGCAGGGCGCCGGGGCCCTGATCGTGCGCGGCGCTGCGCCACGACCGCTGCTGCGCGGCGGCGGCCAGGAGCGTGGGCTCCGCGCCGGGACCGAGAATGTGGCGGCGCTGGCCGGCTTCGGTATCGCCGCCGAGCTGGCGGCGGCCGAGCTGCCCGGCATGGGCCGGATCGCCTGTTTGCGCGACCGGCTGGAGGCGGCCGCCCTGGCGCTCGCGCCCGAGACCCGGATGGTCGGCGGGACGGTGCCGCGGCTGCCCAACACCAGCTGCCTGGCGCGGCCCGGCCTGCCGGCCGAGACCCAGGTGATGGCCTTGGATTTGGCGGGCTTTGCGGTCAGCGCCGGCGCCGCCTGCTCGTCGGGCAAGGTCAAGGCCAGCCATGTGCTGGCCGCCATGGGACTGCCGGCCGCGAGTGCCGGCGCGGCGATCCGGGTCAGCCTGGGCCGCGACAGCACCGCCGCCGACGTCGACGACTTCATCCATGCCTGGCACCGCATGCATGTCCGCGCCGAACGGCCGGCGGCATCGGCGGCCTGACGGAAGGAACCCTCGGATGACCACGACAGCCGAACGCACCGCGACGTCGACGCCCGCCGAGGCCGGGCGCCTGGCCAACCGGCCGGCGACGCCGATCTACCTGGACTATCAGGCGACGACCCCGTGCGATCCGCGGGTGGTCCAGACGATGCTGCCCTATTTCACCGAGAAGTTCGGCAACCCGCATAGCCGCAACCACCCCTTCGGCTGGGAGGCCGAGGACGCGGTCGAGAAGGCGCGAACCCAAGTCGCCTCGATCATCGGCGCCGACGCGCGCGAGATCGTGTTCACCTCGGGCGCGACCGAGTCCAACAACCTGGCGCTCAAGGGCGTGGCGCACTTCTACAAGGACCGCAAGAACCACGTCGTCACCGCCGTGACCGAGCACAAATGTGTGCTCGACAGCTGCCGGCACCTGGAACAGGAAGGCTTCGAGGTCACCTACCTGCCGGTCCGGCAGAACGGCCTGATCGACCTGGCCGACCTGGAGGCGGCGATCACGCCCAAGACGGTCATGGTCTCGATCATGGCGGTCAACAACGAGATCGGCGTGATCCAGCCGCTGGCCGAGATCGGCGCCCTGTGCCGGGCCAAGGGCGTGTTCTTCCACACCGACGCCGCCCAGGCCGTCGGCAAGATTCCGCTGGATGTCGAGGCCATGAAGATCGACCTGATGTCGATCAGCGGCCACAAGATCTACGGTCCCAAGGGCATCGGCGCGCTTTATGTGCGGCGCAAGCCGCGCGTGCGCCTGCAAGCGATGATCACCGGCGGCGGCCAGGAGCGCGGCATGCGCTCCGGGACCCTGCCGACGCCGCTGTGCGTCGGCCTGGGCGAGGCCTGCCGCATCGCCCAGGCCGAGATGGGCGACGAGGCCAAGCGCCTGAACGCCCTGCGCGACCGCTTCTACACGCGGATCACCGAGCGCTTGCCCGAAACCTTCCTGAACGGCGACCCCGACCGGCGCATCCCGGGCAACCTCAACATCAGCTTCGCCTTCGTCGAGGGCGAGAGCCTGATGATGGGGATCAAGGACATCTCGGTGTCGTCGGGCTCGGCCTGCACCTCGGCGTCGCTGGAGCCGTCCTACGTGCTGCGGGCGCTGGGGGTGGAGGAGGAACTGGCGCACACCAGCCTGCGCATCGGCTTCGGCCGCTTCACGACCGAAGCGGAAGTGGACTTCGCCGCCGAACAGATCATCGACCAGGTCGAGCGGCTGCGCTCCATGAGTCCGCTGTGGGAGATGCACCAGGAGGGCATCGACCTCAAATCGATCGAATGGGCGGCGCATTGAGCGCTGAACCGGGGCCCGAAAATCCCTATATAAGCGCTTGAAGGAGACGAACCATGTATAGCGACAAGCTGGTCGACCACTACAACAACCCCCGCAACGTCGGCTCGTTCGACAAGGGCGACGAGTCGGTCGGCACCGGGCTCGTGGGCGCGCCTGCCTGCGGGGACGTCATGAAGCTGCAGATCAAGGTCGGCGCCGACGGCGTGATCGAGGACGCCAAGTTCAAGACCTTCGGCTGCGGCTCGGCGATCGCGTCGTCGTCGCTGGCCACCGAGTGGATCAAGGGCAAGCGGCTGGACGAGGCGGCGGCGATCAAGAACACCGAGATCGCCCAGCACCTGGCGTTGCCGCCGGTCAAGATCCATTGCTCGGTGCTGGCCGAGGATGCGATCAAGGCGGCGGTTGCCGACTATCGGCAGAAGCACGCCAAGGCCGCGGCCGAGTAGGAGGGATTCGGCATGCGCCAAGCGATGAGCTTGACCGACGCCGCGGCCAACCGGGTCCAGGCGCTGTTGGGCAAGCGCGGCAAGCCGTCCGCCGGCATCCGCATCGGCGTGCGCACGAAGGGGTGCTCGGGCCTGTCCTACACGCTGGAATATGCCGACGAGCGCAACAAGTTCGACGAGGTCGTCGAGGACAAGGGCGTCACCGTCCTGATCGATCCCAAGGCCGTGATGTTCCTGATCGGCACCGAGATGGACTTCGTCGAGGACAAGCTGCAATCGGGGTTCGTGTTCCGCAACCCGAACGAGAAGGCCCGGTGCGGCTGCGGCGAGTCGTTTCACGTTTGATGGGCCCGCCCGGTCGGGCCCAGGTGCGGGTTGATCGATGACGTCTCCTGACAAGGCGGATCGGCCTGATGCGGCCGGCCGCCCGACCATTTCCAGCTGCTGGTCCTGCCGCGGCCCGGTCGGCGCCGGAGTCCCGTTCTGCGCGACCTGCGGCGCCGTGCAGCCGCCCGGCGAGGCGGACCACTTTGCCAGGCTGGGCCTGGCCCGGCGCTTCGATCTGGACCTGGCCGATCTCGACCGGCGCTATTTCGGATGGTCGCGCCAGCTCCATCCGGACCGCTTCCGCACCCGGTCGGCCAAGGAGCGCAGCTTGAGCCAGGCCCAGGCGGTCAGCCTCAACCAGGCCTACGAGACGCTGAAGGACCCGTTGCGGCGGGCGATCTATCTGCTGACCCTGGCCGGGCGCCGGGCGCCCGACGGCGATAGCCATACCGTCAGCGACCCGGCGCTGCTGATCGAGGCCATGGAGGCCCGCGAGGCGCTGGCCGAGGCCGACAGCGCGGCGGCGGTAGAGGGGCTGGCCGCGGCGAATCGCGCCGCCGTCGCCGACTGCATCGACGGTTTGGCCGCCGCCTTCGGCCAGGGTGACCTGGATGCTGCGGAGCGCGTGGCGCTCAGGCTGAAATACCGCATGAAGTTCGCCGAGGAGGCGCGATCGCGCCGGGTCCGGCTGGGAGCCGCCGCCTGATGCTGCTGCAACTGCACGAACCCGGCGAGACGCCGCTGCCCCATGACGGCGAGCGCGGCCTCGCGGTCGGCATCGACCTGGGCACCACCAACTCGGTCGTGGCGGTCGCCCGCGAGGGCAAGCCGCAGGCCCTGACCGACGCGGCCGGCGCCGCCCTGGTGCCATCGGTCGTCGCCTATCTGGACGGCGACGACGAGCCGGTGGTCGGCGACATGGCGCGCCGGATCCTGCTGGACGAGCCCGAGCGCGTGGTCAGCTCGATCAAGCGCCTGATGGGCCGCGGTCCCGAGGACGTCAAGGCGCTGGGCGGCAGCCTGCCCTACGAGCTCGACCGGCCCGAGGCCGGCGGCATGGTGCGCCTGAAGGTCGCCGGCCGCAGCCTGACCCCGGTCGAGGTCTCGGCCGACATCCTGCGCGCCATCAAGCTGCGCGCCGAGATCGCGCTGGGCCAGGGCGTGGCCCGCGCCGTGGTGACGGTGCCGGCCTATTTCGACGACGCCGCCCGCACGGCGACGCGCGATGCGGCGCGCCTGGCCGGGTTGGAGGTGCTGCGGCTGGTCAACGAGCCGACCGCGGCCGCCCTGGCCTACGGCCTCGACCGCGGCGCCGAGGGGCTGTACGCGGTCTACGACCTGGGCGGCGGCACCTTCGATGTCTCGATCCTGCGTCTGGAGAAGGGCGTGTTCCAGGTGCTGGCCACCGGCGGCGACGCGGCGCTGGGCGGCGACGATTTCGACCATGCGATCGCCGAACACCTGCTGGCGCTGCATCTGGGCGGCGTGTCGTCCGAGCCGCTCGGCCGCGGCACGGTCAAGCAGGTGCTGGCGACCGCGCGGCTGGCCAAGGAATGCCTGTCGACCCAGGACCAGGGCGTCTGGCGGCTCGAGGCCGGCGGCCATGCCTCCACCCAGGCGCTCGACCGCGCCACCCTCGACCGGCTGATCGGCCCGCTGGTCGACCGCACCATCGCGATCGCCGCCGAGGTGCTGGCCGATGCCGGGCTCGAGCCCGGTCAGGTCCAGGGTGTGGTGCTGGTCGGCGGCTCGACCCGGGTGCCGCTGGTGCGCGAGCGGGTGGCCCGGCTGTTCGGCAAGCCGCCCTTGGCCGACATCGATCCCGACGAGGTGGTGGCGCTGGGGGCGGCGCTGCAGGCCGAGGCCCTGACCGTGGGCTCCGACACGCTGCTGCTGGACGTGCTGCCCTTGTCGCTGGGCATCGAGACCGTGGGCGGCATCGTCGAGAAGGTGATCGACCGCAACACGCCGATCCCGGTGGCCAAGGCCCAGGACTTCACCACCTATGTCGACGGTCAGGCGGCCATGGCCATCCATGTCGTCCAAGGCGAGCGCGAGACCGTCGACGCCTGCCGCAGCCTGGCGCGCTTCGCGCTCGCCGGCATTCCGCCGATGGTGGCGGGGGCGGCGCGGATTCGCGTGACCTTCGCGGTCGACGCCGACGGCCTGCTGACGGTCTCGGCCAGCGAGGCCACCACCGGGGTCCACCAATCGGTCGAGGTCAAGCCGTCCTACGGCCTGACCGAGGACGACATGGCCACGATGCTGCGCGACAGCCTGGAGAACGCCCAGGCCGACATGGAGCGGCGGCTGCTGCTGGAGGCCCGGGTCGAGGCGCGGCGGGTCCTGCACGCGCTGCAGGCGGCGCTCAAGGCCGATGCCGAATTGTTGATCGACGGCGAGCGAGCCGCTATCGATGCAGCGGCGGCGCGGGTCGAGGCCGTGATCGACGGCAGCGACCGCGACGCGATCACCCACGCCGTCGAGGATCTCGAGGCGACGACGCTGCCGTTCGCGCAGCGCCGGCTCGACCGGGCGTTCGCCGGCGCGCTGGCGGGGCGCCGGCTCGATCAGCTCGAGCGGGACCTGGACTAGGGACACTATCCTCGCGCGCCGGCAGGGCGGCGAGGTTTCGGATTCGTGCGGAGGGGGCGGATGCCCAAGATGACGTTTATCGACCGCGAGGGTCGCCGCCATGAGGTCGACGCACCCGTCGGCTTGTCGGTGCTGGAGATCGCCCATCGCAACAAGATCGACCTGGAAGGGGCGTGCGAAGGCTCGCTCGCCTGCTCGACCTGCCATGTCATCGTCGAATCGGAGGATTTCGACCGCTTGGCCGAGCCGACCGAGGACGAGGAGGACATGCTGGACCTGGCGTTCGGCCTGACCCACACCTCGCGTCTGGGCTGCCAGATCATCATGACCGAGGAGCTGGACGGCCTGACCGTCAGCCTGCCGGCGGCCACCCGCAACATGATGGTCGACAAGTAGCCATGGGCCTGCGCTGGACCGATGTCGCCGACATCGCCATCGCCCTCGAGGAGGCGCATCCCGAGGCCGACGTGGTGAATTTGCGCTTCACCGACCTGCACCGCTGGGTCCGCGAGCTGCCGGAGTTCGCGGACGATCCCAACCGGTCGAACGAGAAGATCCTGGAAGCGATTCAGATGGCCTGGCTCGACGAAAGAGCCTGAAGGTCGACGGCAACCTGGGCGATGACCGGCGCCCAGTTGCGATCGGTGCCGGCGCGATAGAGCCGCATCGTCGGGTACCAGGCGCTGCCGTCCGTGTCGAGGCGCCAGCGCCAGTCGGGCACCGGCTCCAGCAGCAGCCACACCGGGCGGCCGAGCGCACCGGCCAGATGCGGCACCGCGGTGTCGCAGCCGATCACCAGATCAAGGTTGTCCAGCACGGCCGCAGTGTCGACGAAGCCGTCGTCGCCCCGGTCCAGCGCCTCGCCCACGGGCAGGATGCCGAGCGTCGCCAGGGCCGCCCGGTCGGCTTCGGACGCGGCGTGCTGCAGGCTGACCAGCCGCACCCCGGGCAGCGCCGCCAGCGGCGCCAAAGCGGCCAGGGGCAGCGAGCGGCGCCGGCCGTGGGCGTTGTCCTGGGAGGCCTGCCACACCACGCCCACGCGGTAGCCCGGCGGCAGCCGGTCGCGCCATTCCGCCACTTTGGCCGGCTCGGCCCGAAGATAGGGGATGGCTGCGGGGATGCTACCGTCGCCGGTGCCGAGCAGGCGCGGCAGACGCATCAGCGGGGCATGGCTATCGACCGGTCCGGCGGCCTCGATGCTGTCGACGCAGCCGGCCAGCCCGGGGGCGGTCCGGAACAGCCGCGCCAGGCGCGCGCGCGGGCCGTCGGCCAGGAACAGCACGCGGGCGCCGCGTTCGGCCAGCAGCGCGGCATAGCGGATGAACTGGATGGCGTCGCCAAACCCTTGCTCGCCATGCAGCAGCAGCGTCTTGCCCGCGGGCTCGCGGCCGTCCCAGGCCGGGCAGGCGAAGCGGGCGAGCAAGGGCGCCAGTTCCGGTCGCTGCCAGCGCGCCTCGTAGGCGGCCCAGCCCTCGGCGAAGCGGCCGGCCAAGAGCAGGGCCCAGGCCAGGTTGAAGCGGCCTTCGACATGGCTGGGATCGCCGGCCAGTCCCGCCTGCAGCGCCGCGATCGCGGCCTCGATGCGGCCACCCTGAAGCAGCGCCGTCCCGAGGTTGATGCGGCTGAGCGGCAGGGCCGGATCGGCGGCACAGGCAGCCTGGAAGCAAGCGGCGGCGTCGTCATGCCGGCCCCGGCGCGCCAGCAGCGCCCCCAGATTGTTCAGCGCCCCGACATGCCACGGTCCGAGCCGGATCGCCTGGCGCAGCAGCGGCTCGGCCTCGTCCAGCCGGTCCTGGGTGGTGAGCAGGCTGCCCAGGTTGGCCAGCGCGTCGACATAGCCGGGCGCCGCGGCGAGGGCCTGGCGCAGCCTGAGCTCGGCCTCCGCGGCGCGGCCGACTGCCATCAGCACGTAGCCCAGATTGTACAGCGTCTCGGGACTGTTCGGCGCGGCCGCCAGCGCCTGGCCCAGCAGCGCCAGGGCGGCGTCGGGCTGCCCCGCCTGCATGGCCAGCACGCCGAGGTTCCGCAGCGCCGGGGCATAGGCGGGTGCTGCCGCCAGGATCGCGCGATAGGCCCGCTCGGCGTCGGCCAGGCGGCCTTGACCATGCAGGGCGACGGCATCGGCGAAGGCGCCGTCCAGGGACGCAATGGCTGTCACGGCACGCGGAGGTACCATGGCCGCGGCCTTGGGGTCGATTGCCGCGTTTCGCGGCGGGGCCCGATGCGGCATAGTCCCGCGCCATGAACAGCTTGGGCATCGATAAGCCTGTCGCGGCGACGCGCGTGGTCGTCGCCATGTCGGGCGGGGTCGACAGCGCCGTGACGGCCGCGCTGATGGTCGAGGCCGGATTCGAGGTGGTGGGCGTCACCCTGCAGCTCTACGACCAAGGTGCGGCGCGCGGCCGGCCGGGCAGCTGCTGTGCCGGCCAGGACGTCGCCGATGCCCGCGACGCCGCCGATCGCCTGGGCATTCCCCACTATGTGCTGGATTTCGAAGCGCGCTTCCGCGCCGGCGTGATCGACGCCTTCGCCGACAGCTATGTGCGCGGCGAGACGCCGATTCCCTGCGTCGCCTGCAACCAGACCGTCAAGTTCCGCGACCTGCTGCAGGTGGCCCGGGACCTGGGCGCCGATGCCCTGGCCACCGGCCATTATGCCCGCCGCATGCCGGGTGCGGCGGGGCCGGAGCTGCACCGGGCGGCGGACGCGGCCCGCGACCAGTCCTATTTCCTGTTCGCGACCACGCCCGAGCAGCTGGCGTTCCTGCGCTTTCCGCTGGGCAGCCTGCCCAAGGCCGAGGTCCGTCAGGCGGCGCGCCGGTTCGGCCTGGCGCTGGCCGACAAGCCTGATAGCCAGGACATTTGCTTCGTGCCCGGCGGCCGCTACACCGAGGTCGTTGCCCGCCTGCGCCCCGACGCCCACGCGCCGGGCGAGATCGTGCATGTCGACGGCCGCGTGCTCGGCCGGCATGACGGTATCGCCGGCTTCACGGTCGGCCAGCGGCGCGGCCTGGGCGTCTCCGGGGCCGAGCCGCTCTATGTCGTCCGCCTGGACGCCGCCGCTCGGCGCGTGGTGGTCGGGCCGCGCGCCGCGCTGGGCCGCGACCGGGTGCGGCTGCGCCAGCTCAATTGGCTGGATGCGGCGCCGCCGGCGGCGGGCCGGCCGGTCATGGTCAAGCTGCGCTCGGCGCAGCCGGCGGTCGCGGCGCGCCTGGGCGCGGCCGCGGAGGGCGGCCTCATGGTCGAGCTGGACCAGCCGCAGGACGGCGTGGCGCCGGGCCAGGCCTGCGTGATCTATGACGGCGACCGCGTGCTGGGGGGCGGCTGGATCCAGGCGGCCACCCTGGCCGCGACGCCGTGCGCGGTCGCTTGACAGCCGCGGGGTGGCTCGCCTAAATGCGTCGCCTCGGAGCGGCCCAGGCGGGGTAGCTCAGTTGGTTAGAGCAGCGGACTCATAAGCCGAAGGTCGCGAGTTCAACTCTCGCCCCCGCCACCATATTTCCCAACGGGAGCAGCGGCTTGGGCGTGTGCCCGGACACTGAGCCGGGCCCGTCGGCTGTTTCCTGGCAGACTCTGGCGTTTACAAACGGTTCCGAACCGTTCCCGGGCACAACGGTTTCGCGCTTCGTTTGCGGCGCCGTCCATGGTCATTTGCGGGCTGGCGTGGCCCACTGCGGGCCGCACGGCACAGCCGTCGCGGCGGTGTTTTTATACCTATAGAAAACTCTTGCGTTGGGTATTTTTATAGGTATAAAAACGCTCGTGAAGATCGTGTTCGACCCGGCCAAGAACCTGATCAACATCGCCAAGCACGGCATTCCGCTGTCGGACGCGTCGGAGTTCGTCATGGACGCTGCGTTCGTCCGCGACACGGTCCGGTTCGGTGAGCGACGCAAGGCGGCGATTGGACCGATCGGCCTGAGCCTGTACGTGTTGGCCTACGTCGAGCGTGACGGTGAGATTCGCGCGATCAGCCTGCGTCCAGCCAACCAGAGCAAGCGGAGGTTGTATGAGCAAGCCATGGAATCTTGACCACCAGACCGACCGGGAATGGGAAGATGGCGACGTGCCCGAGCTCGGGCCGGAGTTCTTCACGAACGCCGAGCCTCCCGTGCGTAAGCGCGGCGGCCGGCCGGCGGGCAGCGGCACCAAGACCCAGGTGACGCTTAGTCTCGATGCCGACCTGGTGGCATACTGGCGCGCCACGGGCCCGGGTTGGCAAACTCGGCTCAACGCCATCTTGGTGAAGGCGACGGCGGCGGCGCGACGCCGGACGGGTTGACTGGATAAGTCCGGGTCATCCGAGCGCCAGCCGAGTCAGTAATTTTGGTGACAGTCCACACCACCTCGGTGTGCTACTCGGCAGGTTCGCCATGGAACAGGCGCCGAAGCCAGGCGCCGAAGCCAGGCGCTGAACGGACCGAGCAGGCCCAAATGCGCCACTTTGGCCAGCACGACCACGCCGACGACCACGGGAGCCGAGACAGCGAAGTACGAGCCCGCGGCGCCCAGGGCGAAGACATGGGCAGCGATCGCCGCCGCCATGACCGCCACCAGGAAACCGCCGGTCCAGCGCTTTGGGCGTCTCATGACGCCGCTCCGGGCGCGATGGATAGGACGTAGTGTAGATCGCGGAGCGGCAAGGTCCCGGTCTCCGCCTGGATCAGCCCGGCGCCGGTCGCGATGTCGAGGATGTCCGCCGGTCTCACGCGGCCGTGGCGATGCAGCCGGTGGAGGAATCCGCCCTGCTGTTGTGACGAGGTCGCGAAATCGACCAGCAGGGCGCGGCCGCCCGGCTTCAGGACGCGTCGGATTTCGCGCACGCTGGCTTCGCGGGCCGGCCGCGCGAGGTGGTGCAGCATCAGGGTGCAGGTGACGAGGTCGAACCGGGCGTCCGGGAACGACAAGGCCTGGGCATGCCCTTCCTCGAACCCGACCTGGACGCCGAGCTTGCGTGCCTTGCGCCGGGCACCCGCGATCATCGCCCGCGAGGCATCGACGCCCACAACCTCTCCCGTCGATCCCAGATGGCGCTTGGCCGCGATGGCAAGCGTTCCCGTGCCGCAGCCGACATCCAGCATGGCGTCGCCGGGCGCGAGGCGGGCGAGCGCAGGATCGTCTCCCGGAAGGTCCGCTCGCGGCCGCGCGTGGCGAGCCAGACCTGGAGGTCGTAGACGCGCGGCGAATGCAGCAGGATGTCGGGCGCAGCGGCATGGGCGTGGTCGGAGTTCATCGGCCGATCGTCCTGGGCACGGGTTATGCGAAGCGGACGCGGTGTACGATACTGGACAGCGTGTCCCAATCCCTGTTGCCGGACGCGGGGCCCTCGGCTGTCCTCAATCGGACAAACGTCCGCGCGCTGCCCACAAACAGCATGGAGCGTCCGGCGATGGCGGATCGGCGTGCGGCCAGGACCCGGGCAGTGCTGCAGCAGGCGCATCTCTCGTTGATCGTCAAGAAGGGATACGACGCAGTCACTGCGGCATGGACCACGTCGAGGGCCGCCTCGCGTTCCTCAAGGCTGAGCTCAAGATCATCGACGCCCAGGCGCCGCTGTGGGGCAAGTTCGCCGAGGCCCATGCACACGGTCGCCCAGCCGATGGCCGGGATGCCCCAGCAGATGGGAATGGGGGCCGGGGAAGCCGCAACGGCTTCGGGACGCTGTTGCCGACGGGAGCCATCTCGGCCCCCCTGCGTCTGCGCGTTACAGCGGCCGCCGCATGACGGTGGCGATGGCTTCCAGCAAGGCGGTGGACCGATAGGGCTTGTCGAGCATGGGGCCGTGTCGGATGCCCGGCAGGGATCGCGCGATGTCGGCGTATCCCGTCGCATAGACGACCTTGATGCCCGGCCACCGGGTCGTCACCATGTCGGCGAGCATGTAGCCATCGATCCCCGGCATGACAATGTCGGTGAACAACAGCGTGATCTGGTCATGCTCCTCCAGCGCCGCCAGCGCCTCCGGGGCGCTGCCGGCGGCCACCGCCTCGAAGCCTGCGTTCCGCAGAGCCTCGACTGCGTATTCGCGCACATACTCGTCGTCGTCGACGACTAGGACCGTCGGCGCCTGAGGCATGGCGCCACCCTCCGCGACAGCTGAACCATCCTTGCTATGAGCAAATCACCGATCGGGCCGGCCCGCAACCGCACGGCCTCCCCGCCGATCCGGGGGTCAGGCCGGCGGTCAGGAAGGGGCTGGTGCCGCTTGCAGCCGCACCCCGTCGTGGTGCCGCCGCCGCAACCGCACGGCCAGGACCAGCAGGGCCGAGCCGAACACCAGGGCATAGAGTCCCAGCCACCAGGTCAGCACCAGCGCCCCGGCGGCCGGCCACAGCAGCAGGAGCAGGCCCCACAGGATCGATGCCCCGCCGCCCAACCCCATGGCCCAGCGGCCATAGGCGGGATGCAGGCCGAAGGCGGCGACCAGCAGGAAGGCGCCGCTCACCACCGCCCAGGCGCCCATCATCACGACGGCGACGAAGATCGTGACCGCCGGCCATAGCACTGCCACCGCCGCGGCGGCCAGGTCGGCCACGCCTTCCAGGATCAGCCAGCCCCAGCGTTGATGCCGGCGCACCGCCCGAACGGCGGATGCCACCGCCAGCACGCCGTCGACCAGCATGTAGGCGGCGAACAGCAGCACCAGCGACGCCAGCGTGACCGCCGGCATCAGCACGGCGATCACGCCGAACAGGATGGCCAGCGCCCCGCGCAGCGCGACCGTCCACCAGGCCTGGGCGATCAGCGTCTGGGAGTCGCGGATGCCCAAGCCGAACGGATCGGGTTGCGTCGTTCGGTCGTTGTCAACGGACATGGCGATCTCCGGCGGCGGCGGTTCACCCTATGGTGGCGCAACGCGTCACCGCGGAGGCGGTTCCGGTCGTGACGACGAGGGCCGATCGTGAACGAAGCGGCGCGAACCGTTCTCGTGGTTGACGACGACCCCGATGTGCGCGCCTTCGCGATGTCGGTGCTGGAGGACGCCGGATATGACGTCCTGGGCGCCGGCGGCGGGATCGAGGCGCTGTCGCTGTTGGAGGATCATCCCGAGATTGGGCTGTTGCTCATCGACGTCGTGATGCCCGGCATCGACGGCATCATGCTTGCCGACATGGCCAAGACCCGCCGCCCGGATGTGCGCGTCGTCTATGCCAGCGGTTGCAACGACGTCGCGCGGTCATTGCCGGGCATCATCCACGGCGCCATGCTGGCCAAGCCCTACCGGCCCGCCCAGCTGGCGTCCGAGGTCGGCGCCGCCTTTGCCGCTTAAGGCACCGTCCGCGTCGTGGTGGTGGTCTGCTGCTGCACCGTGCCGCCCGGAATCGTGCTGTAGGTGGTCGTAGACCCGCTGGGCACCACATAGGTCGTCGTCGGCGCGGCCGACACGACCGGCGGCCGGACGACGTCGGTGCGCTCATAGGTGCAGGCGCCGAGCATGGCGACAAGGCAGCCGACCCCGGCGAGACTCGCGATGCGTTTCATAGCATTCTCCAAGGCATCGGAACGGATGTCGCGAGAACGGGACGAATGCATCGAAGTTCCACGCCGCGCCGGCCTGATCCCCTTGGGCCTGATCCCGGGGCATCGGATGCGGCCGGCCGCGAGCCGATCGTGATCGACGTCGGCCCCGGGCTCGATGGGCGCTCGCCGCGTCGGGTCGGGCTGCTGATCGCGGCCATGATGGTGATTGCCGCACTGCTGACCATCGCCGGCTTCCATCTGATGCGGCCGGCCGGGTGGCTGCCGTGACGGCACCGCGGAGATTGCTGGGCTGATGATTCCCGCCGAGGCGTACGGGCTGGATACCAATAGCTGGCACAGCCGCCTGCAGGAGCTGTACGCCTATTGGCTGAAGATCCATCCGCCCGACCGGCTGCCGGCGCGGCGCGACTTCAACCCGACGGCCGTGCCGCATCTGCTGCCGTCGCTGTGGATGGTGGACGTCCAGGACAAGCCGTTTCGGCTGCGCTATCGGCTGGTCGGCTCCAACATCGTCGCCCAGCACGGCCGCGACGTAACCGGCCTGTGGCTGGACGAGGTGTTTCCCGACGTGGCCGTGAACGAGGCGTTCATCGGCGGCTATCGGCAGCTGGTCGCCGACGCCGTGCCGCAATGGCGGCGGGGCAAGCCGATCCTGCGCCAGGAGAAGGTGTGGGAGCTGGAGAGCCTGCGCTTGCCCCTGTCGACGGACGGCCGCAGGGTCGACATCATCCTGGTGGGCACCGTCTTCTACCGCCTGGACGGAAGCTGGATCTGACCGGCTCTAAGCCGCCGCCGGCAGGCCGACATAGTTCTCGGCCAGCGACCGCGCGGCCGCTTCGGACCCCACCAGGTACGACAGTTCGGCCATCTGGAGCTTGGCGCCGAACGGGCCGGCGTCGGGAAAGCGGTGGAGCAGCGATGTCATCCACCATGAGAACCGCTCGGCCTTCCACACCCGGTCCAGGCAGCGCGCGGAATAGCGGTCGATCCCCTCGGGGCTGCCGGCATAGAACTCGGCCAGCGCGCGGGCCAGCACGCCGACGTCGGCCGCCGCCAGGTTCAGGCCCTTCGCCCCGGTCGGCGGCACGATGTGGGCGGCGTCGCCGGCCAGGAACAGCCGCCCGAAGCGCATGGGCTCGGCGACGAAGCTGCGCAGCGGCGCAATGCTCTTTTCGATCGACGGCCCGGTCACCAAGGCGTCGGCCGCGGCCGGGTCGAGCCGCCGCCGCAGTTCGTCCCAGAACGCGTCGTCCGACCAGGCCTCGGCCTTGTCGTCGAGGGCGCACTGCACGTAGTAGCGGCTGCGGGTGGACGAGCGCATGCTGCACAGCGCGAAGCCGCGCTCGTGGTTGCAGTAGATCAGCTCGTGGGAAACCGGGGGCGTCTCCGACAGGATGCCCAGCCAGCCGAACGGATAGACGCGCTCGTACAGCGTGAGCGCCGGCGGCGGCACGCTGGCGCGGCAGACGCCGTGGAAGCCGTCGCAACCAGCGATCACGTCGCACGCCACCTCATGCTCGATGCCGTCCTTGCGGTAGCGCACCCGGGGTGCCGCACCGTCGAAGTCCAGGACCTGGACGTCCTGCGCCTCGTACACGGTCTTCAGGCCGGCCGCATCGCGCGCCGCCATCAGGTCGCGCGTGACCTCGGTCTGGCCATAGACCGTGACATGCTTGCCGCCGGTCAGTCCCGCCAGGTCGATGCGGTGACGGCCGCCGCCGAACGACAGTTCGATGCCGCCGTGGACCAGGCCTTCGGCATGCAGCCGGCCGGCGACACCGGCGGCATCGAGCAGGTCGGCCGTGCCCTGCTCCAGCACGCCAGCGCGGATGCGGCCCAGGACGTAATCCTGGCTGCGCCGCTCCAGCAGGATGGTGTCGATGCCGGCGCGGTACAATAATTGCCCAAGCAGCAGGCCCGCCGGACCGGATCCGACGATTGCGACCTGGACGCGCATGGCCCGGTTCCTCCCGTGAGACAATGGCGGTGAAACGATGCGGCAAGCCTAGCGCGCGGCGGGACGGCCCGGAATGGACGGAGTGGACAAATCCTTGGACGAACCAAGCCCCGGGCCGGGCCCCGACCCGAGCCCCGATCAGAGCCAGGGGCCGAGCGCGGGGTGGCCGCGCGGGGTCCCGACCTATGCGCTGTATGGCGAGCAGGAACCGTCGATCTCCGACAGCCTGCACTGCGAGTCGATCGCGCGCCGCAGCCGGCTGCACGGCTGGGAGATCCGGCCGCACCGGCATGACCTGTTCGCCCAGCTGCTGCTGATCCGCTCGGGCCAAGTCGAGGCCCAGATCGAAGATCGCGGCATGGCCGCAGCCGGTCCGGCGCTGCTGTTCGTGCCCCCCTTGTGCGTGCATGGCTTCCGGTTCTCGGACGATGTCGACGGCGTCGTGGTGACGGTGGTGGCCCGCATGCTGGACCGGCTGCTGGCCGGCATGCCGGATCTGCTGTCGCGGTTCGCGGCGCCCGGCTGCCTGACGTTGGACCGCGACGCCCCGGAGACGGCGGCGCTGGTCCAGGCGCTGGGCCGGGTGGCCGAGGAGTTCGCAGGGGCTGCACCGGGCCGGGTGGTCGCGATCGAGGCGTCGCTGGCGCTGGCCCTGGTGCTGGTCGGACGGCTGGCTGGCGTACCGCCCGACGGCCGGACCGCGCCGTCGCGCAGCATCGGCCATGTGCAACGGTTCCGGGCGCTGGTCGACCGTCATGTCCGCGACCGCCGCGACCTGGGGTTCTATGCCGATCGGCTGGCGATCACCCCGGCGCAGCTCAGCCGCGTGTGCCGTCAGGTGCTGGGCCGCTCGGCCCAGGGCACGATCAATGCCCGTCTGATCCTCGAGGCCAAGCGCGACCTGGCCTATACCGCGCTGGACATCAAGGCCGTCGCGGCCGGCCTTGGCTTTGCCGACCCGGCCTATTTTTCGCGCTTCTTCGCGCGCCACACCGGGACTGCGCCGCAGCGTTTCCGCCAGGCGGCCCGCGCTCGGCTGAGAGGGTGTGAAGGGATGCCGGCATGGTCTGCGCCGGCTGTTGATGGCCGCTGGCCAGGAGGGCGGTGACGCGCGATGCGGCGCATCGCGCGAGCCGGCCGACGCCGCCAGCGGCCATCAACAGCCGGCCCTTCGGGTTGGCCTGGCAAGGCGCCAGGCCGCGTCGCGACGGCTCGCCGATGCTCTGCATCGCCTTCCCCGCCGCTCCTAACCTGGCGCCTTGCCAGGCCAACGCAGACCGTGCCGGCATCCCTTCACACCCTCTGAGCCGCGATGGCCGGGCATGACCCTGCCATGGTTCCGCCGCATTGCCGGGCTATGACTCGGGCACCCCGAAGCGATCACTTGCGCCCCGGCCTCGGCTGGGGCGCTTTTCGCTTCAGGCAAGGCTGATCCAGTACCGGCGCGCCAGCCCGCCCGCCGCGCCTGGGCGCGGCACCACGTCCTCCAGGCGACCGCCATTGCGCTCGATGATCCGGCGCGACGCCCAGTTGTCGTCGTCGCAGGTCAACAGCACCTGAGTCAGGCCGCGGCGCCGCGCCTCGGCCAAGGTCAGGGCCAGGACCCGGGTGCCGAAGCCGCGGCCACGCAGCGATGGCCGGATCACGTAGCCGATATGCCCGCCCCAGACGCGCAGGTTGTCGTTCAGCGCCAGCCGCAGATTGGCGCGGCCGACATAGCGGCGGCCGGCGACCAGCCAGAAATGGACGAACGGCACCGTCGGCACGCGCCGCCCGTCGCCGAGTTCCACCAGGCGCGATTGGTCGGTCAGGTCGGCCAGGTGGTGGGCCAGGTCGCGGGCGATTGCGGCAACGTCGTCCGCCGTCGGGCGGTGGCCGCTGATCAGCTCGTGCCCTTCGCGCAGGGCCTCCAGGTAGGACGGCGCGACGGCCAGGCTGGGGGCCTCCAGCCGGGCGTCGGCCGGGGCCGGGTCGGCGGCGGTCACGCGACGGTGGCCAGGCTGCCCTGGGCGAAGGCCACGAACTCGTCGGCCGTCAGCGGCTTGGCATACAGATAGCCCTGCGCCAGGGTGCAGCCATGCTCGACCAGGAACGCGGCTTCTTCGGCCGCCTCGATGCCCTCGGCCACCGTGCCCAGACGCAGGTTGTGCGCCAGCGCGATGATCGTCCGGGTGATGGCGCGGGCCGAGGCGTCATGGCGCAGGCGGCGGACGAAGGACTGGTCGATCTTCAGGATGTCGAAGGGCAGCTCGTGCAGGACGCTGAGGGACGAGTAGCCGGTGCCGAAATCATCGATCGCCAGGCTGACCCCGCCGTCGCGCAGCGCCGCCAGGGTGCGCTTGGCCTGCGCGATGTCGTCCATCAGGACGCTCTCGGTCACCTCGAACTCCAGCCGCTCGGGGGCGATGGCGGCTTCGGCGCAGGCCTCGTTCAGGATCTGCACCAGGTTCTGGTGGCGGAACTGGTTGCCGGAGATGTTGACGGCGACGTGGATGCCGTCCAGCCCCAGACTGGTCCACCGCGCCACCTCGGCGGCGGCGGCCCGGATGATCCACTCGCCGAGCGGCAGGATCTGGCCCGAGCTTTCGGCGATCGGGATGAACTCGGCCGGGCTGACCTGGCCGCGCAGCGGATGGCGCCAGCGCACCAGCGCCTCGGCCCCGGCCAGCCGCCGGGTGGTCAAAGCCAGCTTGGGCTGGTAGCGCAGCTCGAACTGGCCGGCGGCCAGGCCGGCCCTGAGCTCGCGCTCGGTCTGCCGCCGCTTCATCTGTGCGACCGACAGGCTCTCGTCAAAGATCCCGACCGGCTGGCTGCGGTCCAGGCGAGCCCGGCCCAGCGCCAGGTCGGCGTTGCGCAGCAGCCGGACCGCGGTGTGGCCGTGGCTCGGGAACAGCGTCGCGCCGACATGGACCTCGACCTCGATCTCGTGGCCGCCGAGCAGCAGGAAGGGGCGCTGGAGCTCGGCCACCAGCGTGCCGGCCCGGCGCCGCGCCGCCGCCTCGTCGATGGCGCCGAAACTCAGCACCGCGAATTCGCCATTGCCCAGATAAGCCATCCGATCCGTGGCGTCGCAGGTCGGCTTCAGGCGCCGCGCGATGCCGCGCAGAAGGTCATGCAGCGCGTCCTTGCGCAGGCTGTCGTTGAGCTCGCGATAATTGGCGAAGGCGATGAACATCAGCATGCCTTCGAGGCGATTGTCGGCCAGCGCGCTTTCCAGCCGGTCGATCATCGCGGTGCGGTTGGGCAGCTCGGTGATCTGGTCGAAATGGGCAAGGTAGGCGTTGCGCTCCTCGGTCGCCTTGCGCACCGAGATATCGCGCACGACCACCGCGAAGCCGCGGCGGTCGTCGATCGTGACCTCCTTGGCCGAGCATTCGACCGGGAACAGCGCGCTATCGCTGACGCCCAGCCGGCGCGCCTGGATCTCGCGGATGGCGCTGCCGGCCGCGCGGCCGCTCCAATGCGCCGGCCGCCAATCGGCGGCGACCACCAGCAGCTCGGACAGGCGGCGGCCGGGCAGGCTGCCCAGCTCCAGGCCGAAGATCGTCGCCGCGGTCGGGTTGGCGGTTTCGATCACGCCGTCGTCATCGATCACCAGCACGCCGTCGACGACCATGTCCAGGAGCGTGTTGAAGCGCTGCCGCCAGGACGCTTCCTGGCGCTCGCGCAGCAGCTTGCGCTCCAGGCAGGCGCCGACGCGGGCCCGCAGCAAGGTCGGGTCGAACGGCTTGACGACATAGTCGTCGGCGCCGCACTCCAGGCATTCGGCGATCCGTGCCACCTCGTCGCCGGCCGAGATCATGATCACCGCCAAGTGGGCCTTGGCGCGGTCGGCCCGGATGCGGTGCAGGACTTCCACGCCGCCGAGGCCGGGCATGGTCACGTCGAGCAGGACCAGGTCGAAGCGCTCGGCCTCCAGCAGGGCCAGGGCAGCAGCGCCGTCCGCTGCCTGCACGACGGCATAGCCCTCGCGCGCCAGGCGGCGGTCGAGCACGTCCCGGTTGGCATGGTCGTCGTCGACCACCAGCACCCGGAGGCCGCCCGCGGCGGGTTCGCCCGGCAGCTCGGCCTCGGGCGCCAACGCGGTGTCGGCCGGCTCGGCCGACTTCATCAGGACCCGGTCGATCGCCTGATCCATCGCTTCGACGTCGCCGATCACCCGACGCATGCGCTCGGCCGGCAGTGTCGTGCCGTCGTCGGCATCCTCCATCAGGAGCTCGGTGTAACCCTTGATCGCGTTGAGCGGGGTCCGGAGGTCGTGGCGCAGGCTGCCGATCGGGACGTCGCCTTGGAGGGCGGCGGGCAGCAGGGCGAAGCAGCGCGCGAGCTCGGCCTTCAGCTTGACCCCGGCCCGCGCGATGCGCTCGGCATCGTTGAGCAGGCCGGGCGAGCCGGTGCGCCCGGCCTCGGCCGTCAGGGCCGCGACCGCCGCCAGCAGCCGCTCCGCCGGCGGTTCGAGCTGAGCCCCGGCGGCGGCGAGCACCGCCAGGCGGTCGCTGCCCGGGCGAAGCGCCTGACTCATGCCCCGATCAGCGCCTGGATCTTGCCGAGCAGCCGCGGCAGGTCGATCGGCTTGGAGTCGTACTCGTCGCAGCCGGCCTTGAGCGCCCGTTCGCGGTCGCCGGACATGGCATGGGCGGTCAAGGCGATCACCGGGATGGAGGCGGTCGCGGCATCGCTCTTCAGGCGCGCCGTCGCCTCGTAGCCGTCCAGGACCGGCAGGCTCAGATCCATCAGGATGAGGTCCGGGGCCTCGCTCCGCGCCAGCGCCACCCCGGCGTCGCCGTCGGATGCCATGACCACGTCGAAGCCGCGCTTGATCAGGCGCCGCGAGAGCATGTCGCGGTTCATCTCGTTGTCTTCGACGATCAGGATCTTGGCCATCGGTCCTCGTTCTCGCGTCTCGGCCGGGGTCACGCCGCGACCGGGGTCCCGACATGTTGCTTGACCAGCCGGATCAAGATGGCCGGGTCGAACTCGCCCTTGCGGAAGGTGGCGACCACCGCGGCGGGTAGCTGCTGGCGGTCGTCGTCGGTCAGCAGCCGGTGGCTGACCACGACGATCGGGATCGAGGCCCAGCGTTCGGCAAGGCGCAGCTCGTCCAGCAACTGGAAGCCGTCCATCTCGGGCATCGACAGGTCCAGTACGATCAGGCTGGGGCGGAGCCGCGCCACCACCTGCAGGGCCTCGCGGCCGTGCGACGCCTCGACCGTGGCGACGCCGGCATGGCGGAGCTGGCGCGACAGCCGCGTCCGCTCGACCGAGTCGTCCTCGACCACCATCACCACGCCGGTCGGGCCGCCGCCGACGAAGCACCGCACCAGCCGCACCAGGTCGGTCGGGTTGCCGGTCTTGACCACGCCTTCCGCGGCGCCGCGCAGGAGGCTCAGGTCGCGCTGCTCGAGCGCCGAGTTGATGATCACCGGCACCAGCTTCAGCATCGGATCCGATTGCAGGGCGTTCAGCACTTCCCACCCGTCCAGGCGGGGCATGATCACGTCCAGGATGATCAGGGCCGGCTGCAGCTGGCGCGCCTTGCGCAGGCCCTCGGCGCCGCTGCGGGCGTGGTGCAGCTCGATGGCGTCGCCGGCCAGGAGGCCGCCGACCAGCTCATGCAGGATGTCGTCGTCGTCGATCACCAGCACCGTTGGCGTTCCGGCGTCGGCCCGCAGCGCTGGCTCGGTGCGCGCCGGCACCGGCTTGCTGAACTGCGCCGGCAGGGTCAGGGTGAAGGCCGAGCCGGCGCCGGCAGCGCTTTCGACCGTGACGTCGCCGCCGAGGAGGCGTGCGAAGCTGCGGGTCAGCGCCAGGCCCAGTCCGGTGCCGCCATAGCGGCGCGTGGTCGACGGATCGGCCTGGGTGAACGGCTGGAACAGCCGCCCGACCTGCTCCGGCGTCATGCCGATGCCGGTGTCGCGGACCCGGAACTGGATCCGCCGGTCGGGGCCGCTGCCGGTCTCGGACACGGTCAGCTCGACCCGGCCGTTCTGGGTGAACTTGCAGGCGTTGCTCAAGAGGTTGAGCAGGCATTGGCGGATCCGGGTGACATCCGAGCACATCGCGCCGAGGTCGGGTGGGCACAGCACGATCAGCTGGTTGGCCGACTTGGCGGCCAGCGGCTCGATCACCGCATGGACGTTGGCGACCATCGCCTCGACCGAGAAGGTCTCGGGGGCCGCTTCCAGCCGTCCGGCCTCGACCTTCGACAGGTCCAGGATGTCGTTGATCAGCGCCAGCAGTTGGCGCGACGCGACGATGATCTTGTCGAGATCGACGGTGTAGGCTTCGTCGCCGGCGTCCAGGCATTCCTCGCGCAGGATTTCGGAATAGCCGATGATTGCGTTGAGCGGCGTGCGCAGCTCGTGGCTCATGTTGGCCAGGAACTCGGACTTGGCGCGGTTGGCCGCCTCGGCCCGGGCCTCCTCGGCGCGCGCCAGCTGGTAGCGCCGCTCGCTGGCATCGAGCGCCTGGCGCGCCTCCAGCCCGGTCTTGAGGCCGTGGGCCAGCCGGTTGAAGGCCGCGACCAGGATGCCGAACTCGTCGCGCCGGCCCCAGCCGATGGGTTCGAAGCGGTTGGCGCCCAGCCGCTCGAAGCCGCCGATCAGCAGGCGGATCGGCCGGAACACCAGGGCATTGAGCACCACGAACAGGGTCATGCCGAGCGCCAGCACGGCGACCACGCTGGCGCCGATGGCGATCCGGGTCTGCGCCGCGACCACGGCGTCGACCTGCGCGGTCGAGATCACGAACTGCAGCACGCCCAGCGGCTCCTCGCCGGTGCGCGTGTGGTGGACGATCGTGGCCATCTTGGCGATGGCGTCGCGGTTGCCGGCATTGGGCGCGCCGCGCTCGTAGAGCACCCGGCCATCCGGCCCCAGCACCGTGGCCGCCACGAAATCGGGATCGCGGGCGAGCGCGTCGAGCAGGCTCTCGGTCTCGCCGGCGTCGAAATTCCAGAGCGGCGTGGCCAGGGCCGCTGCTTGCAGGCGCACGGTGTTCTCGGCCCGGGTCTCGAGCGACCGCCGCTGCGCGTCGGCCGCGGTCCGGGCGGTCAGCCCCAGGGCGCCCAGCATGATCGCGAACATGACCGGCAGGGTCGCCAGCAGAAGGGTGTTGCGAAGGCTGCGCCGACGGAGCGACGCCACCGCCCACTCGTCAGGCGGCGGGTCGGCCGGACGAGCCGACGTCTCGTCAGCGGAGATCGGCGCCGTCATTGCGATCTCGTCCCCAACAGCTGCGACGCGGGACAAACGCGGGGTTTCCGGTCGGTGGAAGCTTAGCAAGGTCAAACCTGGAAGGACACGAGCTTATCGATCAAATGTTGCAGATCTCTTGCATCAAATGGTGCAGCGCCGGGAGCCGGGGACCCGGCACCCTAGGCCGGCGCTCGCGACGGAATGATGACGTCAGCCGGGCCCGGGGCGGTGTCGCCAAGATTTCATGTAAATCCGACAAAATGGGTGTGACACCACTCAGCCCTGGAGCCCTCGCCGATGATCCGCGCGCGCCGCGACGCTCCGTTCTGCCGTACGCCGGGTCGGGCGCCCGCGTTGGCTGCGGCCGCGCTGTGCCTGTGGGCCGCGGGCGCCCGGGCCGAGATCAAGCCGGGCATCGCGTTCGACACCGGCGGCATCCAGGACAAGAGCTTCAACGAGAGCGTCTATGACGGCGCCCGTCGGTTCACGGCCGAGACCGGCGTCGAGTTCCGCTACCAGGTCAGCGGTGCCGACCGCGACCAGGCGGTGGTGCTGCGGTCGATGGCCGAGGCCGGGGTCGATCCGGTCATCGCGGTCGGCTACGACTACACCCAGGCGGTCACCGCCGTGGCGCCGCTGTTCCCCCGGACCCGCTTCGTCCTGATCGACGGCGTGGCCCGCGCGCCCAACGTCCAGTCGGTGCTGTTCCGCGAGCAGGAGGGCGCCTACCTGGTCGGCGCCCTGGCCGCCCTGCGCTCCCGGACCCGGATCCTGGGCTTCATCGGTGGCCAGGATCTGCCGGTGATCCGTCGCTTTGCCTGCGGGTTCCAGGCTGGCGCGCAGCGGGTCGGTCCCGATATCCGGGTGCTGGGCGCCACCATCAGCAACGGGCCCGACGCCTGGCGCGACCTGGCGACGGCGAGGGCGCTCGCCCGGGCCCAGATCGCCCAGGGCGCCGACGTGCTGTTCGCGGCCGCCGGCCAGGCCGGGCTGGCGGTGCTCGACGCCGCCGCCGCCGCCGGCGTGCTGGGCATCGGCGTCGACAAGAACCAGGACGACCGCCATCCCGGCCAGGTGCTGACGTCGGAACTGAAGCGGGTCGACCTGGTGGCCTATGACGCGCTGATGGCGGCGCGGGCCGGCACCTGGTCCGCAGGCATCACGGTCCGCACCGTCGCGGACGGCGGGGTCGGCTGGGCCCTCGACGACAACAACCGGGCCCTGATCACGCCCGCGATGCAGGATACCGTCGCCCGGCTGACCGCCGACCTGGCCGCCGGGCATGGCGGGCTGTCGCTGGACGAGGACCCCGGCCACTGCCTGGCTGGCACGGCGGTTCGTGCCCAGGCGCCGTGACTGTCCGCCTCAGCGCCGCATTGTAATATCAGATAGAAACAACGTTATCGGTCCATAAGGTAATTGGCCTCTGTTAAAAGAAGGCATTCGCGTTCCATCGAGTTATTGACTAGGATGCCTCGTCCTCGCGGGTGGGTTCTTTGAAGAATCCGCTCGAATTCTAATCGATTCATATCTCGTTCCCGGAAATCCTCTTGGAGGGGGTGGTCATGGCTGAGGCAACGATCACGGAAGGCGTGGAGTCGACAGAGACGACACGGACGGGCGCGGCCGGACGGCGCAAGAGCGAGATGGCCGCGGAGGCGGGCAAGCGCATGCCGGCGGCGCAGCAGTTGGCCGAGGCCGGCCAGGACGCGGGCATGGCGCAAGGGGCGATGGCGGCCATGGCCGCCGATCGCGTCCACGGCGCGCTCGAATCGGTCGAGACCATGGCCGACCGGCTGTGGCATGTGCAGCGCGTGTGGATGGGCTGGCTCGGCGCGTTTGCCGAGGCTGGCTCGCATTACACCGATACCATGGCGCGGCAGGGGCGGATGACCACGCGCGCTCATGAGGCGATGCTGCAGCAGGGCATGCGCCAGCTGGTCGAGGGCAGCGTCGAGGTCCTGTGCGCGGCGTCGGGCATCCGGTCGGGCGGCAACGGCCACAGCCAGGAACGGCTCGGCAAGGGCCAGGAAGCGGGCCGGGTCGCCGACGTCATGACCCGCCATGTCGAGGTCCTGCGGCCCGACGACACGGTTCAGGACGCGGCGCGCATGATGGCCGAGCATGATCTGGGCGCCGTGCCGGTCGGCGAGGGCGACCGGCTGGTCGGCATGGTGACCGACCGCGACATCGCGGTGCGGATGGCCGCGCAGGGCAAGAACCCTGGCCAGACCCGCATCCGCGAGGTGATGACCGCGGACGTCAAATATGTCTTCGAGGACGAGGACGTGAGCCATGTCGTCGACAACATGGCGGAGCTGCAGGTGCGTCGACTGCCCGTGGTCGATCGCCGCAAGCGGCTGGTCGGCGTGGTGTCGCTGGGCGATCTGGCGCGCGCTCATCGGCCCCGCCATGTCGGCCGCGCTTTGCGGCGCATCTCGAGCTAACGCGGCCGGGTCGTCCGCCAGGCGACCGCGGCGGCGCCGATCAGCAGCGCCGCCGCCAGAAGGAACGGCGCCCCCGGCAGCTGCCAGTCGGCTGCCGGGTCCGCGAAGTGCGCGAACGCCAGCGTGAACAGGCCCGGCCCGACGATGCCGGTCATGCCCAGCAAGCTGCTGTTGGCGCCCTGTAGCCGGCCCTGCTGGTCGGGCGCCACGCGCCGGGTCATCAGCCCCTGGATGGCCGGGCTCGCCAGGCCCCACAGCGCCATCACCGGGGTGCCCAGCCAGAACACCGGACCGGTGGGGGCCAGCCCGTAGATCGCGAACCCGACGGCGCCGGCGGCCAGGCCCAGCAGCAAGGTCCGGCGCTCGCCGAGGCGCCGCACCACCCAGCGGATCAGCCCGCCCTGCACGATCGCGGAGCACACCCCGACACCGGCCAGCGTCAGGCCGATCGTGCGCGCATCCCAGCCATAGCGGTAGCCGGCATAGAGCACGAACACGCTGGGCAGCGACTGGTGCGCCAGGTTGGACAGCACCGTGGCCGCACCCAGGCCCAGCAGCGTGCGGTCGCTCCGGAGCAGGGCGATCGCGCCGACCGGGTTGGCGCGCTGCCAGGAGAAGGCCCCGCGGCGCTCCGGCGGCAGCGATTCGGGCAGGACCAGCAGGCCGTAGGCGGCGTTGGCCAGGCTGAAGCCGGCGGCGACCCAGAACGGCAGCCGCGGGTCGACGGCGCCCAGCATGCCACCCAGTGCCGGGCCGAGCACGAAGCCCAGGCCGAAGGCCGCCCCGATCATGCCGAACGCGGTGGCCCGGCGCTCCGGCGGCGTGACGTCGGCGATGTAGGCGGTACCGGTGGCGATGCTGGCGGCCGTGATGCCCGACACGACGCGCCCGGCGAACAGCCAGCTCAGCGTCGGCGCCAGCGCCATGACGACATAGTCCAGGCCCATTCCCAGGTTCGACAGCAGGATCACCGGCCGGCGGCCGAGCCGGTCCGACGCCGCGCCCAGCACCGGCGACCACAGGAATTGCATGAGCGCCCATACCGTGCCGAACAGGCCGTAGATCCGGGCGGCCCGCACCGTGTCGCCGGCCAGGAAGGCGACGACCAGCTTCGGCAGCACCGGGATCACCATGCCCAGCGCCAGCATGTCGAGCACGATGGTGACGAAGATGAAGACAAGCGGTGATCGGGCCGTGCGGGGCTGCGCCGAATCCATGGCCCTGACCTGATTGGTGCCAAGACTG
Organism: uncultured Comamonadaceae bacterium; assembly: GCA_964511405.1. Lineage (GTDB taxonomy): Bacteria > Pseudomonadota > Alphaproteobacteria > Elsterales > Elsteraceae > CAZEFK01. The sequence continues at coordinate 2,040 of CAZEFK010000033.1, read as the reverse complement.
ATTAGTGCCGAGATGGGCGTGCGCGGGCTATAGACGGGTGCAGCGCCCCTGTCCATCGCCGGAGCCTGGCCATGACCCCGAGCAACGGCCTGACCGACGATCTGTCGATTCGTGGGCCGTCGATTCGCGGGCTGAACCGCCTAGCGCGCCGCCGCCCTGACCCCGGTATCGGGCCGCGGCCGCCATTCGGCGAGCTTGGCTTCCAGGATCGTGCGGTGGAACGGCTTGCCGATGAAATCGTCCATCCCGGCGGCCAGGCAGCGCGCGCGCTCCTCGGCGGTGGCTGTTGCGGTCACCGCAATGATCGGGATCCGGCCGATCGGTGGCGCCATCGCGCGGATGCATCGGGTGGTCTCGACGCCGTCCATGATCGGCATCTGGATGTCCATCAGGATCAGGTCATAGGGTTGCCGCGCCAGGGCGTCGAGCGCCTCGACGCCGTTGGCCGCGCAAACGGCGGCGATGCCGTTGCGCTCCAGGATGCCCGCGACCACCAGCTGGTTCGTCTGGTCGTCGTCGACGATCAGGACCCTCATCGGGACGCGGGCCGCGGTCTATGGAGCTGTTGCCGGCGCACGATCCTGAGATCCCGGATTTGGTCCGATTATCGGACAAAGCGACCACAGTTTAGCGTCGAATTCGACATTGGTCGACCACCCCGGACGGGGAGGGCGGCCGGACTGGATCGGATGATGCCGTTCGCTCGTTACGAGGCCGATGAGGGCGGCCGGATGGGGCGGCGAAACGGGGCGGGCATCGGATGACCAGGATCGACCCGGCGGGACGGCGGGCGCGGATGGCCCTGATGTCGGACCTCAGCCTGTTGGCCGAGCGCATCGAAGATTATCGCTACGCGACCTATGCCAGCGAGCCGGCCGTGGCGCTGGCGGCCGATCTGTCGGCCCTGGCCGACGACCTGGTGGCGCTGGTCGGCGGCGGCTTGCGCCCGGGGCCGGAGACCGAAGGCCGTGCCGGCCAGCTCGAGCTGCGGGCCAGCGAACTGGCGGCGCTCGAGCCGCCTGATGCCTTCGGCGGCCGCCTGGCGCGGGCGCTGGATCGCCTGGCCGCCCAGGCGCGCTATCTGGCCGGGGCCGACGGAAAAGACCCGGCAGGCTGACGCCTGCCGGGCCAAGGGTCGGGTCAAGAGGGTCTCAACTCCGAAACGTCGGGCGGCGAACCCGGGTTCCCGCCCGGGATATTAGCGGCTGGCCAGATGGGCGCCGCCGAGGGTCTTGCGCAGCGCCGTGGTGCCGGGGCGCACGCCCTGCATCGCCACGATGGTCCGCGAGTCGGGGGTCCCGTAGTACTCGCGGTCGCGGTCCTCGCTGGGCGAGATCACGGCGCCGTTCAGGGCGCCGCCGGCGAACAGGCCCTGGTTCTTGGAATAGGTGTAGATGTCGGCGCCGCCATTGGTGGTGGTGGCCGCTTCGACGCCGCCGCCGATCGGGCCTGCGGCGATGGCCAGGTCGGCGCCCAGCTTGACGTTGTTGCTCATGATCTTGGCGAGGCCACCGTCGGTCATGATCGCCATCAGCACGGCCTGGTCCTGGATGCCGGCCTGCAGCCCCACCGACGCCGCGGCGAAGCCATAGAAGGCGGGCTCGCTCCAGCTGCCGTCGGGGCGGCGGACCATCAGCACGCCCGGGCCGCCGGCGCCGCCGACGATGAAGCCGGCCTTGATGATGTTGGGGAAGACCACCACGGCTTTGGCCCGCGCCAGGACCGTGTCGAGCGGGTGCTGATATTGCCGATGCAGCGCGGCCACCGTGCGGGCGGCGCTGTCGACCAGCTGCTGGTCGTCGCGGACATCGGCGCGCGCGGCGCCGGCACCCAGCGCCAGCGCTGCGAACAGGACGGTCAGACCTTTGGCGTGCGTCATCGGCGGTCTCCTCACGGGGCTGCCAAGATCAACGTGCGAGCCCGGTGAGGAGTGCCGCTCGGTCACCGCTTGGCGCGGTCGATCAGGTAGCCGGCGCCGGCGCCGGTCCCGGCGCCGACCACGGCGCCCCTGCCGCCGCCCGCGGCGGCCCCCACCGCGGC
>CAZEFK010000032.1:8298-42676 GCA_964511405.1 uncultured Comamonadaceae bacterium | reverse complement strand
AGGAGCTGCCCGACGCCTTCCTGCGCCGCTGCTTCTTCCACTACATCCGGTTTCCCGACCTCGAGACCATGCGCCGGATCGTGGCCGTGCATTATCCGACCATCCGCGACGACCTGGTGCGTGCCGCCCTGGAGGTGTTCTACGAGATCCGCGAGGTCGCCGGTCTGAAGAAGCGGCCCGGGACCTCGGAGCTGCTGGATTGGCTGAAGCTGCTGATGGCCGAGGCCCTGCCGGCCGACGCCCTGCGTTCGAACGACCCGCGGGTGGTGGTGCCGCCGCTGCACGGCGCGCTCCTGAAGCATGAGCAGGACGTGCACCTGCTGGAGCGCCTGGCCGTCCTCAACCGGCGCGAAGGCCGGGCGTGAGCCGATGTTCGAGGGCTTCTTCCTGGCCCTGCGCGCGGCCCAGGTGCCGGTCTCGCTGCGCGAGTATTTGAGCCTCCTGGACGCCCTCCAGGCCGGGGTGGTGGCCTTCGACGTCGAGGACTTCTACTTCCTGGCGCGCGCCACCCTGGTCAAGGACGAGCGCCACATCGACCGCTTCGATCAGGTGTTCGCGCGCCACTTCAAGGGGTTGGAAACCGTGTCGGGCGAGGTCTCGGGCACGGTGCCGGCGGAGTGGCTGAAGGCGCTGGCCGAACGCTACCTGACGCCCGAGGAGCGCGCCAAGCTGCAGGCGATGGACTGGGACACGCTGATGGCGACGCTGCAGCAGCGCCTGGAGGAGCAGCGCGGCCGGCACCAGGGCGGCTCGAAATGGATCGGCACCGGCGGCACCTCGCCGTTCGGGGCGTATGGCGAGAACCCGGCCGGCGTGCGCATCGGCCAGCACGAGTCCCGCCACCGCCGTGCGGTCAAGGTCTGGGACCGCCGTGAGTTCCGCAACTATGACGGCGATGCCGAACTCGGCCGCCGCCAGATCAAGATCGCGCTGCGCCGGTTGCGCCAGTTTGCCCGCGTCGGCGAACCGACCGAGCTCGATATGGCCGGCACCGTGCGGTCGACCGCCGCCCACGCCGGCCTTCTGGACCTGCAGCTGGTGCCCGAGCGGCGCAACGCCATCAAGGTCCTGCTGCTGCTCGACGTCGGCGGCTCAATGGACGACCATGTGCTCCTGGTCCAGGAGCTGTTCGCCGGGGCGCGCGCTGCCTTCAAGCACCTCGAGACCTATTATTTCCACAACTGCCCCTATGAGCGGCTGTGGCGCGACAACCGGCGGCGCGCGGCGACGACCGTCGACACCCATGCCGTGATCAACACCTACAACGCCGACTGGCGCCTGGTGCTGGTCGGCGACGCGACCATGAGCCCCTATGAGATCACCGAAACAGGCGGCAGCGTCGAGCACTGGAACCCCGAGCCCGGCGCCGTGTGGATGCGCCGGCTGCTGGCGGCCTTCCCCAAGGCGGTCTGGATCAATCCCAAGCCGGAGGCGTTCTGGAGCTACACGCCGTCCCTGGCCCTGCTGCGGCAGCTGATGGCTGGCCGCATGGCGCCCATGACCCTGGACGGGCTGGACCGAGCGGTGCGGCTGCTGCGCAAGTGAACCATACGCCCTGAAGGCTTACGCTCTCACCGGCCCTTCGGCGCAGGGCACCGGCGCCGGTGGCATCAGCCCCAGATCAGGCGGATAGCCGCTGATCGTCAGCAGCATGTCCACCGACCGGCCATCGGATGCCAGCGGGAAATAGACCCGCTCGGTGACGATGAAATCGCGCCCGGGATGCGGCATCCCGAAACGGTCATAGGCCGGACGGCCGGTCTCGACCACGGTGCGCATGTTGCGCAGGATCCGCCCGGCGAAGTTGGGCAGCACCGCGTCTTCGACGAAACAGCCGGTGATCTCACGGCCGGCGGCGATCGTCTGGGCCGTCCCGACCAGACGGAAACGGAAGCGCAGGCCTCTTTCGGCGTGCACGACATCGACCAGGTTGATCAGGGACAGGACGGCGCCGAGCTGGGCCGGATCGATGTGGCTTCGCCCCGGCAGCCGCCCCGCCGGAGCGACGTCCGTCAAGTAGTCCCGCACCCAACGGAACCACGGATGCAGGCGTTCGAACGCTGGGGGCTGCACCAGGACCTCACGGCCACCATGATGACAATAGTGTGTCGGTGTCGTGACGGAATTGCAAATCCGAACCCGGTCAGCCGATCGCGTCGCCCCGCCCCAGGCGCAACGGGCCGGGTCGCCCGATGCGACCGGCGATGTCGGCCCCGAACCCGAGGTCGGGCAGCTTGATGCCGATCGGCAGGGCGAACACCGAGAGCGCCCGCGGCACCACGCGGACGGTGACCGGCGACCGGCCGGCCGCCTCGCCGTCGAGGCGCACGCGGACCGGCCGCTCGGTCCGGATCGTCACGGCCGAGACCAGCGACGGCAGATCGGGCGCCGGCTCCAGCCGCTGCCCACGCAGACGGTCGAGCAGACGCCAGGCCGGACCGGGGTCGAAACACGCCAAGCGGAGGCTGCTGGCCCGCGGCATGCCCGGACCGCCACCGTCGGCGAACACCGCCAGCGCCGATGCGCGCAGCCGCCACAGCCGGCCGCCGGTGCCGATTTCCGCGGTAAAGGGCAACCCTGTCAGGCCGGCGGCCGGCCGATCCCGGCGCAGCCGGCCGACTGTGGCCGTGGTCAGGAACGGCATGCCGTTGGCCTCGCCGATCGCGACCCGGCGGGTGTGGCCGCGGGCGATGGCCAAGGCCGCCGGCACCGGCGCCGTGGGCAGGCCGAGCACGCGCGCAAAGCCGTTGACCGCGCCGAGCGGCAGCACGCCCAGCGGCAGCCCGGCGTCGAGCACGCCGTCCAGCGCCGCCTGCAGCGAGCCGTCGCCACCGGCCACCAGAACGCCGTCGGCATCATTGCGGTGGCGCCGGATCAGCGCCGACCACTCCCGGGGGTCGTCGCCGCGCACGCGCACCAGCTCGATCCCGGCCTCGCCCAAGCGGGCCAGGGCCGCGCCGAAGGCGGCCGCATCATGCCGGCACCGGCGGTTCCACAGAAACAGGAGACGGCGGCCGGCCGGCCGCCAGCCATCGGTGCCGTCGAACATCGGTCACCGGCCCCGGGACGCGACGTCGCGCCGCTGCTGCGCCCTTGCCGTCCCCCTGATCACCGCCCGGCCTCCAGCCTATGTACCCACAGCGGCAACGTGCGGGCTGCATGGGCCGTTCCGGCGCGAAGATCAGGGCATGGGGGTCAGGGCGTGGCCGTCGGGATCGGCCGGTTGACCAGCTCGCGCAGGGTGGCGATCTGCTTCCGGGTGGCCTGAAGCTCGGCCTTGGCGCTGTTGGCCTGGTAGATCAGCATTTCGTAGGCGTGGGCGCGCTGACCCGCCGGCGACGGCCCTTTGGCCGCCGTCGGCGTGCCGGGGCCGCCACCGCCCGGGCCGACCGGCAGGCCACCGCCGTTCGCCGGCGCGTCCTGGGGATCCGGCGGCTTCTTTGCCGCGTCGATGATCTCCTGCAGGCTCTCCTTGAGGCGGCGGTCATAGTCGGAGACCACCGCCTGCTGCTGCTTCTCCAGGATTTCCAGGCGATAGAGATCGGCGGCCAGCTGCTGGCGATAGGCCAGGGCCGAGTTGGCCGGGCGGGCGGGCGCCGCGGTCGCCGGCGCGGGCGCCGGGGGCAGGCCGATGCGGGGCGGCGGCGCTCCCTGCCCCCAGGCCGCGCCGGCGCCCAGGGTGATGCCCAGGACCGCCGCCGCTACACCCCGCGCGCTCATAGCGCGTGGCGCGATCATGGCGCGCGGGCCAGGCTGCGCTCGACCAGCCGCGCCCAGTAGCTGGCGCCGATCGGCAGGATGTCGTCGTTGAAATCATAGCTCGGGTTGTGCAGCGGCGCCTCGGGGCGGCCGTTGCCGATCCAGACATAGGCCCCGGGCTTGGCCTGCAGCATGAACGCGAAGTCCTCCGCACCCATGGTCGGCGGCACGTCCCGGTGCACGTTGGCGGCCCCCACCACCTCGGCGATCGCCGCCGCGGCGGCATCGGCATGGGCGGGATGATTGATGGTCGCCGGATAGCGCCGCTCGTAGCGCAGCGTCACGGACGCGCCGGCGGCGGCGGCGATGCCCTCGGCGATCCGCCGGATCGTCGGCTCCAGCCGGTCCTGCACGGCCGGCGCGAAGCTGCGGGTGGTGCCGCGCAGCATCACCGAGTCGGGAATGACGTTCCAGGTGTCGCCGCCATGGACCTGGGTCACCGACACCACCACGGAGTCGAGCGGGCTGGTCGCGCGGCTGGCGATCGACTGCAGGGCGACGATGATCTGGGCCGCGGTCAGCACCGGGTCGACGCCCATGTGCGGCATCGCGGCATGGCAGCCATGGCCGGTCACGGTCAGCTCGAAGATATCGAAGGACGCCATGGCGGCGCCGGCATGGACCGCGAACTGGCCGGCCGGCAGGCTCGGCATGTTGTGCATGCCGTAGACCGCTTCGACCGGGAACCGCTCGAACAGCCCCTGCTCCACCATCACCCGGCCGCCGCCTTCGTTCTCCTCGGCCGGCTGGAAGATGAAGTGCACGGTGCCGTCGAAGTTCCGGGTCTCGGCCAGGTACTTGGCGGCGCCCAGCAGCATCGTGGTGTGGCCGTCATGGCCGCAGGCATGCATGCGGCCGTCATGCTGCGAGCGGTGATCGAACTGGTTGTGCTCGCTCATATGCAGGGCGTCGAGGTCGGCGCGCAGGCCGATCGCGCGGCCGCCGCTGCCCGCCTTGAGCGTGCCGACCACGCCGGTGCCGGCCAGGCCGCGGTCGACCTCGATGCCGAACTCGGCCAGGCGCTCCGCCACGAACGCGGCCGTCCCGACTTCCTCGAACGCGGTCTCGGGATGGGCATGGATCTGGCGGCGCCAGGCCGTCATGTCGGCATGGAAGTCGGCGATGCGGTTGATGATCGGCATGGGTCAGGGGCTCCCCGGGCTCGGTCGGTACGCTAGCGGCGGGCGTGGACCGAGACAAGCGCAGGCGCCTGCTGCACGATGCCCCGGCAAGGAGGGGCCGATGACCACCAATACACGCATCGTCCTGGCCAGCCGCCCGACCGGGCGGCCCGCGCCGGACAACTTCCGCCGGGAGACCGATCCCGTGCCGTTGCCCGCCGACGGCGAGGTGCTGCTGGCGATCCGCTATCTGTCGCTCGACCCCTATATGCGCGGTCGCATGGACGACCGGAAGTCCTATGCCGCGCCAGTCGCGATCGGCCAAGTCATGGAGGGCGGCACGGTCGGCCAGGTGCTGGAGAGCCGCCATCCGGACTTTGCGGCGGGCGACTGGGTGCTGAGCCATTCGGGCTGGCAGACCCACGCCGTGGCCAAGGCCGAGGGGCTGCGCAAGCTCGATCCGCACGCCGCACCAGTGAGCACGGCGCTGGGCGTTCTGGGGATGCCGGGCTTCACCGCCTATGCCGGGCTGCTGACCATCGGCCAGCCCAAGCCGGGCGAGACCGTGGCGGTGGCCGCCGCCAGCGGCGCGGTCGGCTCGGTGGTCGGGCAGATCGCCCGGATCAAGGGGGCCCGCGCCGTGGGCATCGCCGGCGGCGCCGACAAGTGCGCCTTCGTGCGCGGCGAGCTGGGGTTCGACGCCGTGGTCGACCATCGCGCCCCGGATTTCCCGGCCCAGCTCGCGGCCGCCTGCCCCGCCGGCATCGACGTCTATTTCGAGAATGTCGGCGGCGCGGTCTGGGATGCGGTGCAGCCGCTGCTCAATCCCTTCGCCCGGGTCCCGGTCTGCGGCCTGATCGCCCAGTACAATAGCGCCGGCACCCCGGCCGGCCCGGATCGCCTGCCCGGCCTGATGCGCGAGGTGCTGACCAAGAGCCTGACCATCCGCGGTTTCATCCAGCGCGACTTCGCCGACCAGCGCCCGGCCTTCCATGCCGCGATGGCTGAATGGATCCGCGCCGGCCAGGTCAAGTACCGCGAGGACGTCGTCGAGGGCCTGGACAAGGCCCCCGAGGCGCTGATCGGACTGCTGGAGGGCCGGAACTTCGGCAAGCTGATCGTGCGGGTCGGCTAACCCGCCACCAGCCGGCGCAGCTTGGCGACCGCCAGCGCCGGTGTGGTCAGCACCGGGCGGGTGTGCTGGTTCAGCTGCGGCGCGATCGCCGCCATCGAGAACTGCGCCAGCAGCAGCACATCGACGTCGGTCACTTGGTCGGCGGCCTCGATGACCAGCCGGTCGTGGAGCTGGCGCTCGCCGCGGTTGAGGGCATCGAGCGCGGCCGGCACCACTTGGTGGACCAGCACCGGCGCGTGGCCGCCGGCGGCGGCGATGTCGCGGATCTCCTCGGCGAGCGACTCCAGGGTCGGGCCGAAGGTGGCCAGCAGACCGATCCGCGGCCCCATCTCGAGGGCCGCCTCGATCGCCGCCTCGTTCGGCGTCAGGACCGGCACCGGCAGCGCCGCCTTGCAGGCCGCGATCGCCGAGGCGAAGGCCGAGCAGGTGAACAGGATGCCCCCGGCGCCAGCGCCCACGGCGTAGCGGCCGAGCGTCAGGAAACGGTCGACGATGGCCGGGGTCACAGCACCCGATGCGGCGCGGTCGGCCGCCAGGCTGTCGTCCATCAGGTTCATGGGCTCGGCCTCGGGCCAGCCCGCGGCCATGGCGGCCATGGCCGGCGGCGGCGAATGGCGGAGCGCGTGGATCAGGGCGATGCGGGGTCCGGCCATGTTGCGCCTTCCGTGTCGGTCATCGGCAGCATGATGCGCCTTTCGGCCGGTTCAAAGCTTCAAAGGCTTTGCGCCAGGTCTGGTCCGCCACCGTCAACTTCCCGAAGAACTCAGCCTTCAGCCCTCGCTATCGCTTCGCGCTCTGGCGAACAGCGCATTGAGTTCCGTGTGAGGCATCTGGCTCCCCGTATAGTCGGTCGTGCCTCGGCCAGCGAGTTCGCGTGCGGATGCCCGAACGAACCCCAGTGCCGAACGCGCGATGCTCCCGCCGACGCTGACACGCGTTACGCCGGCATCCAACAATGCGTTCACCGTCAACCCTCTGTCAGCCCAGCCGATGACAATGTTCACCGGGCCGGCGATCTCACGAACAAAAAGCTTCACTGTGTCGAGATCGTTCGCCCCGAGCGGATACGCGCAGTCCGCGCCAGCCTCGAGAAGTAAATTCGCCCGTTGGATGCATGCCGCCATGCCGGCATCGGGACGCAACTGAAGCAGGTCGATTTTCGCGTTCAGCAGGAAGACATGACTGCCGGCATCGATCGCCGCGCGCGCCGCTTGGATGCGCTCGCAGGCTTGACGGTCATCATAGAGCCCTCCGTCGCGGCCTCGCGGGTCGTGATCTTCGATATTCCCGCCCGCCAGTCCGATCTCGATCGCCTTCAGCACCGTCGATGCGACGTCCTGCGGTGACCCGCCGTAGCCGTGTTCGAGGTCGCCGTTGACGGGCATCGGCACCGCTTCGACGATCAGCCGGGCTCGGTCGAGCATCTCGTCCCGTGATACTGCCAGGCCCTTATCCGCGACGGTGAAGTCCGACTTGCCGAGCGAGAAGGCGATGCCCGCGCTCGTCGTCCCGATCGCCGGGAAGCCCTCGCCAGCCAGGATGATCGCGCTACCCGCATCCCAGGCATTTGGCATCAAGAAGCCCCGGTCTTGCTGATGAAGCGACCTGAACCGCTCGGCCTTCTGCTTCTGCGTCGGCATTGGGCATCCTCCCTGCGTGCTTTGCTCGGGGGTTTTAGGTTGGCTTTCCCAATGCGTCCAATTCATAGTGTTTTTCCAGGCTATGCACAAAATCTATGAACCCCTGGATGTCGACGCGCTGATTACGTTCCTGCTGGTGCATATGCACGGAGGATTTTCGGCCGCTGCCCGCAGGTTGAACCGCACCCAGCCGGCAATTTCGCGCCGCATCGAGCTGCTGGAGCATCAGCTGGGGGCTCGGCTGTTCGAGCGGAGTCGCGGGCGGATCATCCTCAGCGAAGCCGGCAAAGTGCTGCTTCCCCATGCCGAGCGGGTGTTGGTCGATATCCGTGAAGCACGGGATGCGGTGAGCACATTGACCGCGCGGAAGGCCGGGCCGGTCTGCCTCGCGGTGGTGGGAACCCTGGCTGACCGCGGCCTGACGGCAACCATGAGGCGCTTCGCCGAGGCGTGTCCGGCAGCCGACCTCACGATCCGGACGGCGCGCAGCGCGGAGGTCAGCAACCTCGTCCGTCTTGGCGAGGCGACGCTCGGCCTGCGCTACGAACGAGACCGGTCGGACGACCTCGCCTGGCGGCTCGTTGCTGTCGAACGGCTTATCGTGGTCTGTGCGTCGCGGCATCCCCTGGCCGGCAGGACCATCGGGGCACTGTCGGCGATCCGGGACGAGCATTGGATAGCCTTCCCGGAGGTGCCGGCGCAGCCAGAGATATCTGCCGCGCATGTGTTCGCGGTCTTCCTCGCCCATGGTCTGGGCGAAGTCCCCTGGACACCCATAGACAGCCTGACTGCGCAAAAACGCCTGGTCGAAGCCGGATTCGGCGTCGCACTGATGTCAGAACGCAATGTCGCTGAAGAACTGGCCGCCGGAACCGTCCGGACGATCGCGGTCGAGGGCTTGGATGCGACCATCCCAATCTTTGCCGTCACGCGAAAAGGCGGCCTTTTCAGTGCCGCGGCGCAACACCTGCACGAGCTGATCTGCACAAGCTATGCCGCGGCCGATGCAGGCGGAGAGTAAGCGGCCTGGCCCCGTGGTGGACGGGCTTGAGCGGTCGCCAGGCGTGGTCTATCGTTGGATAGCTGACCAGCTAGTCAGAAGTAAGGGCAGCAAGACCATGCGCAGGATCGGCGGCTCGCGGCAGCAGCACCGGGTTCCGTCCGGCGCCCGGTGGAAACTGGAAGATGCAAAAGCCCGCTTCAGCGAAGTGGTACGGCGGGCTCAGAGCGAGGGACCGCAACATGTCACGGTACGTGGCAAGGATTCGGTCGTGGTGATCAGCGTCGACGACTTGGCCCGGATCTCACCGCCACCCGATCAGGTGCCGCTCGTCACCTTTCTGGAAAGTTTGCACTTGGACGGATTGGATCTCGAACGCGATCCCGATCTCGGTCGGAACGTCGATCTGTGAAGGGGTGGTTGCTCGATACCAACGTCGTCGCTGCTCTCGCAAATCCCAACGGCGCCCCGAGCGTGAAGCAATGGGCCTCATCCCAAGCTGAACAGCGCCTGTTCCTCAGCGTGCTGACGCTCGGCGAATTCGACAAGGGCATCCATGGCTTGGCCCCTGATCGACCGGAGCGCGCGCGATACATCGCGGCACGCGACGCCCTGGAAGCCCGGTTTGCCGGACGCGTGCTGCCGGTCAGCGATCGCATCGTGCGGCGATGGGGTGCCATCTCAGGCGCCGTGAAGCGGCAGACCGGCCATCCGCCTCCGGTGATCGACACGCTCCTGGCCGCCACCGCCCTGGAGCACGATCTGTTCTTCGCGACCCGGAACACCAGGGACGCCCGGCCCAGCGGTGCCGCGATCTTCAATCCGTGGGACGACGATCCAGCCGGGTTCCCGCTGGCATGATCCCCGATCTGGCCGCTAGCCGAAGGCCGCCGCGTACAGCTCGGGCTTGAAGCCGACCAGCAGGCGGCCGCCGAGGTCGAGCACCGGGCGCTTGATCATCGAGGGCTGGGCGGCCATCAGGGTGATCGCCCTGGCCTGATCGAGCCCGTGCTTGTCGGTCTCCGGCAGGCCGCGGAAGGTGGTGCCGGACCGGTTCAGCAGGATCTCCCAGCCCACCGCCACGGCCCACGCCGCCAGCCGCGCGGGGTCGATGCCGACGGCCTTGTAGTCGTGGAAGGCGTAAGCGACGCCGTGGCTGTCCAGCCAGCCGCGCGCCTTCTTCATCGTGTCGCACGCCTTGATGCCGTAGATCGTGACCTGAGGCTTGCCGGACATCGCCATCCTGTTCGCTCGTTGCGCGCTCGTGGCTGCGCGCTCCTGGGTACAGGCATTCAGGCCCCGCGCACCAGCCCCTCGGCGCAGCGCCGCGCCGCCTGTTCGGCCTGGGCCGTGGCGGCGGCCCGCGCCGCACCGTCGACCTCGGGCCCGTACAAGGTCTTTTCGACGACCACGGTCTCGATCGCCGTGATGCCGATGAAGCGCAGCCACAGCTCGAGATACGGGCGCTGGAAGTCGTAGCTGCCGGCGGGCGTGGCCGCGGTCGGCGCGTAATCCAGCCCCCGGGCGCAGACCAGGAGGGCCCGGCGGCCCTTCAGCAGCCCTTCGAAGCCGCTCTGGTCGAACCCGAACAGGATGTCCTTCTGCGACACCACGTCGATCAGGTGCTTCAGCCGGTAGGGCACCGAGAAGTTCCACAGCGGCACGGCCAGCACCAGGGCGTCGGCGGCATGGAAACGGGCGGCCAGGGTCTGGATCGACGCCCAGGCCGCCGCCTGCTCCGCCGTCAGCGGCGTGCCCGCCAGCCCGGCATACTTGGCCTCCATCGCCGGGCCGTCGAAGTCCGGGAGGTCGTGGGACCAGACGTCCAGGGTGTCGACGGTCAGCGCCGGGTCGGCCCGGCGCCAGGCCGTGAGGGCTGCCCGGGCGACCTCGATCGAGGCGCTGCGGCGCTTGCGCGGCGATGCTTCGATGTACAGCACATGGGCCATCTCGGCCTCCTGGGATCGCAATGACTGGGCACGCCCGAGGAAAGCCGCTTTGGCTCAGAACGATAAGCGATATATTATCGTGATATTCAGTGCGAATTGAGATGAGGAATGGTCGACGCCGCGCTGCTGCGCAGTTTCCAAGCCGTGGCCCGGGAGGCGAGCTTCACCCGGGCCGCTGAACGGCTGCACCTGACCCAGTCGGCGGTCAGCGCCCATATCCGCCGCCTGGAAGCGCAGCTGGGCAAGCCGCTGTTCGCCCGCAGCACGCGGGCCGTGGCGCTGACGCCGGAGGGCGAGGCCCTCCTGGGCTACGCCCGCGCCATCCTGCATCTCAACGACGAGGCGCGGCGGGCCTTGGCCGGCGCGGCGGCCGGCGTCGAGCTGCGGATCGGCGCCTCGGACGACTTCATGAGCAGTTGGCTGCCCGGCGTCCTGCGCGAGGCGCAGAGCGCCAGGCCCGGGCTGACGGTCGAGATCCGGGTTGCCAATGTCGGCCTGCTGCTGGCGGCCATGGACCACGGCGAGCTGGACTTGGTGGTCGGCAGCCGCTGCCGCGGCGACCATACCGGGCAGCTGCTGTGGCGCGAGCCGCTGGTCTGGACCGGTGTCCGCGGCCTGGTGCCCGATCCCCGCACGCCGCTACCGCTGGCCTTGTTCCCGGAGCCCTGCCCCTATCGCGACGCGGCCCTCGCCGCCCTCGCGGCCGCGGATCGGCCCTGGCGCATCGCCGTGGTCAGCCCGAGCGTCGGCGGCCTGCGCGCCTCGGCCGCTGCCGGGCTGGCGGTGGCACCCCTCACCCGCAGCCTGCTGACGCCGCAGCTGCAGGCCCTGGATCCGGCCGACGGCCTGCCACCGCTGCCCGATGTCGAGTTCATGGTGTTCGCCCGACGCGACGGGCCGCCCGAAGCCGCCGCGCTGGCCGAAGCCATTCTGCGGGCGGCGCAGCGCTTCTGATTGCCGCCGGTCAGAGCGCGGTATCGCGCGCCACCGCCTCCCAGGCCGCCAGGTCGGCAAGCAGCCGTTCGCCATGCCCGCGGATGGCGTCGACCGCATCGGCGCCCAGGGCCAGGCGCAGCGGCGTCGCTGGCGCGGCCAGGGCCCGCTCGACCGCCGCGGCCGCCTTGCGCGGGTCCCCGACCTGCGTCCCGTGCATCGTGTGCGCGAACGCGCGCGTCGGGCCGACAGCGGCGCCGTAGGCGTCGATCTCGGGCATGTGGCGCATCGCAGTGCCGGCCAGGTTGGTGCGGAACTGACCGGGCTCGACGATCAACACCTTCACGCCGAACGGCGCCAGTTCCTGGGCCAAGGCCTCGCTCAGGCCCTCGATCGCGAATTTCGAGGCGGAATAGGCGCCGAAGCCGGCAAAGGACAACTGCCCGCCCAGGCTGGAGATATTAACCACGGCGCCGCCGCGCTGGGCGCGCAGGACCGGCAGCGCCGCGCGGGTCACGGCCACGGCGCCGAAGAAGTTGGTCTCCATCAAGGCCCGCAGCTCGGCGTCCGAGGTCTCCTCGACCGCCCCGACGATGCCATAGCCGGCGTTGTTGACCAGCACGTCGATCCGCCCGAAGCGGTCGACCGCGGCCTTGACCGCCGCCTCGGCATCGCCTGGGCGGGTCACGTCCAGGGCCACGGCCAGCACGCGCTCGGGCGCGGCGGCCACCAGGTCCTGCAGGGCGGCCGGGTTGCGGGCGGTGGCCACGACGGCGTGGCCGCCGGCAAGGGCATGCTCGGCGAACGCGCGGCCAAAGCCGGACGACGTGCCGGTAATGAACCAGATCTGGGCACCCATGGGGGTCTCCTGTTGCGTGTGCGCCGGAGAGTGGCGCAATCGGGCGGTTCTGTCGCCCAGCTGCCCGGACGCGGGCTCGCTACCTGGGCCGCCGAGTCGTTTGCAATCAGTGCAGTGTCACCGTAACGCCGTCCGACCGCGCGTTGCTGCGTGCCTGTGGGGTTTACGTCCGCCCGAGAGCCGCCTTGAACGCCTCCAGCTCGGCCGCCACCGAGGCCAGGTCTTGCCGGGCGCGGAACAGCGCCTTCAGGCGCCCCGCCTTGGCGAACAGGCCCGCCGCCTCCAGCCCGCCGTCGGTCAGGATCGCCCGGAATTCCCGCTCCAGCCGCTCGAACGCGGCCAGCCGCTCGGCCGCCTCGGCGAGCTTCGCCTCGACACCGTCGAAGTGTTCGATGCTAGCCGGCTCCCGGGCGGCCTCGGCCTCGGCCGCATCGAGGGCCTCGCCGAGAGCGGCGAGATCGGCAGCCAGGTAGCGCCCGGCCTCGATCAGGCCGCGCAACCGCTCGCTCTCGCTCTCGTTGTGCTTCCGGCCCGCCTCGCGCCAAAGCTTCGCCTCATGCTCCTTCGGAACATCGGAGGGCCGCAGCTTGCCGGCACTGATCAGGTCGTACAGGTCACGCAGGTTGTCGGGCAGCGGCCCGACGTGAGGCTTTGGCGGGTGTGCCATGTCGTCGTGAAGGTCGTACTCGAATTCGATGTCCCAATCGCGTTCCAGCGAGTTCTCGGCAAAGGGGCAGGGCCGCAGCGTGCTCAACATGACATGGCCGTCGACCACCCGGCGCATGATCGCCCGCAGTTTCTTCAGTGACGCCGTAGTGATGATCTCGCAACCGCCGCCCATCTCCCTCAGCTCGATCTCGACGCCGGCCTTACGGCATTCATCGAGGAACCGCTGGACGTCGATCGCGGCTTCGGCGGTGAACGAGTAGGTGGAAGCCGGCTTGTCCAATTCGACCTCTGACGATCAAAGAAGCTACCCGGCGGGCGGGCGGCCTACGAGCGGTCGGCGGCGATCAGCAGGAACATCGGCCGCTCGCGCTCCTCGGCCAGCTCCGGGCGGGCGGCGACCTGGTCGTCGGTCGGCCCCCACTCCTCGACATGGGCAAGCGCGAAGCCCTGGCGGATCAGCAGGTTGAGCGTGGTGCCCAGGGTCCGGTGCTGCTTGATCACGCCGTCGGCCAGCCAGTTGGTCCGGCGCGGACCCTCGGCCTGGTAGCTGTCGACTGGCCAGGTTCTGCGCCCGGCGGCGTCGAGCATCCAGGCCGGCTGGCGCGACGCCATGTAGATCGGGTGCTCGATCGACACCACCAGCCGCCCGCCGGGCACGAGCGCCCGGTGCACCGTCGCGAGCAGCCCGGCGAGGTCGGCCACGTAGTGGAGCGCCAGCGCGCTGTAGGCGAGGTCGAAGGCCGCCGGCGGCAGGTCGAGGCGCTCCAGGTCGGCCTGCCGGTACACGATCGCGTCGTCCGCGGTGTCGGCGCGGGCCCGCGCCAGCATGGCCTGCGACAGGTCGAGCCCGAGCACCTGGGCCGCCCCGGCCGCCCGCGCCCAGCGGCAGAACCAGCCGAAGCCGCAGCCGAGGTCGACCACCCGCAAGCCGGCCATGGGCGGCAGCAGCGCGCGCAGGGCCGGCCATTCCGGCGCGCCGTCCAGGCCTTCGACCGAGCGGCGCAGCCGGCTATAGGCCGCAAAGAACCGGGGATCGTCGTAGATGGTCACGCCACGGCCGCATCAACGCGTCTGATCCGCGCCGCCGCCAGCGTCAGGGCCACCACCGCCAGCGGCGGGAACACCAGCCAGCAGATGGTGCTCCAGCCATAGGCCGACAGCAGCCCGCCCGACGCGAACGAACCCAGGACCATCATGCCGAACACCAGGAAGTCGTTGAGCGACTGCACCCGCGTGCGTTCCTCCGGACGGTGGCAGCGCAGCACCAGCGCCGAGGCGCCGACGAAGCCGAAGTTCCAGCCCAGGCCCAGCAGCACCAGCAGCAGCCAGAAATGCCCGGTGTCGGCCCCGGCCAGGCCGGTCGCGGCGGCGGCGGCGATCAGCGTCAGGCCGGCCAGGATCACGGCCGGCGCGCCGAAGCGCTGGATCAGGCGGCCGGTCACGAAACTCGGCGCATACATGGCGATGACGTGCCATTGCAGGCCCAGATTGGCCGACGCCTGGCTGAGGCCGCACAGATGCATGGCCAGCGGCGCCGCCGTCATCACGAAGTTCATCAGCAGATAGGTGACGACGCCGCACAGGACCGCCGTGATGAAGGCTGGCTGCCGCGCGATCCGGCTCAGCGGCCGCCCGCCCGCCTGCTCCGCCGCCGTCGGCGGCGGCAGCCGGACGCCCCACAGCACGGCCGCCGACAGTGCTGCGACCGCCGCCTGCGCCAGGTAGGTGGCCGCGAACAGGTAAGGCGGCGACAGGTCCATGGTCAGGGTCACGAGCTGCGGGCCGATCACGCCGGCGAACACGCCGCCGGCCATGACCGCCGAGAGCGCCCGCGCCCGGCGCTCGGCCGGCACGCAGTCGGCGGCGGCGAAGCGGAACGACAGCACCACGGCCGCGTAGGCGCCGCCGAAGAACGCCGCGACGCAGAACAGCCAGAACGATGCCCAGACGACGGCGGCGCAGGACAGGAGTCCGACCGCCACCCCGCATCCGGTCCCGGCCAGGAAGGCGGCCCGGCGGCCGTAGCGCCGCGCGACCGCCCCGGCCGGCAGGGTGCTGGCCGCCATGCCGACCACGAAAACCGAGATCGGGAGTGTGGCGAGCGCCGGATCGGGCGCCAGCATGTTGCCGACCACCGCGCCTGTCGCGTAGACGACGGTCGAGTTGGCGCCGGCCAGGGCTTGGGCCGTCGCCAGGCGCAAGACATTGCCGCGCCCGTGGTCTGCGGCGGCGTCGGATTGGATGAGGGTCGCGGTCATGGGCGCGGATGCTACCGCGCCTAGACACCGGCGACATGCGCGAAGATCGCGGGGCGCCCCGTCGCTCAGGACGCCCTGATGAAGTCGATGAACGCCCGCAGCGGCGCCGGCACCAGGCGCCGTCCCGGGTAGTACAGGAACGGCCCCGGGAAGCGCTGCCACCAGGGCTCGAGGATCGGCTCCAGCGCGCCACTGGCGAAATAGGGGCGCAGCCAGTCCTCGAACAGCGAGATGATGCCGGTGCCGGCCAGCGCCGCCTCGACGGCCAGGTCGGTCGCCGTTCCCATGCTGACCAGCATCGGGCCTGGGGGATCGACCGTCACCATCTCGCCATCGCGCTCGAACTCCCAAGGCGACGGGGCGCGGCCATGGAACCGCCCGCGCAGGCAGGCATGGCCCAGCAGATCGCGCGGGTGCTCGGGCCGGCCGCTCCGATCGAGATACTCGGGCGCCGCGGCGGTCGCGTAGCGTTGGACGCGCGGACCGATCGGCACCGCGATCATGTCCTGCTCCAGCCGCTCGCCATAGCGGATGCCGGCGTCGCAGCCGGCGGCGATCAGGTCGACGAAGCTGTCCTCCGCCGTCACCTCCAGCCGGATCTCGGGATAGGCGGCCAGGAACGGCGGCACGATCGCCGGCAGCACCAGCCGCACCGCCACGACCGGGACGTTGAGCCGGAGCGTGCCGGCCGGCCGGTCGCGGAAGCCATTGACCGCATCGAGCGCGGCATCGACCTCGGTCAGCGCCGGCCCCAGGCGATCGAGCAGCCGCCGGCCCGCCTCCGTGGGCACGACGCTGCGCGTGGTCCGGTGCAGGAGCCGCACGCCGAGCCGGGCCTCCAGCCGGCGCACCGCCTCGCTCAAGCCGGAGGCGCTGGTGCCGCTCTGCCGCGCGCCGTCGCGGAAGCCGCCGGCGCGCGCCACCGTGACGAAGGCGGCCAGGTCGCCGAGATCCGCGTTCATTGTCCGAAATTCCGCACAGGTCGTGCGGATTGTGCCCAGTTATCGACCGCCCCGGCAACGGCTAGATGGGGAGCCACGCAACCAGGAGATCGATCATGTCCAGCATCGGCCCGTCCAACGTCAGGCTATCCGGCACCTTCCCCCTCGGCCGTCGCACCGTGGCGCGGCTCGGCTATGGCGCCATGCAACTCGCCGGTCCGGGCGTGTTCGGCCCGCCCAAGGACCGTGCGGCGGCCCTGGCCGTGCTACGCGCCGCCGTGGCGGGCGGCGTCAACCACATCGACACCAGCGACTTCTACGGCCCGCACGTCGTCAACGCGCTGATCCGCGAGGCGCTGTATCCCTACCCCGACGACTTGACGATCGTGACCAAGGTCGGCGCCCGGCGCGGCGCCGACGCGTCCTGGCTGCCGGCGCTCACGCCCGACGCGCTGACCGCCGCGGTCCACGACAATTTGCGCAATCTGGGCCTGGACGTGCTCGACGTCGTGAGCTTCCGCAGCATGCATGGCGTCCACGGGCCCGCCGAAGGCTCGATCGAGGCGCCGCTGACCGTGCTGGCCGAGTTGCAGGCCAAGGGCCTGATCCGCCATATCGGCTTGAGCAACGTGACCCCGGCGCAGATCGCCGAGGGCCGCCGGATCTGCCAGATCGTCTGCGTGCAGAACCACTATAACCTGGCGCACCGCGACGATGACGGCCTGATCGAGCACCTCGCCCGCGACGGCATCGCCTATGTGCCCTACTTCCCGCTGGGCGGCTTCCATCCGTTGCAGTCGGACGCCCTGGCGGCGGTGGCGCAAGGCCTGGGGGCCACGCCGATGCAGGTGGCGCTGGCCTGGCTGCTGCGCCGGTCGCCCAACCTGCTGCTGATCCCCGGCACGTCGTCCGTCGCCCACCTGCGCGAGAACCTGGCAGCGGCCGCGCTGGCGCTGCCGGCGGCGGCGATGGCCACGCTGGACCGGATCGCCACCTCGAAATAATCGCAGGGCGATGTCGGCACGGCCGCCGCGCCCGCGTCCTAGGCTCGTCCTAAGCGAGAGGGGAGCGAAAACATGGGCGCGTTCACCGGCGAGGGTTTGGCGCAGCTCCGGACGGTGCTGACCGGCTATGTGGAATCTGGCGAGATCCCGGGGCTTGTCGCCTTGGTCGAGCGGAATGGCGACCGCGAGACCATCGCCGCCGGGCCGCTGATGCGGCCCAACAGCATCGTCCGCATCGCCTCGATGACCAAGCCGATCGTCGCCGCAGCGGCGCTGATGCTGGTCGAGGACGGCGCGCTGCGGCTGGACGAGCCGGTCGATCGGCTGGCGCCCGAGCTGGCCGGCCGCCGGGTTCTCCGGCGCCTCGACGGGCCGCTGGATGACAGCGTGCCGGCGCGGCGGCCGATCACGCTGGAGGACGTGCTGAGCTTCCGGCTCGGCTGGGGCATGCTGTTTGCCCAGGGCACGCCGATCCTCGACGCCGTCGCCGGCCTGCCCGGTTTCGGCATGCCCGACCCGACCGTGCCGATCACGCCCGATCAGTATCTGGAGCGCCTGGGCCGGCTGCCGCTGATGGCGCAGCCGGGCGAGCGGTGGCTGTACACGACCGGCTCGAACGTGCTGGGCGTGCTGGTGGCCCGCGCCGCTGGCCAGCCGCTGGAGGCGGTGCTCCGGGAGCGCGTGTTCGCGCCGCTCGGCATGGCCGATACCGCCTTCTTCGTGCCGCCGGAGAAGCGGGACCGCCTGGTCGCCGCCCACTGGATACGGAGCGGCACCCTGGCGCTGTTCGATCCGCCGAACGGGATGTATGCCCGCCCCCCGGCCTTCCCGGCCGGCGACAGCGGCCTGGTCTCGACCGCCGACGACTTCGCCGCCTTCGCGCGCTTCCTGCGGACCGGCCTGGCGCCGGACGGACGCCGATTGCTGTCGGACGCTTCGCTCACGGCGATGACCACGGATTGCCTGACGGCCGAGCAGCGCGCCGATGGCGCCCCATTCCTGCGCCCCGGCCAAGGCTGGGGCCTAGGCGTCGGGGTGATGGTGGCGCCCGGCGACGACGGCCTGGCGCCCGGCGCCTATGGCTGGTGCGGCGGCTTCGGGACCTCCTGGTTCACCGATCCCGCCGCCGGCCTGACCGCGATCCTGCTGACCCAGCGCCTGTTCGACAGCCCCGATCTGCCGCCCGTGCACAAAGCCTTCTGGCGGGCGGCCTACGCCGCGCTCGCCGAGCTGTCGGGCCGGCCGGTCAGCGCTTGCCGGGCGCCTGCAGCCGCCAGACGCGCCCGTCGGGGTCGCGGACCGTCATGTCCCGGGTGCCCCAATGGGTGTCCTCGAACGGCGTCACCACCTCGACCGCGGGATCCGGGCGCACGGCGTCGGCATCGGCGACCTTGAGCACCACCTGGATCCCGGGCGGCCGGTTTTCCGGGATTTCGGCTACGAACAGGTACGGCCCGTCGCCACTGCGTAGCCGGCCGGAGTGGTGATCGGTCTCGAACTCCAGGGTGAAGCCCAGCGCCTGGAAGAATTTCGCGGCCTTGCCCCAGTTGTGGGTTTCCAGGAATACGGCCTCGATACCGTCCGTCGCCATGTCCGGTCTCCTTTCTGTCGATGATGTCCGCGGCTGGGCGCCGAGATAGGCGCGCAGCGCGGCTGCGACCAAGGCCGACAGCGACTGCTCCGCCTCGATCGCGTGATGCTTGACCTGCCGGATCAGCCCGATCGGCAGGTACACGTTGAACTGCTTGACGTCGTCGTCGCCCATGGCGGCTAGATTGCTAGTATCCTAGTCTGGAGTCAACACCCTTCCGGCACGCTGGTCCCGCCCCGGCGCCGGCGCTATGCTGATTGCAGTAACGGGCATTGATCCGATCCACCCGAGGGAGGACACCATGGCCGTCGCTCGCGTCAGCAAGATCACCGCCGCTTCGCCCGATGGCTTCGACGCCGCCGTGCGCGAAGGGCTGCAGCGCGCCAGCCGGACCCTGCGGGGCATCACCGGCCTGCACGTCGTCGAACAGAAGGCCGCCGTTACCGACGGCCGGATCTCGGAGTTTCGGGTGACCATGGAGGTCACCTTCGTCCTCGAGGACTGATCGGCCCACGCAGCCTTGCGTGGGTTCAGCCAGGCAAGGCTGCTTGCTTCAAGTCCCGTGCGTCTCAGATCCCCAGCCGATCGCAGATCCGGCCGTGCATGACGGTCGCGCGCACGCCGAGCGGCCAGAGCCCGTGGAAGCGGATCGGCTTCATCGAGACGACCGGCAGGTCGGGCTCGAAGCTGCGGCCATGGATCAGGCGGTGCGCCAATTGCCGGCCCATCGCGGTTGCCAGCGCCACGCCCCGGCCGTTGCAGCCGAGATAGGCCAGCGCCGTCTCCGCCGGCTCGTGGAGATGAGGCCAATGGTCCTTGGTGATGGCGAGCCGGCTGTTCCAGCCGTAGCGCCAGGGAATGCCCGCAAGGTCGGGCCAGAGACGCACGGCGTAGCGGGTCAGATAGGCAATCTGCTCGGGCCGCGCGATCGGCCGCATCGGTCCGCGGCCGCCCATCAGCAGCCGGTTGGCCCGGTCGACCCGAAAATAGACCGTGATGCGCCCGCTTTCATAAGTCGAGCAGCGGGCCGGCAGGATCATCTCGGCGATCCGGTCCGGCAAGGGCTCGGTGGCGGCGATGGCGCTGAACACGGGCACGATCGTCCGGCGCAGGCCGGGCCAAAGGTCGCCGGTGAAGCCGTTGGTGGCGATCAGGATCTTGTCGGCGAGGATCGTGGCGCGCGGCGTCGCGATCCGCCAGGCACCGCCGGAGCGCTGCAGCCGCAGCGCCGGCGTCTGGCCGTGGACCGCGGCGCCGGCCGCGGCGGCGGCCTTGGCCAGGCCGCGGGTGTAGTTCAACGGATGCAGGTCGCCGCCGCGCCGGTCGAGCAGGGCGACCTTGTAGCGGTCGGTGCCGGTCACCGGCCGGACCGCCGCGGCGTCGAGCAGATCGACGGGCATGCCCCGGTCCTGGCATTGCCGGGCCGTCGTCTCGACGCCGGCAACGCTCGCGTCGCTATAGGCGGCGCGCAGCGTGCCGTTCTGCCGGGCGCCGCAGTCGAGGCCGAGCCGCCGGATCAGCTCGAACGCATATTGGGTCGTGCCATAGGCAAAGTGCACCAGGCGTGGCCCCAGCTCCGGGCCATAGGTCGCCTCGATCACGGCCGGATCGTATTTGAGGCCGGGATTGAGCTGCCCGCCATTGTTGCCGGAGGCCCCCCAGCCGGGCTCTTGCGCATCGATGACGATCGCGTCGGTGCCGGCCTCGGCCAAGTGGAGCGCCGTCGACAGGCCGGCGATGCCGGCACCGATGATCGCCACGGAAACCCGCCGGTCCCGATCGAGCGGCGGCACCGCCGGCGGCGGGACCGCGTCGGTCTGGTAGACGCTGGGGAGTGCCGGGGTGGACACGGTGGCCCCAGAACGGGCCAGCGCCGGCATCAGGACGCACCCGGCAGGAAGATCTTCTCCGGATTCATCAGGCCGTCCGGGTCGAGCGCCGCCTTGATCCGGCGCATCAGCGCCAGCTCGTGCGGGTCTTTGGTCCGCGCCAGGCGCTTGCGATAGCTGGTACCGACGCCATGCTCGGCGGTGATGCTGCCGCCCAGCCCGATCGCGACATCGTCGATGATCGCATCGATCTCGTCGGCCGCCCTGTCGAAGGCGGCGGCATCGGCGAAGCGTTCGTGCGGGAACAGCACGACCACATGGATGTTCCCGTCGCCGATATGGCCGACCATCATCACGGTGGCGTCGGGATAGACGGCGAGCACGCCCCGTTCGACCGCCCTGGTGAATTCGGGCTGGCACGAGACCGGTACGGATGTGTCATGCGACATGGTCTTGCCGGCGATCTTGAACTCGCCGGTGACGCCGTGGCGCAGGCGCCACAGCGCGTCCTCCTGGGCGAGGCTGCCGGCTATGATGGCGTCGCTGACCAAACCGTCCTCGAGTGCCGGACCGAGCAGCGCCTCCATGGCAGCGGAGAGATCGGCGCCGGCGTTCGCTTCCCCCGCTTCGATCAGCACGTACCAATCCGCCTTCTGCGCGAACGGCATCGTGGTATTGGCGACGTATTCCAGCACGAAGTCCATGTAGGAGGAGCCGATGATCTCGAAACTCGAGATCCGCTCGCCGAACGCTTTGCGCGCGCGCTCGAACAAGGCGAGCGCGTCCTCGACGCTGGCCATCTGCACCATGGCGACCGCGCGCGACTTGATGGCCGGGGACAGCTTCAGCGCCACTGCGGTCACGATGCCGAGCGTGCCCTCGGCGCCGATGAACAGTTGCTTCAGGTCATAGCCGGCATTGTCCTTGCGCAACCGTCGGAGCCCGTTGAACACCGACCCGTCCGCCAACACCACTTCGAGCCCCAGCACGAGATGGCGCATGGAGCCGTAGCGCAGCACGGCGATGCCGCCGGCGTTGGTCGAGACGTTGCCCCCGATCTGGCAGCTGCCCTCGGCGCCGAGGCTGAGCGGGAACAGCCGGTCGACGCCGGCGGCCACCGCTTGGATGTCGGCCAGCACGCAGCCGGCCTCGACGGTGATCGTATCGTCGATCGCGGAGATATCCCGCACCCGATTGAGCCGGTCGAGCCGCATCAGGATCGACGGCCGGTTGGCCAGCGGTGTGGCACCCCCGCAGAGGCCGGTGTTGCCGCCCTGGGGCGTCACGGCGATGCCATCCTCGGCGCAGAGCTTGACCACCGCCGACACCTCCGCGGTCGAGCCCGGCCGGACGATCGCGAGGGCCGTGCCGCGATAGCGCCCGCGATGGTCCGTCGCGAAATGGTCGATCTCGGTCGCATCGGTCACGACATGGCGTTCGCCGACCACGGCCCTAATGCGGTCGAAGAAGTCTTCGGACGGCATGGCGCTCTCCTTCAACGGCTATCGCGCCCTACGAGATCATCCATTCGGCATAGCGCTTCTGCATCGCGGTCGCGTTGTCCCCCCACCACTCGGCGTTGACGATGACATTCCTGCCATTGTTCAGGTCCGGCAGATAGTCCTTGGACGGTGACGCCTTGACCTGGTCCAGGGCGGCCACGGTGTTGGGCAGGTAATAGCCGCGCACGGCCCACTCGAATTGCCGATCCGGCTTCAGGCAGAACGCGATAAAGCGCATCGCCGCCTCTTTGTTTTTCGAGCCCTTCGGCACGGCGAAATAATCGAGCGTGTTGATCGTCTGCTCGAATGAGAAGCCCAGCGTAGCACCGGCCTTCTGCGAATTCTTCACGCGGTTGAAGTAGCTGTAGGAGAAGTCGGCCTCGTTCTGGACGACCGAGGTCACCTGCTCGGGCGTAGAGCTCGCCCATTTCGTGACATGGGGCTTGATCCGGTCGAGCATCTTGAACGCGCGCTCGACATCGAGGGGATAGAGGTTCTTGGGATCGACGCCGTCGGCCACGAGCGCCACCTCGAGCGTTTCGGCGACCAGCGACCGCATCACGCGGCGGCCGGGATATTTCTTCACATCGTAGAAGCCGGCAAAATCGACCGGATGCTTGCCGTCCGGCGTGCGGGTGCTGTCCCACAGCAGGCCGCCGCTATAAAGGTACATCGGCATGTAGTCTTTCTCGGCGGCCTTGATCACCCCGTCCGACTTGACGATCGAGGTATCGAGGTCCTCCCACAGCTTCTCCTTGGCCCCGGCGGTGGCGAAGGAGATCGGCGCGTCGATCACATCCCATTGCACAGTCTTGCTCAGGACCTGCGCTTTGACCTTGGCCATGTCGCCATTGTCGACGAGCGTCACCGGGATGCCGGTTTCCTTGGTGAACGGGTCGGCGAACACCTCGCGCACCGACTTGTTGTAGTCGCCGCCCCACGACGTGACGGTCAGCGTCGCATCGGCGGCGCGCGCGCGGTTCGCAAGGATAGCCGGCGCCGCGATCAGGCCGGCAAGCCCGGCCGCGCTGCGCCCGATGAAGCGGCGGCGCGTGATGGTCGAACCCGTGTCAGTCATGTCTGAGACTCCCCTACCTTGGTTCATCGGCGGACGGCCGACCGGTTATTGTGTCTTGGGCGCCGGCGGCAGCAGCCGGCCGTGGCCCGCGTGCCAGCCGGCGCGGACCGTGGCGCCGCGAGCCGGGCGCGACTGCCCGGGCTGGTTCAGCTCCTGGACGATCACGACGGCGCCGTCGTCGCATCGGACGAAGTGGCGGATGACGCCGCCCATGACGATCGAGTCCTCGAGCTGGCCGGCGACGTTGGGCGAACTGGTCCCGTCGGCCACCAGCAGCAGGTTCTCCGGCCGCACGAGCAGCATGGCGGACTGGCCGGCGGCGAAGCTACCCGGCTCGACAGGGAAAGTGCCGAGGGCGGTGCGGATCACCGTGCCGCCGCCCTGCGCGTCGACCGTGCCGGGGATGATGTTCGAGCTGCCGATGAACTGGGCCGAGAAGACGGTCGCCGGCTCGAAATAGAGCTGTTCCGGGCGACCCTGCTGTTCGATGCGGCCGCCGTTCATCAGCACGATGCGATCGGACATGGTCAAGGCCTCGTCCTGATCGTGCGTGACATAGAGCATGGTGATGCCGAGCTCGGCATGGAGGCGCTTGATCTCGAGCTGCATCTGCTCGCGCAGGTTCTTGTCGAGCGCGCCCAGCGGCTCGTCCATTAGGATCAGCGCCGGGTTGTAGACGATGCAGCGCGCGAGCGAGACGCGCTGCTGCTGGCCGCCCGAGAGGGCCTTCGGCCGGCGGTCGGCGACGTGCCGCAACTGGATCAGGTCCAGCACCCTCTCGACCCGCTCGCGGATTTCGCCGCGGGCCATGCGCCGGACTTGGAGGGGGAAAGCGATGTTCTCGAACACCGTCATGTGCGGCATCAGCGCATAGTTCTGGAACACCATGCCGAGGCCGCGGGCGTTCGTCGGCATGGCGGTCGCGTCCTTGCCGTCGATCGTGATCCGGCCGGTGGTCGGCGCGATCATGCCGGCGATCAGGTTGAGCACGGTCGATTTGCCGGAGCCGCTCGGACCCAGCAGCGTCACGAACTCGCCCTTGGCGATCGAAAGGTCGACGGGGAAGAGCGCGTCGACCGGGCCGTATCGCTTGGAAATGCCGGCCAGCTCCACCATGGTGGCCCCGGCAGCGACCATGCGGGTCGGCGCGCCGGCCGTCATCACGAATGGGCCTCCACCGGGCGCTGAAGCACGATGATCCCGAGCGCAATCGCGAGCGAGACGACGGTCAGCAAGGTCGAGACCGCGGCGATGACCGGGGAAATCTCCCAGCGAATGGCGCTGTACATCTTGACCGGCAGCGTCATGGTCGCCGTACCGGTGACGAAATAGGCGATGACGACCTCGTCGAGCGACGTCAGAAAGGCGAACAGCGCCCCCACGGCGATCGCCGGGGCGAGTTGCGGCAGCACGACCTTGAAAAAGATCCGCGCGCGCGAGGCGCCCATGATGAGCGCCACGGTTTCGAGCGCCACATCGGCATGGCCGAGGCCGGCCATGACCGAGACCATGATGAACGGGGCGGCCAATGTAATATGCGCGAGCACGAGGCCCGCCGTCGTATCGAGCAGGCCCCAGCTCGAATATTGCAGATAGAGCCCGAGGCCGAGCACGACGACCGGCGCCAGCATCGGCATCATGAACAGGCCCCGGAGCAGTTTGCGCCCGGACAGACGCGACCGGGCGAGCGCGTAGGCGGCCGGCACCGCGAGGCAAAGGCTCGCAACCGTCGTGGCCGTGGCGACGCCGAGGCTCTGGATCAGCGAGCCCCACCAAGCGGGATCGCTGAAGAATTGACGATAGAGCGCGAAGGAGAATTGCCGCGGCGGGAACTCGATCTGCCCCGGATTCCCGAACGAGATCGGGATGACGATCAGCGTCGGCAGCAGCAAGAAGAGGTAGCAGGCCCAGGCCGCGACCGAGAGGACGCGGCGATCGGCGCCGAACGCGGTCGATCCATCGTTCATGCCGCCGCTCCGGACAGACCCTGGGCGCCGCGGATGCGGCCAAGCAGGGCCACGAGGCAGCCGGAGATGGCAAGCAGCACCATGGCGATGGCCGACGCTGCGGTCCAGTCGAGCGTCTGGCGCGTGTAGAAGTCGACGAGGTTGGCGACCATCATGTCCTGCCGGCCACCCAGGAGGGCCGGCGTGATGTACATGCCGATCGACAGCGTCATGTTGATCAGGATGCCGGCGACGACGCCGGGCATGCTGAGCGGCAGAATGATCCGCCGGAAGATCCTGAGGGGCCCGGCCCCCATGGTTTCCGCCGCGCGCACCAGCACCGGATCTTGCGCCAGAAGGCTGCCGAGGATCGACAGCACCATGAACGGCAGCAGGAAATTGATCATGCCGATGATGACGCCGGCCCGGTTGTACATCATCGGCAGATGGATGGTGCCGCCGCTCAGGAAACCCAGGAACTGGTTGATCAGGCCCTGATTGCCGAACACGACGGTCAAGGCGAAGCTCTTGACCAGGATGCTCGTCCAGAATGGCAGCATGACCAGGATCAGATAACCGGTCCGGCGGCGCGGCGGCTGGGCGGCCAGATGCAGTGCGACGGGAAAGCCCACGGCCAGGCTTACCAGCGTGCCCGAGACGCTGATCTCGAACGTCGTCCGGAGCGTTTTCAGGAACAGCGTGCTGTGCGTCAGCTCGGCATAGGCTGCAAGCGAAAAGCCGGCCGGATGGATGCTGGTCCAGGCGGTGGTGATCAGGGGATAGACGAACACCAGGGCCATCACGATCGTAAGCGGCGCCAGCAGCACCGCCGCCGCTTTCGGAGCCAGGTCGGATGAGGAGCTTGTCGCGGCCACGGCCTGTTCTCGCCTGTCGGGTCTGGCGGGCCCGGGCCCTGCCGATCGGGCTCGCCAAGATCGGTTCAGATTAATCGCTGGGCGGCCGGGGTGGTCAACAGGAATTTTAAAATAATGAAATCCCGAACCGAGGGCGCTCAGATCTTGGCGTTGACCCAGAACACGCTCGCCGGGCGCGGGCCGATATTGGAAAACCGATGCGGCCGGGAGCTTTCGAACGCGAAGCAATCGCCTTCGTTCAACGTGTAGGATTCGTCGTCGATGCTGAGCTCCAGCGTGCCCGAGAGCACGAGGCCGATCTCCTCGCCGGTGTGCTTGTAGGGCTCGACGCCGGAATCGCAGCCGGGTTCGACCACCACAAAAAAGCCCTTGAGCCGTTCGCTTGCCGCCGGCGAGGCGATATCCTTCCGGATGCCGCCGCGGTCGAGGAATTTCTGCCGGCGATTGGCGCGCACGATGACAGTGCCTTCGCTGTTGTTCGGTCCGGTCGCCTGGCTGGGATCGATCAGCCAGGCCGGTGCCACGCCCAGCGCGTTGCCGACGGTGTAGAGGGTGCGCACCGTGGGCGAGACCAAGCCGCGCTCGAGCTGCGAGAGTGTGCCGATCGACACTTTCGCCGCCTTCGAAAGGTCGGTCAGGGTCATGCCGGCACTTATCCTGAGGTCCCGGATCCGCCTGCCGATCCGCACGCTTTCATCGCCCGGACCGGCAAGATCCTGGTTGACGTCCAAGACTGTGACGCGGGCGCTCTGAGACGTCTTGGTCCGCGGCATCGACTGGCCTTGTCCTTACAGGTTCGGTGGGCCGGCAACGACAGGCCCGTTGCACGCGGCGCCAGCTTATATCGCCTCGGGCGCGGCTGTCCTGTCAAAGCAATTTTCAGAAAAGCGAAAACGCCGGTTGGTATTTTCACCGAAGTCCCTATGATGGCGGGGCGTGGGATCGCGTGCCAAGGCGCGTGTCCACCCAGATCCTGGAAGACAGCGATGAGCCAACTGCAGCTTCGCGGCCCAATCCCGGCATTTCCGACCCCGCTGACCGCAACGGGGGAGATCGACGTTCGAGGATTGGAGCGGATCGTCGAATACCAGATTTCGGCAGGCGCGTCCGGCCTCGTGCCGCTGGGCGGGACCGGCGAGGCAACGGCGCTCACGCAATCGCAGCGCCTGAAGGCTTTGGCAGTGACCGTCTCGGTCGTGGCGGGGCGCGTGCCGGTGATCGCCGGCGTGCTTGATGCCGGCTTCGGCGGGGCGTGTGACAGTGCCCAGGCGTACGAGCAGGCGGGCGCCGACGCGCTGATGGTGATCTCGCCCTATTATACGCGGACCGATCAGGCGGGATTGCTCCGCTACTTCCGCGCCCTGCGCCGGCTCGTCGCCATTCCTTTCGTCTTCTATGACAACCCCTACCGCAGCCATATCGTGACAGCGCCGGAGACAATTGCGCGGATGGCTGAAGAGGGGCTGGCGGTCGGCATGAAGGCGTCCAACACGGACCTGTATCATCTCGACCACGTGTCGAAGCTTGTGCCGAAGGATTTCGCGATCCTGAGCGGTCAGGACACGCTCTTCGTCCAGCAGGTCATGCTCGGCGCCCGGGGTGGCGTGCTGACCTCGGCCGCACTCATCCCGGGCTATTGGGCCAAGGTCCAATCGCTCGCGGAGCAAGGCCAAGTCGCCGAGGCGCTTGCCATGCAAGGCTCGCTCAATCCGCTTATGGACGCGCTGTTCGCCGAGGAATTCCCGGCCGCAGTCCGCGCCGCCTTCGAGATGATCGGCCTTCCGACCGGCATGGCTTTGCCGCCGGTTGGTCCCCTGTCCGCGGGTGCGGTCGCGCGGCTGCGCCAGGCGGTCGATGCATTACGAGCGCGCGGCGCGCTGCGCGATGTCGGATAGGCGTTGCCGGCGTGCGGTTTGGGCTGAGGCTCGATGAGGGACCGCTTACGCATCGGCAGGCGGTCATTCGGCCAGCCGGACCCGCCCCGCCAGCGACGTCGGCCGGGGCATGGCCAGTACCGTCAGCGGCGCCACCAGGATCCACTGCACGACCGTGAACGCGGTCTCGATCAGCAGATAGTCGGGGACTGATGCCATCACGTTCTTGGCGGCGGCCGCCAAGGTGGTGAAGCTCCATGACAGCGCCGCGCCCAAGGCGCCGTAGGCCAGCATGCGCGACCGGACCGAGCCGGCCTGCGGTGCGATCGCCTGCCCATAAATCCAGGCGAACAGGCCGGCCTGGATCAGCATGGACAGAAAGCCGAATGGGATGATGACGTCCTTGCGATAAACCGCCAGCGCGTCGTAGTAGCCGGTGAACAGCACCAGATGCCAGACGAAGCCCAAGATGAAGGTCGGCACGAGGTAGGCCAGGATCCCGAACGCGAAGCGCATCATGTCGGTTGTCCTTTCCGTGCTTGGGGTCCGCTCGCCGCCTTGGGCGGCAAGGTCTGCACAAAATCCACCGCATCGCGGAGCCACGCCGCCAAGGCGTCGCCCACCAACTGGTCCGGATCGACATAGACATAGCCGGCCATCACGCGCCCCCGCATCTCCATGGGGCGCACGCCCGGCCGCGCCAGCGCCGCGGCGTCCCGGTCCTTGCCGATCCGCAGCAGCAGGCCGCGCCGGTCCACGGCGGCAACCATGTTGCCGTCGAGCAGGAAGCAGGTGCCGCCGAACATCCGGGTCTCGCTGATCCGGCCCAGCGGTGCCAGCTCAGCCCGGACCGCAGCGGCCAGTTGGGCTTCAGCCGGCATGGGCCCCCTCCCCGCCGGTCAGGACCGACTGAAGCCGGTCGAGGGCGCCATGCCAGCCGTGGCGATGGCGGTCGGCGGCGCCCGGCAGGGTCAGCCGCTCGTGCCGGATGTGCAGCGCGCTGCCGGCGCCGTCCGGCGTGATCGCGACGATGACGTCGGAGTGCAGCCCGGCATGCTCGTCCGGGGGCTCGATGACCCAGGAGAACACGATCCGCGACGGCGGCTCGATGGCGCGGTAGGTGCCGGTCACGACCATGACCGGACCGCCGGGGACGTGATAGGCGAAGCGA
Source organism: uncultured Comamonadaceae bacterium (assembly GCA_964511405.1). Lineage (GTDB taxonomy): Bacteria > Pseudomonadota > Alphaproteobacteria > Elsterales > Elsteraceae > CAZEFK01. The sequence continues at coordinate 13,542 of CAZEFK010000032.1, read as the reverse complement.
TACCCGCCGCCGACCCGGAAGTCGAACGCCAGCACCGTCAGCGGGATCTCCGGCGACGGCGTCAGCCAGCGGCTGACCAGCCCCGCCTCGGCGAAGGCCGCGAACACGCGTTCCGGCGGCGCCGGCAGGCGGCGCCTGATGTCGGCGGCGGTGACGTCAGGACTCATCGGCGGCGGTCTCGCGCAGCAGGCGCTCGAGCTGATCGACCGCGCCGTTCCAGAACGCCTGCTGCCGGGCGATCCACTGCTCGGCCTCGCGGAGCGGGGGCTGGCACAGCCGGAACCGGTGCACCCGCCCCTCGACCGTCCGCTCGACCAGCCCGGCCTGCTCCAGCACCTTCAGATGCTTCGAGATGGTCGGCTGGGCCGAGCGGAACTGGCGGCCGAGCTCGCCGGCGCTGCGCGCCTGGCCGGCCGCGAGCGCGCGGATCATCGACCGGCGCGTGCCGTCAGCCAGGGCCCGGAAGGTCAGGTCGAGAGCGGCCGCCTGTTGCATAGCCGGTTGACTATATATTTGCCGGCCGCTGGTGGTCAACGCCGTGACGGCCGCTCAGGGGGCTCCGCCCCCGACCAGATGCCGTAGAATGCCGGCCACCGCCCCGACGAACAGCAGGACGCAAGCCATCGCCTGGATGAAAAAGCCGGGCAGCCGCTTCTCCACCGCCCGGCGATAGCCCGCAAAATACAGGCCGCGGCCCACGATCCAGACCAGGCCCAGCGCGCTGGCCCCGCGGTCGCTCCAGGTGAGGGCGCACAGCCAGAGCGGCACCAGGAAGGTCGGCAGCCATTCCAGCGTGTTCATGTGCGCGCGGACGATGCGCTCGAACTCGGGGTGGCCCGCCATGGCCGGCAGCTTGACGCCGAACTTGGCGTGCGCCGCGGCGACCCGGGTTGCGAGAAAGAAATAGAACGCGATCGCCGCCAAGGTGACGAGCGCCGTGTCATACGGCATGGTTTCCCCTCAGGAAATGATGCGGGGAGCCCGTTATCGGGCTCCCTGGCCCACAGTCAAAGGCCGCATTCGGTGGCGGCCGGCAGCGCACGGCAGGCCGCGTTGAAGCCGTCGTCGGTCAATCCCCTTGGCCGCAGTCTCTGGCCGGTTGGGCGAGGCCGCGCATCAGGTGTCGACGCCGGCGGCCGCACGTCAGGCCGACGTCGCGATCAGCGCGCGAACCGCTGCGACCGACCAGTCGACGGGGTCGACATCGCCGAATTGCGCCAAGGCGGCATCATCGGCCGCGGGATCGCGGCCCTTGGCCAGCGCTTCGGCCTGCGCGAGAACGGCCGCCAAGCGATCCGGATCGGCCGCCTTCAAGGGCACCAGCAAGCCGACGGTGCGATCGCCCGACTTGACCGCCGTCGGCCCCGGCAAGGCGCCGATCATCTCGCCGGAGATCTTCCGCAGGTCGCGAATGGTGAGATGGGCCATGGGGTTACCTGTAACCGGGTGTAGATTGCGCGCGAAGCCCTACCCTTTGGCCTTGGACGTGTTCAGCGCCACCGCGGCGCGAACCAGGGCTTTCAGCGCCGCCTCGTCGATCGGCTCGCCCTCGCGCAGATCGATGGCCCGCCGCGTGTTGCCCTCCAGGCTGGCGTTGAAGAGGCCCGCGGGGTCCGCCAGCGCCGCCCCCTTGGCGAAGGTCATCTTCACGACCGCCTTGTAGGTCTCGCCGGTGCAGATGATGCCGTCGTGCGACCACACCGGGACCCCGCGCCACTTCCATTCCTCGACGACGTCGGGGTCGGCTTCCTTGATCAGGGCGCGCAGCCGGGCAAGCAGGTCGCCCCGCCAGTCGCCCAGCTCGCGGATGCGGGCGTCGATCAGCTGGGCGGGGGAGCCCGCCCCCGCTTCGTGCTTCGGGTCCATCATCCTCTGCTCCATGACACGCGTTCCCGCCCCGCGATCATGGGCCGCCTTGCGACGGTCCAACAAGGTTCCCGCCTTCGCGGCGGCCGTCCGCGGCCGCCGCCCCTGTGCCACGCAGGGTTATGCTGCCAGCGATCGGCCAAGCGCATCCAAGAGTTCGCCCGTGCCGCGTTCGCGCGCACCGGCATCGTCATAGCCGTCGAGGAAGGCGCCCTGCTCGGTCACCATGAGCCGGGTCCGCTTCCCGTCTGCCTGCAACTGCAGAGTCGCCACGGAGATCGAGATTTTCCGGTCGTCCAGATACAGCTCGTAGCAGTAGACAACCCGTTCGTTCTCGATGACGTCGTAATAGGTGGCGTCAAAGGTCGAGGTCACGCCTCGGCTCCAGCGGCCCTTGACCCGCTCACGCCCGCCCGGGCGCACGTCGATCGTGCGTTCGATGATCTCGAGCTCGTCGGACGCCGCAAACCATTGGGCTTTCGCGACGGGGTCCGTCAGCGCCCGCCACACCCGCGCGGGCGAGGCGTCATAGCTGCGCTCCAGGTGGAAGGTGGCGTGCGCCACCGAACGCGTGATCGCGTCGGGGATCCGCGCCTTGGCAGCGGCGTGGGCCTCGACGGCGGTGTCGGCGTGAACTGCTGGCTTGGTCATGAAGTCTCTCCTTCAACTAACGCATGTGCAGGGTCAGCGGGGATGGGTCAGCCGGCGTCGTCCGGTTCTTCTTTCGGCAAGGTTGCGAGATAGCTGCCCAGGCGGTCGAGCCGACGCTCCCATTGGGTGCGCCGGTCATTGATCCATTGCTCGGCCAGGCTGAGCGCGCCCGGGTCGATCGAGCAGGTCCGCACGCGGCCGACCTTCTCCGACCGCACCAGCCCAGCCGCCTCCAGCACGGCCAGGTGCTGCATGGCCGCCGGCAGCGACATCGGCAGCGGCTTGGCCAGCTCGCTGACCGGCGCCGGGCCGCGGCTCAGCCGATCCACCATCGCGCGGCGCGCTGGGTCAGCCAGGGCGGCGAACAGCCGGTCGAGATTGGTTGGTTGGTTAAGCATGTGCCTAACTATCATGCGACCCATAGTTAGGCAATGGCTTTAGTGTTTGGTCGCACAGCCCCTCTTGACCCGCGCTGCTCAGCGCCCTATTTAGCTATCTCGCTAATTAGCAGGAGCGCTAAGTACGGTGATGAGCGATCCCCTCAGCATGACCCTGGCGGCGTTGGCGGATCCGACCCGGCGAGCGATTCTGGCTCGATTGAGCCAAGGCGAGGCGACGGTCAATGAGCTGGCCGCGCCCTTTGACATCTCGCTGCCGTCGATCTCTCGGCATCTGAAAGTCCTGGAGGGCGCGGGCCTGATCAGGCGGGGGCGGCAGGCGCAATGGCGGCCGTGCCGGCTGGATCCGGAGCCGCTGAAACAAGTCGATAGCTGGCTGGAGCGCTATCGCCAGTTTTGGTCGGGCAGCTTCGACCGGATGGATGCGCTGTTGACCGAGCTCACCAAGGCACCCAAGGACGGGAGACGACAGTGACTGAGCCGCTCGAACTTTTGATCGATCGTGAATTCGAGGCCCCCGTTCGGCTCGTGTTCCGGCTCTGGGAAAGCCGCGATCATATGCTCCGATGGTGGGGACCTAAGGAATTCACGGCGATCGAGCTGGATTGGGAATTGACCCCTGGCCGACCGTGGCGCGGCGCCATGACGTCGAAGCAATACGGCCTTTCGCGATTTGGCGGCGTGGTCCGCGACGTCGAACGGAACCAGCGCATCGTCTTCACCTTCCGGTGGGATGAGGACTCCGGTCCCAATTGCGAGACATTGGTCACCGTGACCTTTGCCGAGACCAACGGGAATACGGTCCAGACATTCCACCAAACGCCATTCTCCAGCGCTGCGAGCCGCGACAGCCACATCGGCGGGTGGACGTCGCTGTTCGACAAGCAGCAGGTCTATGTCGAGAACATGGCCGTGGCCGAGCAGACGGGATTTCGCGCATGATCACGCTCACGACCTACGAATGGGTTCCGGATTTTGCCGCCCCCCTGATGCGTGCCTTTCGCGTGCGCTGGGCGCTGGAGGAGGCCGGCCTGCCCTATGACGTTCGTACGGTGGCGCTGGGCCCCGAACAACGATCGCCCGACCATCTGGCGCGCCAGCCGTTCGGCCAAGCGCCGGCGATCGAGGACGACGGCCTGATCCTGTTCGAAAGCGGCGCGATTGCCCTCTACATCGCCAAATCGACCGAAACGCTTCTGCCCAAAGAGGGCATTGCCCGCGAACGCGCGACGGCATGGGTGTTCGCCGCCCTCAATTCAGTCGAAACCTGGGTTCAGCAGCTTGCGAGCCTCGATTTTTTCCATGCCCAGGACGCCTGGGCCAAGGAGCGCCGGCCTCAGATCGAAAAGCTGGTGCGAGAACGCCTGGCGATGCTCGAGAGGGCGCTCGGCGGCAAGGATTATCTCGAAGGAACGTTCACCGTCGGTGACCTGATGATGGCCGACGTCCTGCGCATCCTCGGTCACACGCCGCTGCTCGACGCCTATCCCGGTCTTCGTGCCTACCAGCGGCGCTGCGAAGCCCGGCCGGCGTTTCAGCGGGCGATGAAAGCGCAGATCGACGGTTTCAAGGCCGCGGCCTGATCGGCCGGCGCGTCTCGGTCGCGATCTATTCCAAGTCCACCCGCCGAAAGGTGGCGCGATACTGAACCGGCGTCACGCCCAGGCGGCTGTTGAAGACGATCCTCATCCGGTCCGCCGACCCGAAGCCGCAATCGAAGGCGACGGCCTTCAGCGGCCGGTCGCTTCCTTCCAGCATCCTGCGCGCGGCATCGATGCGGGCGCGCTCGATGAACTCGTGCGGCGTGATCCCGGTCGTCTGCACGAAATGTCGGGCCAAGGTCCGGGCACTCATGCCGACGACGGCGGCCAGCGAATCCAGCGTATGGCGAGCCCCGATGTTGGCCATGACATGGTCCTAAATGCGGGCGATCGGTGCCGCCGGATCGGCCGGTGCCGTGAGATAGGGACTGAACTGCGACTGCCCGCCCTGGCGCTGGGCCACGACCACCAGCCGCTTGGCCACCATGAGCGCCGTCTCCGCGCCATGTCGCTGCCCGACGAGCGCCAGGCCCAGGTCGATCCCCGCCGTGACACCGGCCGCGGTGATCAACCGTCCATCGCGCACATAGATCAGGTCCGGTTCGACTTTCGCCTTCGGAAACCTGGCTGCCAGCGCCGGTGCAGATCGATCCATAAACGCTCGAGCGCCAGGGCAACTCTTTGGCCCACCGAACCAGGCTCGGTTCGGGTTCCGCTTCCGGTGGGGTCGGTGCCAGGCGCCGTGGACGTTGCGTCCCGGCCTCACCGTAATGGCGCGCACGTACAAC
>CAZEFK010000032.1:0-8288 GCA_964511405.1 uncultured Comamonadaceae bacterium | reverse complement strand
CCGCCGCCTCCTCGAAGGTCAGGTCGGCCACCAGCCGCATGCCGTTCGACGCGCGCAGCGGATGGCGGTGGGCGGCAACCAACGCTGTTTCATAGCGGTCGCCGCTGTCGAGAAACGTGTTCGCCTCGCTGAACACATCCATCGGCCCCGCCACGTCCAAGGCCTGGACCCCCTCGTAAACGGCGATCGCGACAGCCTGTACCGGCACCGCTTGCGGCCTCTCCACTCCGATGCCGCAGTATGCCGGCAGCCCCGGCACGGCAAAAGGCCTGGCGCGGCGACTGTCGTGCCGCTATTGCGATCCCGGCGCCTTGTCCGGCGTCGTCAAAGCCTTGTCCTTGGAGTCGACGACGAAGACGGCCAGCAGGCTGGCGGACTCGGTTTGGCTTGCGTTCTCGCTGATCCGGTGATGCGAGCCGGGCATTTCGTAAAAGCCTTCGCCGGCGTGATAGATCTTCGCAGGGTCATCGTCGACTTGGCTGCGGATGGTGCCAGACAGCACATAAGCATAGATGAATGCCGACGCGGCGTGCTGATGAGCCAGCGATGTGGCCCCGGGAGGGTAGCTCACCACCACGGCGACCAGTCTCTTTCCTTCGACATTGGGGAGCGCGTGCTCGAAGACGGGTTTCACTTGCTCCCGGTCCGCCGCGATGGCGGGTGACGCGGCCAGACCAATCGCAGCGACCGCCAGCGCGATGGACGTCATCCGCATTGCGCCAATCCGATTGATAAATCCGCTGATCGACATGATCGCACCTGCTCAAGCTAGGGAATCGGGGAACGGCGATGCGGCGATCAGGTCGCACGCATTGGGGCTCTTGAACCCCGGGATGAACCGTTCGCAGATGGCGGCGTTGACGGTGCCATAGGTCGTCGCCGGCTTGTGCGCGAAGCCCGCAAAGTACTCCCGGATAAAGCCCTCCTTGAAGTTTATGCGCGGGTACTTGGCGACGATTTCCTGACGGAGCGCCGCCGGAAACTGATCGAACCCCACGCCCATCACATCGAGAAGAACGCCGGAGTTGAGGAGCGCCACTTCGGGACGCATATGCTTCGGGATGCCGGGGGTGGTGTGCAGCGCGATCGCTTCCCAGACGGCTTGCACCTGATCTTCGGGAATGTTGTAGGTGCTGAGAAACTGTCGGGCGGCATTGGCGCCGTCGACCTCGAAGCGTTCGTCCGGGCTCGAGAACCTCCTGATCAGGCCGAGATCATGAAAGGCAGCGGCCACATAGAGGAGTTCCGGGTCGAAGCGCAGCTTCCTTTGGCGGCCCTGCTCGGCCGCGAACAGGTAGACACGCATCGAGTGATTGAAGAGCAGATCGGTAGAGTGTTCGCGCAAGACGCTCGTCGCTTCCCGGGCGAGTAAGGAATCGGGAACGACAAGAGCATGGGCGAGATTTGGTGTGGTCATCGTTCGTTCCTTTCCAGATAAAACGCGTCCCGAAATCCCCGCCGATCAGCTCGCGGCGACCGCGAGCACGATCTTTCCCTTCGGCTTGGGCCGCGCGCGTTCCAGCATGCGATGGGCCTCGCGCGCGTCCCGGATCGGTAGGACTGCGCCCACGTTTGTGCGAAGTTTTCCACTATCGAGGCGGCGCGCGATCTCCGTCAGATACTGGCTGGTGACGTTGACCAGAAAGAAACCGGCTTCCACACCGTGGCGCCCTGCAAGGTCCTGATCCGGGCGGGACACGGCGGAGATCAGCTTGCCGCCGCGACGCAGGACCTGGAACGACCGCTCCTGGGTCTCGCCGCCAACCAGATCAATGACGGCGTCGGCGTCTCGAACCGCTTCCTCAAAGCGCTGGGTCCGATAGTCGATCACGGTGTCTGCGCCGAGGTCGCGCACAAAGGACACATCGTCCGTCGAAACGGTCACGACCGTGTGCACGCCGGCAAGACGGGCCAATTGGACCGCATAGGCCCCGACGTTCCCGGCCGCGCCGTGAATCACCACGGTTTGACCGGCTTTGAGTTGGGCCTGGTCGAACAAGGCCTGCCATGCCGTGACGGCGATGACGGGAACCGAGGCGGCTTCGGCGTGGGTCAGCGAGGTCGGCTTGGTCGAGACCATCGCCGCGGACGCGACGGCGTACTCGGCGTAGGCCCCGATAAACCGCGGATTGGTCACGCCATAGACCTGATCTCCCACACGGAGACTTGAAACGCCGGCCCCGATGGCGACGATCTCGCCGGACAGATCCGAGCCCAGCGTCAGGGGAAGCGGTTGCGGCAACGCGCTTTTTCCGTCCCGGATCCAGCCATCCCATGGCCCGACGCCGGCGGCGTCGACCTTGACCAGGACTTCGCCAGGGCCGGGCTCGGGCCGTGGGACACGCTCGAACGTCATGACCTCCGGCGGCCCGAACGCGTGGACGCGCCAAGCCATCATCGTTGACTGGGTTTGCTCGTCGTTCGCCTGAGGACTGATGCTGGCGGGTGTCATGTCGTGCTCCTGCGTTCAGCTGGTCATGACCACCGTCCACCGCTGGTGGGGGGTCGCCGACGGCCGCATCACGACGAACGATTGGTCGGACCGGCCTGCCCCCTGTATGTCGCGCGGGAGCCTGGCTGAGCCAACGACCGCGATCCTACGGATCGGGACAGCCAAACGCCGTTTCCGGACAGCCGCTTGTCCATGACGAGCAATCTTGGCGTCGCCCTGGTGGCGAGGGCATCCTCTGGCCCGAGATGTTCGAAGCCTGAGACCGTACCGGAGCTGACATGACCGCCCCAGACATCGTCCGCATCCCGAACAAGACCCTCCCCAGCAAATCGGCGGTGACCACCTATCGCTTGCCGGGCGGCGGGGGATTCCTATGGGCCGTCGCCGTCTCGCCGGACCGCACCCCGGACATCCGGGCACAAACGCCGGGCGCGCTTGGCGTCATCGACGGCTATCTGAAGGACGCCGGCCTGGACCGCACGCGCATCGTCAAGGCGGAAATCGTGGTGACCGACCACGGCAACAAGCCGGCCTTCGACGAAGCCTGGTCCAGTTGGATGCCGGCCGGACATGGGCCGGTGCGCTCCTTCGTGCAGTCGGTCATGCCGGAGGGCGATCTGATCGAGATCATCATCACGGCCGCGCTGCCGGCCTGAGGAGGGACTTGCATCAGCAAGTCCCTCCTCAGGCCTCCCTGCCTCGATCAGCTCGAGGTTGCCGGAGCTCCTGGCTGGACGCCCGGGCGGAGATGACGGATCGCATTCGTAGCTTGGATGAGCAGCTCAGCGGATCGGCACGTCCGCGATCACCCGGTCGGCAGCCTCTCGCAGGTATTCGAGAAAGGCCCGTACGGCCGGGTTCGTTCGCCGGCTGGACGGCCACAGCGCGGTGATGGTCTCGCGGTCCACGGCGAAGTCGCTCAGGACCGCGACCAGTTCACCGCGCGCGACATAGGGGGCGGCGATGAAGGAAGCGCCCATGCCGATGCCGCCCCCCGCGACCAGAGTTGCCATGACCGCTTCGCTGACGTCGGCGATGATGCTCGATGTCGGCACGATCTCGATTTCGCGCTCGCCGATCCGAAATGGCCAGCGGAAGGTCTGGCCGCTGCTCTGATACCGAAAATTGACGGTATCGTGCGCCGCCAGGTCGTCCGGGTGCGTCGGCGTGCCCCGCACGGCCAGATAGGCTGGCGAGGCGAACGCACAGAGCCGCAACGGCGCAAGCCGGCGGGACAACAGACGAGAGTCCGCGAGTTCACCGATGCGAACCGCAATATCGATGCCTTGTTCGACGATGTCGACCAGCCGGTCGTCTAGCCGAAGGTCGATCGTCACTTTCGGATGACGCTCGCGGAAAGCGGGCAAGGTGGGCGCTATCAAGTGGAGTCCGATCGGCAGCGACGCTGCGATCCGCAAGGTTCCGGCCGGCTCGGCGCGAACGGCTTTCGCCGCCTGTTCGATGTCTTCCGCATCGCGCAGCAGTCTCAAGGCCCGTTCGTGCAAGTCGCGGCCCTCCGGAGTCAGCGTGAGCGAGCGGGTGGTCCGGGTGAACAAGGAAACACCCAGCCGCTGTTCGAGGCGCTGCACGCTCTTGCTGATAGCAGATGGCGAAATCGCGAGGGACTGGGCGGCTGCGGTGAAGCTTCCCAGAGATCCCGCGCGTGCGAACGCAATCAACCCCGTCAGCCGATCGAAGGCTATTTGTTCCTTCATGGCACATCTAAATCGAATAACGCCCCGATTATCAATCTGTGGATGCCCCCTCATATCGCGGGTCGGTGACGCGTTCGATGGAGGTGCTCATGAGCGATGGGATGAAAGCGGTTCGCCTGCACGCCTTCGGTGGCCCCGAAGCGCTGGTCTATGAGGACGCTCCGAAGCCGGCGCTCAAGGCGGGGGACGTGCTCGTTCGCGTTCATGCCATCGGCGTCAACCCGCCCGATTGGTATCTGCGCGAGGGCTACAAGATGCTGCCCCCCGAATGGCAACCCAAGGTCTCGTTCCCGATCATTCCGGGAACCGATGTCTCGGGCACCGTCGAGGCGGTCGCCGATGACGTGCAGGGCTTCGCCGTCGGACAAGACGTCTATGCGATGGTGCGGTTTCCCGTCGGTCTCGCCGGCGAAAGTCGTGCCTATGCCGAATATGTCGCGGTGCCGGCCACCGAGCTTGCGCTCAAGCCCGACGCCATCGACCATGCGCACGCGGCTGCGGCGCCCATGTCTCTCCTGACCGCCTGGCAGTTCCTCATCGACCTTGGCCACGACGCGCCGAACCCGCTCCAGCCGTTCCGGCATGTACCGGTGCCACTCGACGGCAAGACTGTACTCGTCAACGGCGCTGCGGGCGGCGTCGGCCATCTGGCCGTGCAGTTGGCCAAATGGCGCGGCGCGCGAGTCATCGCGGTCGCCTCGGGCGGCAACGAGGCGTTCCTGCGCGACCTCGGCGCCGACGCGTTCATCGACTATGGGACGGTCAAGCCCGAGGACATGGTGGCCGACGTCGACCTCGTCGTCGACGCGGTGGGCGGTCCGACCACCGGGCGCTTCCTGTCGACTCTGAAGCGGGGCGGCGCTCTGTTCCCGATCTTCCCGCTTGGCTTCGACGGCCGCGACGAAGCCGAACGACTCGGCGTCACCGTCTCCACCACCCAGGTCCGATCGAACGGCGCGCAACTCGCCGCCCTCGCGCCGCTCCTGAATGACGGCACGGTCCGTGTCGCGATCGACAGCCGATTTACGCTCGCCGAGGCCGCCAAAGCCCATGAGCGCGCTGCCGCCGGACATATTCGCGGCAAGATCGTGCTCACGGTGGCCCAGGGAACGGACGCATGAACACCGCAGCGGGCGGGCGCCGGCCACATCGCGGGATGCGGACCCGCTACATGACCTACTCCATGGTCAAGAGCACGCGTCAAAGCACGGCATCGATATCGGTTTTCGCGAAATCATCGCCGACGTAGAGCAAGCTGCAGCCGTGGGCCTTGGCTACCTCGTAGGCAAAGCAATCCCCGAAATTGAGACCGGCCGGGTTCCTGCCCTTTCCCCACCGCTCGTAGGCTTCGCCAATGCGCCGTGCCGAAGCCGCCGTCACGGTCACGATCTCGAAGCCGAGGCCGTCGATGAGCCGGGCCATTTCCGCACCGACATTCCGGCGTTCCGACACGATCAGCGCTTCCGCGACCGTGCCCGCAGAGACGCGAACCTGATCCTCGGCTTCGAGCGCGGCGATGCAGGCATCGGCCGCGGGCTCGTCGAGGACGATCGCCATCAAGGCAGAGGTGTCGACGGCGATCACGTCGGCAGCCCATCGTCCCCGTACAGGTAATCCTGACTGCGCGCCGCGCTGGCACCCGGGGTCGCCTTGGCGGAACCCGCAGCGCGAACCGCTTCGAGCAAGGCCCGCCGGGCGACCCGATCGGGGGCCGCCGTCACTGCCACCAGCCGAACCGCCGGACGGCCATGACGAGTCAGAACGACCTCGTCGCCGGCTTCGGCGAGGCGAACGAGCTCGGTCAGTTGGGCCTTGGCGTCCGTGACGGAAATCCGCATACCCGACATTTAGACCAACGGATGGTCCAGATCAACCGCGGCGCGGGCTTCGGATCGTCATATCGGGCACGGCTTCCGGCGCTTTCGTCAGGACTCCAGCACGGTCGGCAGTCGGAACGCGGGGAACAGGCCCCGGGCGAGCGGCTGCATGAAGGCCATGAATGTCGCGATGCCCGCCTCATCGAGAGACAGGAGCTGGATCGAATGGGCGTTCCAGCGGCCTTCGGCGCCCAGGGTGTAGAGAGCGAACGCCGGTTGCAGGTTGGCCCCGACCGGAACCAATCGGAACCCGCGATAGGCCGGCCAGACGGCCCCGAAGAAGGCGCCGATGGACTCTCTCCCGGCATACCATTCCCGCCACGGCGGCATGGCGTAGACGGCATCCTCTTTCAACAGGTCCACGAACCGTTCCAGGTCCGCGCTCTCCCAGGCGCGCACATAACGCTCCAGTAGAGTCCGCTGTTGTTGGTCCGTCATCGGAGACGGCCGCTCCGAACGGTCGAGCTTGGACAGCTTGGCGCGCGCACGCTGCAGGGCGCTGTTCACCGAGGCCACCGAGGCGTCGAGCACGGCGGCGACCTCGATCGCCGACCAGCCCAGCACATCGGCCAGAAGAAGCACCGCCCGCTGCCGCGCCGGCAGTTGCTGGATCGCCGTGACGAATGCCAACCGGACGGACTCTCTGAGCTCGTAGCGCATGTCGGGTCCGGCCGCCGGGTCGGCGACGGCCTCGAGCTCCGCGTCGGGATAGGGCTCGACCCACAGCATCTCGGCGTCCGGCCGCCCCTGCGGCCGCTCGGTCGCCGGCCCGCCCAGCCGATCAGGCATCGCCCGGCCCCGCCGCGAGCGGCTCGCGATCATGTTGAGGCAGGCATTGGTCGCAATCCGGAACAGCCAGTTCTTGATCGAGGCGCGGGCCTCGAAGTCGTCGAAGCCCCGCCACGCGCGAAGCAGCGTTTCCTGGACCGCGTCTTCCGCCTCGTGCAGGGAGCCAAGCATGCGGTAGCAGTGCAGCTTGAGCGCCCGGCGGTGCTGTTCGGCGACCCGGGCAAAGTCGGCGCGGCTGGGCGGTCCCTTGCCGATGGGGCTCGTCAGGGTCTGGTCGGTCACGGGGCCAGGACTCCTCCGATCGTTCATGCCCGATGGTGTGCAGACCACCGGCCAGCGGCAACTCATCGATCGAGTGGCGGCCTTTTCACCCCCGCGCCGAATCCTTCTCTGGCCCGCGCTTCAGTGCAGATAGGCATCGATGTGGATCTTGCCGGTGGTGAGGTCCGCATATCCGGCCCCCCAGGCCGGCCGGGCATTGAGCCAGGCATAGGCGGCCGCGGCCGTCGTGAGGTCGATCTTCACGGCCAGGTCGACGATCGGCTCGCTGGCCCGCGGGGTGCCAACGCCGGTGGCGGCGAACGCGATGCGATGGCCGTCGTCGGTCTCGATGGTCGCCCGAAGCTCGAGGTCCCTGCGACCGTCGGCGCGCACGCGCAGGTAGTCGACGCCGCGGACCATGCCTGTCACGCGCCCCTTGATCGGCCCGGCGAGGGTCACGTCGAACTGGGCGCCTTGAAGCGGCGGTGTCCGCCGACCGGAAAACAGCTCCTCCATGTCCGCCCCGTAGTCGGTCACCCCCGTGATCTCGAGGTCGTACTCGAAGATCCTTTCATAGCTCATGGCCCTTCTCCTCAGTGCATGGCCAGAAACTGGCCACTGCTGTGGAGACCCTGAGCCTTCAGAAAATCATCGCCGGTCCCGGCGGCGACATGCAACGGTTCGAGCCGCGCGCCGATAGACCCCAAAGCCTATCGAATCACTCCCACTCGATCGTTCCGGGCGGCTTCGACGTCACGTCGTAGGTCACCCGGTTGATCCCGCGCACTTCGTTGATGATCCGGGTCGCGACCCGGGCCAGGAACGCGTGCTCGAACGGGAAGCTGTCGGCGGTCATGCCGTCGGTCGAGGTCACCGCCCGCAGCGCCAGCGCCGAGTCGTAGGAGCGCGCGTCGCCCATCACGCCGACCGTGCGCACCGGCAGCAGCACCGCGAAGGCTTGCCAGATCTGGTCGTACAGCCCGGCGGCGCGGATCTCCTCCAGATAGATGCGGTCGGCGGCGCGCAGGACGGCCAGGCGCTCCGGCGTCACCGCACCCGGCATGCGGATGGCCAGGCCCGGACCCGGGAACGGGTGCCGGCCGACCAGGCTCTCCGGCAGGCCCAGCTCGCGCGCCAGGGCGCGGACCTCGTCCTTGAACAGCTCGCGCAGCGGTTCCACCAGCTTCATGCGCA
>CAZEFK010000031.1:35315-43744 GCA_964511405.1 uncultured Comamonadaceae bacterium | reverse complement strand
GCCGGCAAGGAAGCGGTGCTGCCGGTCTCCGAGGACGTCCGCCACTGGCACGCCAGCCCGCGCTCGGCCGTGGGCTTCCTGCTGCACGCCGCAACCATGGACCTCAGCCTGCTCGGCTGGCGCCGCGCCGTGACCATGCCCGGCCTGTCGGCCACGGTCGGCGAGCAGATCCAGGCCCTGGCCCGGGTCGCGGGCGACCGCGCGCTCGCGCTCATCCACCGCCGTCCCGACCCCACCATCGCGGCCATCGTCGCCGGCTGGCCCCGCGACTTCGACGCCCGCCGCGCCCTGGAGCTGGGCTTCCGCGCCGAGACCAGCTTCGACGAGATCATCCGCGTCCATATCGAGGACGAGCTGGGCGGCAAGCTACCGTAGCGCCGCCGCCAGCACCGCCGCCAGCAGCCCCGGGAAGCGCTGGTCCAGCTCGCCGCGGCGCAGGGTGTTCATGTGGGTGGGGCCGTCGATCCGGGTGTGCACCAGGCCGGCCTCGCGCAGCACCCGGAAATGGTGCGACATGCTCGATTTGGGCCGGCCGCCGTCGAGGGCGGCGCAGCTGGCTTCGCCCTCGCGGTCGAGCTGGCGCACCACGTCCAGCCGCACCGGGTCGCTGAGCGCGTACAGCACGCGGGCAAGCTCGATGTCCTCGATGCGGGGATGGCGATAGGGCCTCATGGCTTGAACCGTAGCATGGCCGGGGCTATGTGTCCGTATGTTCGATAGTTATCGAACTATGGCCTCCACCGCCCGAGGACAAGCCCCATGGCGTCGCTGTTCGATCCCTTTCCGCTGAAGGACGTGACCCTGCGCAACCGCATCGCCGTGTCGCCCATGTGCCAGTACTCGGCCGAGGACGGCGTGGTCACCGACTGGCACCGCGTCCATCTGGCGGGGCTGGCGCGCGGCGGTTCGGGGCTGGTGATCGCCGAGGCCACGGCCGTGTCGCCCGAAGGCCGCATCACGCCCGGCTGCGCCGGGCTGTGGACCGACTCCCAGGCTGCCGCCTACGCCCCCGCCGCAGCCGCGATCAAGGCCGCCGGCGCGGTTCCCGGCATCCAGCTCGCCCATGCCGGCCGCAAGGCCAGCACCAATCGCCCGTGGGAGGGCGACGACCACATTCCCGCGGGCGACCCGCGCGGCTGGGAGCCGATCGCGCCGTCGGCCGTGCCTTATGGCGGGCTGCTGACCCGCACGCCGCGGGCCATGACCGCGGCCGACATCGCCCGCGTCAGGCAGGACTTCGCGGCGGCGGCCCGCCGCGCCCGGGACGCCGGGTTCGAGTGGCTGGAGCTGCATTTCGCCCATGGCTACCTGGCCCAGAGCTTCTTCTCGCCCTACGCCAACCGACGCACCGACGCCTATGGCGGCAGCTTCGAGAACCGCATCCGGTTTCACCTGGAGACCCTGGCCGCCGTGCGCCAGGTGTGGCCAGAGCATCTGCCCCTGACTGCGCGCCTGGGCGTGATCGACTATGACGGCCGGGACGAGACCCTGCCCGAGGCGATCGAGCTGGTGCGGCGGCTCAAGGCCGGGGGCCTTGACCTGATCGACGTCAGCGTCGGTTTCTCGATCCCGGGCGCCAAGATCCCCTGGGGGCCGGCCTTCCTGGCCCCGGTCGCCGCCGAGATCCGGCAGGCCGCGGCGATCCCGACCGCCACCACCTGGTACATCCAGGACCCGGTCCTGGCTGACCGGCTGGTCCGCGACGGCCAGGTCGACCTGGTCATGCTCGGCCGGCGTCTCCTGGAGAACCCGCACTGGCCCTATGAGGCGGCACGCGCCCTGGGCGTCGACAAGGCCGCCTGGACCCTGCCCGCTCCCTATGCGCATTGGCTGGAGCGCTATCGCGCCGCGTGAACCTTTCGGAGCGGTGGGCGTCGCTCAGTGCCCGCCGCTCCACTCATCCCGCCACCGCTCCGCGGCCGTCACCAGGTCGGCGAGGGCCCAGCGCGCCTGGACGATGGCGTCGATCGCGGCCTGCAGCTCGCCGCGCTCGCCCTGGTGGCGGATCCGCTCATAGGCGTCGATCATCAGCTCCAGCCGGGCCACGGCCAGATGCAGCGCATCCTCCAGGCGTTCCTGCTCCAGCGCCACCATCGCCGGCCCTCCAGCCTCCCGCACTGCAAGATAGATACTTGCTGACAGCACGCATTGAAATCAGCAGATCTCCTTATGACGATATGGACATAAGCGTCTGCCTCGGAAAAGCCGAAGCAGGGCTTGGAAAAATGCGTGTTTGCCGACGCTCGGCCCTGGCCGATCCTGGCCGTGCTGCCGCAGCCAGGGATGCCCGCCATGATCCGCACCGGCGCCGAGTACAAGGAGTCCCTCCGCGACGGCCGTGCCGTCTTCATCGGCGGCGAGCGCGTCACCGACGTCACCCGCCATCCGATGTTCCGGCCGCTGGTCGACATCCGCGCGCGCTTCTACGACCTGCAGCACGAGGCGCGCACCCGCGCGGTCATGACCTACGAGGACGGCGGCGAGGTCCACGCCATCGCCAACAAGCTGCCCCGGACCCAGCAGGACTGGTGGGACAAGCGCCGCGCCACCGACCGGCTGCTCGAGGAGATCGGCGGCGTGGTCACGCGCGTCGGCGACGAGACCGTGGGCGAGATGTGGTCGCTCTATGACGGCCAGGACGTGCTGAACGAGGTCGACCCGCAATTCGCCGCCAACATCCGCGCGCATGTCGCCCGGGTGCTGCAGCGCGACCCGTTCCACGTCTCGGCCAACACCGATCCCAAGGGCGACCGCTCCAAGCCGCCGCAGGAGCAGGACCCCGACATGCTACTGCATGTGGTGCGCGAGACCGATGCCGGGCTGGTGGTGCGCGGCGCCAAGTACGAGACCGCGGCGGCCTATGCCAACCAGGCCTTCACCAAGCCGACCATCGCCAACTGGGGCAACGCCGCCTATTCCGACTATGCGGTCGGCTTCATCTGCGACCTGGGCTCGCCGAACCTCAAGTTCATCTGCCGCACCGGCTTCGCCGGCCGCGCCCCGGCCGAAGACTATCCGCTGGCCAACCGCTTCGACGAGATCGATACGCTGGTGGTGTTCGACGACGTGCTGGTGCCGTGGGAGAACGTACTGTTCTATCGGCACACCAAGGCCGCCGCGTACATCCGCGCCACCCTGCACCGCTACTCGGCCTTCGCCTTCGTCCAGCGCATCCTGAAGTTCGCCGACCTGATGATCGGCGCGGCCCTGTTCAACGCCCGCCAGACCGGCCTCGACAAGCAGCAGGCGGTGCAGGAGAAGCTGTCGGCGATCGCGGTCTGGCGCGAGGGCATCAACGCTCACCTGACCGCCGCCGTCACCCTGGCCGAGCCCAGCCCCGGCGGCCTGCTGATGCCCAACCCGTCGCTGCTCTATGCCGGCCGCGTGCATGCCTGCTCGCAGCTCCACCACATGATGCACCTGGCGCGCGAGCTGTGCGGCGGTCAGATCTGCGTGACCCCCGACCACGCCGCGTTCGCGGCGCCCGAGACCGGCCCCTGGCTGGAGAAGTTCTACAGCGTCAACCAGGACTGGCTGGCCGAGGACCGGCGCAAGCTGCTGGCCTTCGCCCGCGATCTCCTGAACTCGGACTATGCCGGGCACCGGCTGACCTTTCAGCTGTTCGCCCAGTCGCCGCCGTTCGCGCACCTGGCCGCGGTCTATCGCAGCTTCGACTGGGACGGGCCGCTGGCCTTCGTCAAGGCCGTGGCCGGGTTGTCGGACCGGGTGCTGCCCGACGCCCGGCCGTCGGGCGACCCGGCGGTCCGGCGCTGGTTCGGCCCGTGATCGCGGACCGCTTCCGCGAGGCCATGAGCTACGCCGCGGCCTCGGTGACGGTGGTGACCACCGACGGCGCGGCCGGGCGCGCCGGGGTCACGGTGTCGGCCATGTCGTCGGTGTCCGCCGACCAATCGCCGGTGCTGCTCGCCTGCATCCACCACCGGAGTCCGGCGGCGGCGGCGATCCTGGCCAACGGCGTGTTCTGCGTGAACCTGCTGCGCGACGACCAGGCGGCGGTCGCCGACCGCTTCGCCGGCCGGCTGGGACCCGGCGACAGGTTCGCCGGCGCCGATTGGGCGCCGCTGACCACCGGCGCGCCGCGCCTGGTCGATCCCCTGGCCGCCTTCGACTGCCGGCTGCTGTCCGCCCAGGCGGTCGGCACCCACCAGGTGCTGTTCGGCCAGGTCGCCGAGGTATGGCTGGCCGGCGCCGGCCAGCCGCTGGTCTATGCCCGCCGCGCCTATCACAGCCTTTGAGGACGTGCCCGATGGTCCACACCCGCATCCGCCCGTTCAACACCCGCGACACCTACCCCGAGCAGAAGCTCGACAACGACCTGTGCCAGACCGTGGTCGCCCGCGGCACCATGGTGTTCGTGCGCGGCCAGATCGGCCAGGACCTGGACAGCGGCCAGAGCGTCGCGATCGGCGACCCCGCCGGCCAGGCCGACCGCGCCATGGCCAACATCCAGATGCTGCTGGCGGAGGCCGGCTCGGATCTCAGCCACATCTGCAAGATCACGATCTACCTGACCGACCCGCGCTACCGCGAGCCGGTCTACCGCACGGTCGGGCGCTGGCTGAAGGGCGTGTTCCCGGTCTCGACCGGCGTCGTGGTCTCGGCGCTGGCCCGCCCGGAATGGCTGGTCGAGGTCGACGCCATCGCGGTGATCCCGGAGGCGTAACTCCATTTGTCGAAGAAAAGTACGCGCCCGCGCCCTATAGACAGGGCATGCGCTTCACGCTGCGGCAGCTCGACTATTTCGTGGCGACCGGCGAGACCGGGAGCATCCGCCTGGCCTCGGAGCGGATCGCGATCTCGCAGCCCTCGATCTCGGCGGCGATCGCCCATCTGGAGCGCGAGCTGGGCGTGCCGCTGTTCGTGCGCCTGCACGCCCAGGGACTGGCCCTGACCCCGGCCGGGCGGACCCTGCTGGCCGAGGCCAAGCGGCTGATCGCCCAGGCCGAGGCGCTCTACGCCGTGGCCTCGGAGGCGACCGGCAGCGTGCGCGGGCGGCTGACGGTCGGCGCCATGGTCACCCTGGCGCCGCTGCTGCTGCCCGAGCTGGCGCGGACCTTCCTGGCCGCCTATCCGCAGGCCGAGTTGGCCCAGGTCCAGGACGACCAGGAAGGGCTGCTGGACGGCCTGCGCCGCGCCACCCTGGACGTCGCCCTGACCTACGACCTGCAGCTGCCCGAGGGCGTCCGCTTCCAGCCCCTGGCGCGCCTGCCGGTGCATGCGGTGGTCGCGGCCGACCATCCGCTGGCCCGCCGCGCCGCGGTCGGGCTGGCCGAGCTGGCATCGGAGCCGCTGGTGCTGCTGGACCTGCCGCTCAGCCGCGAATACTTCCTGGCGCTGTTCCTCAAGGATGGCCTGACGCCGGTCATCGGCGCCCGCTCGGCCCAGCCCGACATGGTGCGGGCGCTGGTCGCCAACGGCTTCGGCTATACGCTCGCCAACGTCCGCCCGCGCGTCGATGCGGCCCTCGACGGCCGGCGGGTGGTGCGGGTGCCGCTGGCCGGCGACCACCGGCCGATGGTGGTCGGCCTGGCAACGTTGGGCCAGCTACGCAAGTCGCGGCTGGTCGAGGCCTTCGAGGCCCATTGCCGCGACCGGATCACCGACGCCGCGGTGCCGGGAATGGCGGAGGCCTAGATCCCGGCCAGCCCCGCTGCCGCGCCGCCCGCCAGCACCAGCAAGGGATGGACGCGGCCGGTCAGACTGAGGGCCGCCCCGCCCGCCGTGACCGCGGCCAGCCCCAAGTCGCGGTCGGCGCCCAGGGTGATCACCGCCGCACTGGCCGCCACCAGGCCGACCGTCACCGGCCGCAGGCCCGCCTGCAGCCGGCGCCGCCAGGGCCGGTCACGGAAGCGGTGCCACAGCCCGACCACCACGCCGGTCAGCAGCGACGAGGGGCCGAAGGTGGCGGCCGAGGCGACCGCCACGCCCCACCAGCCGGCGACCCGCCAGCCGACCAGCGTCACCACCATCATGTTCGGCCCCGGCGCCGCCTGGGCCAGGGCGTAGAGCGCGCCGAACTCCGGCGCGCTCAGCCAGCCATGCACGTCGACCACCTGCCGCTTCATCTCGGGCAGGATGGTGTTGCCGCCTCCGAAGGCCAGCAGCGACAGCTCGCTGAAGATCAGCGCCAGGGTCGTCAGTACGCTCATGGCCGGCCTCCGGTCGCGACGACGCCGACCGGCATCGCGGCCAGCAGCACCAGCGGCAGCGGCAGCCGCAACCCGGCGATCGCCACGACCACCAGCGCCGCCACCGCGGCGGCGCGCGGCAGCCGGGCCAGCGGGGCGGCCATCCGGGCCGCCATCGCCACCAGCAGCCCGGCCGCCGCCGCGGCCAGGCCGGCGAACAGGCGGCCGATCGCCGGCGCGCCTTGGGCGTGGGCATAGAGGGCGCCAAGCCCGATCGCGATCGCCGACGGCACGGCGATCAGCCCGACCAGCGCCGCCAGTGCGCCGGCCAGCCCGCGGTGCCGCAGCCCGACCGCCACCGACAGGTTGATGACGTTGCCGCCGGGCAGGAACTGGCACAGGCCCAGCAGGTCGGTGAACTCGGCCGCGGTCAGCCAGCCGCGCCGCTCCACCACCATCCGGCGCGCCAGCGGCAGCACGCCGCCGAAGCCCATCAGGCCGATGCCGAGGAAGCCCAGGAACAGGCCGCCGACCGTGGCGGCGGACGGCGCGGCACGGCCGGCGGGCGGCGTGGCGGCAAGCGACAGGTCGGGCATGGCGTCCTCGGCGTGATTGCAGCCCTGAGGCTAGAGCGGCGCCGACATTGGGTCCAATATATGGCAGCCTCAAAATCCATATGGCTTCCATATGATCGACCTGCGCCAGCTTCGCTATTTCGTGGCCGTGGCCGAAACCGGACACCTGACCCGCGCCGCCGAGCGCCTGGGCATCCAGCAGCCGCCGCTCAGCCAGCAGATCCGCGCCCTGGAGGACCAGCTCGGGACCAAACTGTTCCGGCGGCTGCCGCGCGGCATGGCGCTGACTGCGGCCGGCCGCGCCTTGCTGGACGAGGCGCGCGCGGTGCTGGCGCGGCTGGACCGGGCGCTGGAGGCGGCGCGCCGCGCCGGGCGCGGCGAGCAGGGCCGGATCGCCGTGGGCTTCACCAGTTCGGCGGCCTTCCACCCGTTCGTCGCGGCGGCCATCCGGGCGTTCCGCCAGGCGGCGCCGGCGGTCGATCTCGGCCTCGAGGAGAGCAGCACCACCGAGCTGGTCGACGCCGTGCGGGCCGAGCGCCTCGATGCCGCCTTCGTGCGCGCGCCGCCGGACACCGCGGCCGACGTCACCATCGCGCCGCTGCTGGACGAGCCGATGCTGCTGGCGGCACCGGCCCATCACCCGCTGGCCCACGCCGCCGACGGCGTCGACCTCGCGGCGCTGGCGGCCGAGACGCTGATCCTCTATCGCCGCCCGACCGGCCCCGGCCTCTATGACGCGATCATCGCGGCCTGCCGCGCCGCGGGCTTCAGCCCGTCCATCGGCCAGGAGGCGCCGCGCATGCTGTCGACCCTGAGCCTGGTCGCGGCCGGGCTGGGCCTGACCATCATCCCGGCCTCCATGCGCCGGCTGAACCTGGAGGGCGTCGTCTACCGGCCCCTGACCGGCTGCCCCGGCCTGACCGCGCCCCTGCGCCTAGCCTGGCGCACCGCCGAGCCGCCGGGGCCGGCCCAGCGCTTCGTCACGCTGGCGCGGCAGCTGGCCCAGCGGCCCGCGCGGTCTTAGATCAGGTCAAGAAGCGCCACTGGCGACGCACCGGGCGACCCTTTATAAGGTCGATCAACCGCAGAGCGAATTCGATCCTCGTGATCCAAGGGGGCCTTCGATGAACCGGATCGTCGCGTTCGGCTACGGGGTCGTGGCGTACCTCGTGTTCTTCCTGACATTCCTCTATGCGATCGGCTTCGTCAGCGGCTTGGCCGTTCCGAAGACCCTCGACACCGGTGCGGTGGTCGGATCGACCGAAGCGGTGATCGTCGATCTCATCCTGATGTCGATCTTCGCCGTCCAGCACAGCGTGATGGCGCGCGCGCCGTTCAAGCGCTGGTGGGTGCAGTATGTGCCGGCGTCGGTGGAGCGCAGCACCTATGTGCTGCTGTCGAGCCTGGCGCTCATTCTCCTGTTCTGGCAGTGGCGGCCGATGCCGGCGGTGGTCTGGGCAACCACGCCGCCGCTCGCGACGGCGATCACCATCCTGTCACTCGTCGGGTGGCTGATCGTGCTGCTGAGCACGTTCCTGATCAACCATTTCGAGCTGTTCGGCCTGCACCAGGTCTTCAGCTACCTGTCCGGACGCGCGATGCCGGCGCCGAGGTTCAAGGCCCCGCTGCTGTACAAGCTCGTGCGCCACCCCATCTATCTCGGCTTTGTCATCGCATTCTGGGCGGCGCCGGTGATGACCGCCGG
>CAZEFK010000031.1:0-35305 GCA_964511405.1 uncultured Comamonadaceae bacterium | reverse complement strand
CTGCTGTTCGCCGCCGTGACCACGGCCTACATCTTCGTCGGCATCTTCCTCGAAGAGCGGGATCTCGTCGCCGTGTTCGGCGACGACTATCGCCGCTACCGGCAAAAGGTCTCGATGCTGATCCCCTGGCGCAAGTCCGCCTGACCGCGCGAGCAAATTCCCCTCTCTCCACCCCATTGGGGGCGGAGAGAGGGGGACGATGGTCTATTGCAGCGCCGCCCACACCACGGCCGGCGTCAGCGGCATCTGGATGGTGGCGGAGCGGCCGGCGCGGGCCAGCGCGTCAGCGACGGCGTTGACCACGGCGGGCGTCGCGCCGATCGTGCCCAGTTCGCCCACGCCCTTGACCCCCAGCGGGTTGTTGCGGCAGGGCGTCGACTCGTCCAGCTCGTGGACGAAGTCTTCGACGATGTCGGCGCGCGGCATCATGTAGTCCATGAAGCTGGCGGATAGCGCCTGGCCTGATGCGTCATAGACCAGATGTTCGCCGAGGGCCTGGCCGATGCCTTGCACCGCGCCGCCGTCGAGCTGGCCGCGCACGATCATGGGGTTGACCACGCGGCCGACGTCGTTGACCGACTTGTAGGACACGATCTGGACGACGCCGGTGTCGGGGTCGATCTCGACTTCGCAGATATGGCAGCCATTGGGCCAGCTCGGCCCGCTGACCTTGCCCACGGTGTCGATGAAGATGCGGCCCTCGGGCTGGCGCGCCGCCAGCTCGAACAGGCCGATCCGGCGGTCGGTGCCGGCGACCTGGAAGGCGCCCTCGCCATATTCGATGTCGGCCGCCGCCGCCTCCAGCGCCTCGCCGGCCAGCTCGCGGCCGGTGGCGACCGCCTGCTCCGACGCATGGCGGATCGCCGAGCCGGCGGTGAACAGCGAGCGCGAGCCGGCGCTGCCGAAGCCCGAGCCGCGGTCGCTGTCGCCCTGGACGAAGCGGATGCGGTCGATCGGCACCCCGAACACGTCGACCACCAGCTGGGCATAGGAGGTCGCGATGCCCTGCCCCATGCCCATGGTCGTCGCATAGACCTCGATCTCGCCCGACCCCGAGACCTGAACCGTGACCCGCTCCTCGAACACGTTGGCGCCGGTCCACTCCAGGAAGGTCGCGATGCCGCGGCCGCGGAGCTTGCCGCGCGACTTGGACTGGGCCGCGCGGCCGTCGAAGCCGGCCCAATCGGCGAGGGCGAGGCCGCGGTCCATGACCTTGCCGAACTGGCCGCTGTCATACACCTGGCCCATCGCGTTGGTGTAGGGCATCTGCTCGGGCGCGATCAGGTTGCGCCGGCGGATCTCGGCGGGGTCGAGCCTCAACCGCCGGGCCGCCTCGTCGAACAGCCGCTCGATCAGGTAGATCGCCTCGGGCCGGCCGGCGCCGCGATAGGGCGCGGTCGGCGGCGTGTTGGTCAGGACCGCCGCGAATTCCAGGTCGATGGTGCGGATGTCGTAGATGCTGGTCGAGACCCACGGCCCGATCAGCAGCTGGATGATGATGCCGGCGGTGCCGGCATAGGCGCCCATGTCGCACAGCGAGCGGACGCGATAGCCCAGCACCCGGCCCTCGGCGTCGAGCGCCAACTCGGCGCGGCTGACCACGTCGCGGCCATGGGTGGCGGCCAGGAACTCCTCGATCCGCTCCGCGGTCCACTTGACCGGGCGCTGGAGCCGCCGCGCCGCCCAGGCGACCGCGACATCCTCGGGATAAAGGCCGGTCTTCATGCCGAAGCCGCCGCCGACATCGCCGACCACGACGCGCACGGTCTCGGTCGGGACGCCCAGGACGCCGCACAGGGTATCGCGCGCGCTCGACGGCATCTGGCTGGACAGGCGCAGGGTCAGGCGGCCGGTGGTGGCGTCGGGGCTGGCGAGCACGCTGCGCGGCTCCAGCGGCACCGGCGCCAGGCGCTGGTTGACCAGGTCCAGGCCGACGACATGGGCGGCCGCGGCAAAGGCCGCGTCGGTCGCGGCGCGGTCGCCATGGGTCATCTGGGCGGCGATGTTGCCCGTCGCCTCGGGCCAGACCAGCGGCGCGCCCGCAGCGGTCGCCGCGGCGACGCCGGCCACGGCCGGCAGCTCGTCGTACTCGACCGTGACGGCGTCGAGCGCGTCCTTGGCCTGGATCGCGGTCTCGGCGACCACCGCCGCCACCGCCTCGCCGACGAAGCGCACGGCCCCCTGGGCCAGCGCCGGGCGCAGCGGCGTCGCGGCCGGGCCGCCATCGGGGCGCTTGAACATGGGCGCCAGCGGCAGCGGCTTGATGCCGTCGGCGGCGAGATCGGCGCCGGTCAGCACGGCGATCACGCCCGGCATGGCCAGCGCCGCCGCGGCATCGATCGAGACGATGCGGGCATGGGCATGGGGCGAGCGCAGGAAGGCAAGGAAAGCCTGGCCGGGTTCGGCAACGTCGTCGGCGAAGCGCCCGGCGCCGGCGAGCAGCCCGGCATCCTCGATGCGCTTCACCGCGCGGCCGCTGCCGAAGCGGCCGATGGTCGTGTCCACGGTCATGGGGTCTGCCTTGGCAATGACGGGTCGCCGGACGTTAGCGGCTGGCGGCGGGCCCGACAACGTGGGCGCCGCCGCCGGTGCCGATCCGCGCCGCGCTACTGCGCGGGCGGCTGCAGGTCGTATCGAGCCAGAATCTCGGCCAGCTTGCCGGTGCCCCGGAGCCGCGCGACGGCGGCGCTGAACGCGTCGGCCTGGTCTTCGGTCATGGCCCGGCGCGACAGACCGATCGTGTAGTCGAACGCACGGGCCACGCCGGCCGGCTTGACGCCGGTGATCCGCTGGCTTTTCAGCAGATAGGTGCCGACCTCCAGGTTGGCGAAGCCGACGCCGTCAGGCCCGTAATGCCCGGCCGCCAACTTGCGTAGCACCGTCAGGTTGGTGAGTTCGAGCACCATCCGACCGCCGCCCTCCTTGGCGATCGCCTCGGCGACAAGGGAGGTCGCCGAGGGTCCGTAGGCGCCGATCTGACGGCCGGTCACGTCGGCAGGCTTGGCATAGGTGAACGGGGACCCCTCCGGCGCGAAGAAGGCGTAGGCGGAATGAACGATCGGCGGCGACAGCCAGAACGCCTGGCGCCGCTCGGGCACGTCGTTGATCGGCAGGATGCCGGTCGCGGTTCCGTCCTGGGCCTCGTCGAGCGCGCGCCGGAACGGCATCACCTCGACCGCGCAGCTCTTGGCCAGAGCCGCGCAGGCAGCGTGATGATCTCGACGAACGGGCCCACGGCCTTGCCACCGTCGGTCTGGATGAACGGCGCGAACTCCAGGCTGGTGAAGCGATAGTCGGCGGCACCGGCGGAACCGGCCAAGCCGGGCATAGAGACCAGGACCGACGTCAGAAGCGTTTTCATGGAGTCCTCCCTGACGATGTTTTACTGGCGGTAGACGCAAGCCGGATGCCACTCGGCCGTCATCCGCTCGCGGACCTCGAGTGCTTGATTCGGCTCGACCCCGCCATCCGGCGGCTCTCGGCATCGGCGGACAGATGCCGAGAGCCGGACCGGGCGTCGGCAAGACTCCGCCGACGCCCCGGCGGATGTAGTCTGGTCCCATGAGCCAACTGCTGCGGTTCCCGAGCGCCGTTCGGCGCGAACCCGGCGTCGACGCCTGGTTCGCGGTTCCGGATGACGGCCTGCGAGGCATGGTCAAGCCCTGGTTCGACCGGATGCGCGGGTGCGGCGCCGTCGTTCGGGAGCTTCTCCACGACGGCCATCGGACCGCCTGCGTCAGGGATGCCGCGTTCGGCTACGTCAATGCCTTCCGCAATCACGCGAATGTCGGCTTCTTCTTCGGCGCTGCGCTGGACGACCCGGCCGGACTCCTGCAAGGCGACGGTAAACGCATGAGGCACGTGAAGCTGCGCCGGGGCGAACCGATCGACGCCGCTGCGCTGTCCGACCTCATCCAGGCGGCCTATCGAGACATCCGGTTGCGCCTCGGCACCGCGGACTGACGGCGTTCGGCCCGGCCCTATCCGGGCCCCGCCACCGCGCTCGTCGTGCAGCAGGGTCCAGCGGACGACCTCGGGCGGCTCGCGCAGCAGGGGGTCGCGCTCGGCGACATAGGCCAGGCGATAGCGGCTGTCGCGGACGGCCGTATATTCGTCGGCATCCCGCCAGCGCTCGAACAGCATGAAGGCCGTCCGGTCGGACTCGCCGCGCAGATGGCGAACCTTGGCGCGCAGGATGACGCGGTGGGCGACCGGCCGCATCGTGCCACGCCTCCGCCCGAGGCAGGGCGGATCGCGTGACAGGACGTCGATGAAATGTGCCGACCTGAAAATCAAGTTGCTCTCAGCGGAGCAATGAATCCAGGCGGGCTCGACGGGATATCGGATAGACCATCGACCTTGATGGTGAGAGCGTTGGGTATCGGGGCAATCATCATCATGTTGGCCTCCTCAACGGGCAACTGGCGGCCGTCCCAGATCCAGCTATTCAATTGTATAAGCTGGTTATTTGCGAATACGTTACACGATGTTTGGTGGTTGATCACGCTGTGATCGGACCGCATCTCGGTGACTGTCATCGAGACAGTGACCGAGTTTGGTGCGGTAGGCGTCTCGGCTGAGATGGCAATGATGTCGCCGTGGGACCCGAACTGGGCGAGATGGGCGGAGACTGCGCGTCCGCAAGCAACGACTGCAGTCGAGGGCGCTTTCGAGCTGCAACTCGACAAGGCCAGCGCGGCTATGGCCAGGGCCGCAGCGCGGCTGGCAGATGAGATCAACGAAGACATGAGATAACCATAGATATTGTGGACCTAGGAATAGGTAATCATGGATCGGCTGACGCCACAATGGGTTTCTTCATTCGATTAGAATCGTGAATGTTGACACACCAGCACTGAATGTTGACATGACACGCCAACTCCGGACCCGTGGACCAGGATCACGGGATCGCCGGCGCCAATATCGACATAGTTCGTCTGGACGGTGCCGGCCTGGATGGACCGGCCGATCGCCTGATTCATGACATCGTCGGTCAGGGGGGTCATGGGTCCGTCCTCGGCCGGGTCAAGACATCACGAACACGGCCTTGCCCTCGCCGGCGCTCGCCCGCGCCCGCGTCAGGGCCGGCCCGAATTCGTCGAGCGCGAAGCGGCCGGACACCGGCAGCAGCGCCGGATCGTCGGCCAGCACGGCCCAGCACTCGGCGGCGGCCGCGGCCAGCGTCGCGTCACCGGCCCGGCGCAGCCAGACGCTGATGCCGAAACCTTGCCAACGCAGCGCCCGGTAGAGCAGCAGCGAGGCCCGCAGCTCGAACGGCCGGTCGTCCAGGACGCCATAGGAGACGAGCACGCCGCCCGGCTCGGTTCGGTCGATCAGCTGGAGCGTGTCGGGGCCGCCGACCGGATCCAGCACGATCGGGTAGGGCGCCGTGGCCGCGAGGGTGCGGGCCACGGTCTCGCCGCGCGCGACCACGGCGCCGTCAGGACCGAGCAGCCGGTAGCCGTCCGCATCACGGACCAGGCGGTCGACAGGCAGGTCGCGCCGCGCCGCCAATTGGCGCAGCACGGCAGCCACCACCGAGTGGCCGGCTGTCGCCAGCACGCGCTGGCCGGGGCTGTGGGGGATGCTGTCGAGCAATCCCCACGCGGTCAGCGGATTGAGCGGCATCTGGCAGGCGACCGCATCAGTGATCCGGTCCGACAGCGCCGGCGGCACCGGATAGATGCGGTCGCGCGGGACGACGGCGTAGTCCGCCCACGCCCCGGGGCTGCGGAACGCGACGCGCTGGCCGGCGGCGATGTCCGTCACCGCCGGGCCCACCTGGTCGACCACGCCGACGCCCTCGAAGCCGGCGACCTGCGGGCAGCGCGGTTGCACCGCATAGGTGCCGGCGATGAACAGCCGGTCGGCCGGCTGGATCACGCTGGCCGCGACCCGAATCCTCACGTCGCCCGGCCCGCAGTCCGGCACCGGCACCTCGCCGACCTCCAGGACCTCCTCGGCCACGCCCGGCCGCTTGAACAGCACTGCCTTCACTGTCGCCCGCCCTTCATCCCGACACGCCGCTGAGGCGCCGATGGCGATGACCTTGCGCGGGCTATCTGATACCGTCAAAGACCGGTTCGATCAGAGCTGATACCTAATGAGCATGAACCTGGAGCTTCGGCACCTGCGCTACTTCCTGGCGGTCGCGGAGCTCGGCCACGTGACCAAGGCGGCGCAGCGTCTGCACATCTCCCAGCCGCCCCTGAGCCGGGCCATCCGCGAGCTGGAGGATGCGCTCGGCGTGCCCCTGTTCCGCCGCCACCGGCAGCGGCTGACCCTGACGCCGATCGGCGCCGCCCTGGCGGCGGCGGCGCGGGCGGTGCTGTCCTGCGCGGACGGCCTGGTCCGGTATGCCAGGGCCCTGTCGGACGGCGAGACCGGACGCGTGCGCGTGGGCTATGTCGACGGCGCCATGCAGGGCGGCGTGCTGGCCGACCATCTGCGCAACCTGCGCCAGCGCTGCCCGGCGCTGGTGGTCGACCTGGTCGCCGCCAGCACCGAGGCCCAGCTCCAGTCGATCGCGCAGTACCAGCTCGACCTGGGCATCCTCTACACGCCGCGCGACTGGCCGGACGGGATCGCCAGCCACAAGCTGCTGTCCGACCAGATGCGGCTGGCGCTGCCGGTCGACGACCCGCTGGCCGCAAAACCGCGGATCGAGCCGCCGGATCTCGACGGCAGCCCGTGGATCGCGCTGCCCCGCGAGGGCGACGCCTACTGGCGCGACCGCTTCGCCCAGCATTGCGCCACCGCCGGCTTCCGGCCGCAGATCCGCTACGAGGTGGCGCAGCTCTCCGCGCT
This sequence comes from uncultured Comamonadaceae bacterium, assembly GCA_964511405.1. Classification (GTDB taxonomy): domain Bacteria; phylum Pseudomonadota; class Alphaproteobacteria; order Elsterales; family Elsteraceae; genus CAZEFK01. Next base: position 28,498 of record CAZEFK010000031.1, on the reverse strand, counting down.
GCTCGGGCTGGTCGAGGCCGGCGCCGGCCGCGCCTTCACGCAGGCAACGGCGGCCCGCGCCGAGACCCGCGGCATCGCGTTCAAGGCCGTGCCCTGGTGGCCGCACACGGTCGACTACTGGCTCGCCTGGCGCGCCGACAACCCGACGCCGGTGGTCCGGCAGTTCCTGGCCGCCAACGGGGTGGCCCGATCAGAGGCCGACCAGCACCCATAGCACCTGAGCGTCGGTCGGGCCCTCCGAGGTCCAGGTGTGCTCGGTGGTGGCGTCGTAATAGACGGCGTCGCCCTTGTGCAGCACCAGGGGCTCGTAGAGCCGGCTGTGCACGACCAGGGTGCCGTCCAGCACCATCACGAAGATCTCGGCCTCGGACTTGGCCCAGGCCTTGTACTCGTCGACCGAGCGCGCGGTGACCGTGGTCAGGATCGGGGTCGCGCGCTTGTTCTTCAGATCGGCGCACAGCAGCACGTTGTGGCAGGTGGCCGTGACGTGATGGTTGCCGATGCCGGCCCGGCTGATGCTGCGCCGGCCCGGGAAGGCCACGGGCTCGGGATCCTGGCCGGCCAGCAGCGTCACCAACTCGATCCCGAGCCCCAGCGCGATCCGCTGCATCGTCGAGATCGTCGGCGACAGCTCGTTGCGCTCGATCTTCGAGAACGCCGAGGCCGACACCCCGGTCAGGCGGCTCGCCTCCTGCAAGGTCAAGCGGCGGTCCTTGCGGATCCGGTGCAGGCGCGCGCCGACGTCGACCGCGGCCTTGGCGGTGTCGGCACCAGGCGCGGCGTCGCCCCGATCGATCGACGGAAGGTCCGGCATTCTGCTCCTCCTTAGGCGCGGCAGCTGCCGACTGGTGCAGGATTTTTCGTATCATACATTTTTCTACTTTCCTATTGACCAAAGGCCGGATGGTGGATGACGCTCACTTATACAGGATACGCCGCGGGAAGGACGATCCGGATGACTCTCACCAAGGACCAGCTGAGCGGCCTCTACACCGCCATCGTCACGCCGCTGGCACCCGACGGGTCGGTCGATGTCCCGGGCCTGCAGGCGCTGGTGCGCTTCCAGCTGGCCGCCGGGGCCTCGGGCGTGGTGCCGATCGGCGGCACCGGCGAATATCCCGCGTTCTCGCGCGCCGAGCGCCGCGCCATCGTCGCCGCTTGCGTCGAGGCCGCCGACGGCAAGCCGGTGATCCCCGGCGTGCTCGCCACCGGCTTCGAGGATGCGCTGGAGGCCGGCCGCGACTTCGCGGCCGCCGGCGCCGCCGCGGTCATGACCGTGACGCCCTATTACGCCCCCGGCTCCCAGGAGGGCATGCGCGCCTATTTCAGGCGCTATCGCGAACAGCTCGACTTGCCGGTGCTGCTGTACCAGATCCCGCGGCGCACCACCGTCGCCGCCATGGCCGACACGGTGCAGGCGATCGCCGAGGACGGCTCGATCATCGGCATGAAGTATTCGTCCTACGACATGCCCGACTTCATCCGGACGGTGAAGCTGGCCGGCGACAAGATCGCCATCTTGAGCGGCGAGGAGCCGCTGTTCGCGACCCATGTCGCCATCGGCGCCCGCGGCGGCGTCCTGGCGTCGGCGACGATCTACCCCAAGATCTGGCTCGAGATCTTCGGGCTGGCGCGCGCCGGCAAGCTGGATGCGGCGCTGGCCCTGCAGGACCGGATCGACCCGGTGATCGACACCATCTTCCTCGAGACCAACCCGGGGCCGCTCAAGGCCTACATGGCGCTGGCCGGCCGGCCGGCCGGCGGCGTGCGCCTGCCATTGCTGGCGCCGACCCCCGAAACCGTGGCCAAGCTCGAGGCCGCCGCCGAGCACGCCAAAGCGGCCGGGCTGGCCTAGCAGGAGCGGCGCCATGCTCGACCGCCTGCAGGCCATCGTCGGGGACAAGGGGATCGCCGCCGATCCTGCCGGCATGGCGCCCTGGCTGATCGATTTCCGGCAGCGGCGGCGGGGCACGGCGCTGGCCGTGGTGGCGCCCGCCAGCACCGACGAGGTCGCGGCCGTGGTCCGGCTGTGCGCAGCCGAGCGCCAGCCGATCTTCCCGGTCGGCGGCAACACCGGCCTGTGCTTCGGCGCCGTGCCCGAGAGCCCGTGGCCGGACCGGCCCGGCATCGTGCTGTCGCTGCGCCGCATGGCCCGGATCCGGGCGATCGACCTGGCGACCGGCCTGGCCACGGTCGACGCCGGGGTCGTGCTCGGCGACCTGCACGCGGCTGCGGCGGCGGTTCAGCGTCAGGTGCCCCTCTATCTGGGCAGCGAGGGCAGCGCCCAGATCGGCGGGCTGATCTCGACCAATGCCGGCGGCACCGGGGTCGTGCGCTACGGCCCGATGCGCGACCTGGTCGCCGGGCTGGAGGTGGTGCTGGCCGACGGCCGGGTGCTCAGCGACCTGGTCGGCCTGCGCAAGGACAACACCGGCTACATGCTACGCTATCTGTTCATCGGCGCCGAGGGCACGCTCGGCGTCGTCACCGGCGCCGCGCTCCGGCTCCATCCGCTGACGCCGCACACGGCCCACGCCTGGGTGTCGGTCGCCGACCCCGCCGCCGCGGTGGCGCTGCTGACGGCGCTGCAGGAGCGCGCCGGCGCGGCCATCCAGGCCTACGAGCTGGTCTCCGCCGCCCAGTTCGAGCTGGTCCGCCGCCATCTGCCCGAGGTGCGGATCGCCTTCGCCGAGCTGCCGCCCTGGTCGGTGATGATCGAGCTGGGCAGCGCCGATGCGGGCGCCGGTCTCGGCGCGGCGCTGGAAGAGGTGCTGGGCCGCTTCCTCGAGTCTGGCCAGGTGCTGGACGCCCTGATCGCCAAATCAGGGCAGGAGGCGGCCGGGTTCTGGCAGGTCCGCCATTCGGTGACCGAGGCCAACATGAAGGAAGGCATCGGCATCGTTCACGACATCGCGCTGCGCACGTCGGATGTCGCCGCCTTCATCGCCGAGGCCGACGCCGTCGCCGCCCGGCGCTACCCGCAGGCCAGGCCGATGGTCGTGGCCCATCTCGGCGACGGCAATGTCCACTACATCCTGATGTTCCAGCGCGGGTTCTGGACCGGCCTGGCCGATCCCGACGCCTTCGCGCTGGAGGTCGAGCGCGCCATCCACGACGTCGCCGCCCGCTATTCCGGCACTTTCAGCGCCGAGCACGGCATCGGCCGCAAGCTGACCGAGGAGCTGGCGCGGCTGGCCGATCCCCTGCGCTACGAGCTGATGGGCCGGGTCAAGCAGCTCTTCGACCCGCACGGCCTGATGAATCCCGGCGTCCTGCTCCCGGCCCCGCCGGCCTGAGCAGGCCTCTTGTCTCAACCCAGTGGGAGGACCCCCAAATGATCGCACGCAGGGACTTGGCAGGCCTGATCGGAGCCGGGGCGGTCGCCGCCGGCGCGCTGACCCTGGGGAGCGCGAAGGCCCGCGCCGACGCGCCCCAGAACACCTTCGACCGCGTCGTGGCGAACAAGAAGCTGCGCCTGGGCGCGGTCGCTTCAGGCGCGCCCTGGTTCATGAAGGACATGGCGACCGGCAAGTGGGGCGGCCAGTTCTACGACATCGGCTCGGCGCTGGCCGCCGACATGGAGGTCGAGCTGCAGCTGGTCGAGACCAACTGGGGCAATGCCGTGCTCGACCTGCAGTCGGACCGGATCGACGTCATGTTCGGCCTGAACCCGACGCCCAAGCGCGCCATGGCCATCGATTTCACGACCACCGTCTATGACAGCGCGCTGGTGGTCATCGCCAAATCAGGCTTCGAGCCCAAGACCTGGACCGAGCTCAACGACCCCAAGGTCAAGATCGCCGTCGACGTCGGCTCGGCCCACGACCAGGTCGCCACCCGCCTGTGCCCGAAGGCGCAGATCATCCGCTTCAAATCGCTCGACGAGGCGACGCTGGCGGTGCGCAGCGGCCGCGCCGACGCCCAGTCGATCTTCTGGATGGGCGGCGTCCGCGCGGTCAAGCGCGACCCGGGCCTGGGCAAGGTGATCGTGCCACAGCCGATGTTCGGCTCGACCTCCAACGCCGGCATCCGCCGCGAAGCCGACAAGACCTGGCGCGACTTCGTCTCGATCTGGATCACCTACGCCCGCGGCCTGGGCCTGATCCGCGAGGCCGTGGTCAACAGCCTGGCCCAGGTCGACCTCAGCCTTGCCGACATCCCGCCCGGCGTGACTTTCTAGCGGGCGGCAACCCATCCTCTCCGCCCCCCTCGGGGCCGAGAGGATGGGTCTGCCATCGGCGGGCCACCGAGGACATCGATGTACACCCTCCATTTCGAGGTCGTCTGGAGTAATCGGGCGCTGTTCCTGGCCGGAACCGCGGTCACGATCGGCCTGACGATCGCGGTGGTCGTGCTGGGGCTGGCCCTCGGCCTGGTCGCCGGGCTGATGCAGTTGTCGCGCTGGCCCGCCCTGCGCTGGGTGTCGTGGCTCTATGTCGAGGCGTTCCGGCTGACCCCGCTGGTCGTCCAGCTGATGTGGTTTTATTACGCCCTGCCGATGTTGAGCGGCATCAAGCTCGACGCGCTGGATGCCGCGATCCTGTCGCTGTCGCTGTATGGCGGCTCGTTCTATGCCGAGATCATCCGCGCCGGCGTCGTCTCGATCGATCCCGGGCAGCGCGAGGCGGGCCTGGCGCTCGGCATGATGCCGGCCCGGGTCATGCGCCGGATCGTGCTGCCCCAGGCGATCAAGCGCATGATCCCGCCCCTGCTCAACCAGTCGATCATCCAGTTCAAGAACACCTCGCTGGTTTCGTTCGTGGCGGTGCCCGACCTCCTGTACCAGGGCAATGTCGTCGCCATGGACAGCTATCGGTTCCTGGAGGTCTACACCGCGATCGGCATCATTTACTTCATCGTCCTGCTGCCGCTCACGGCGATCGTGAAGCGGGCCGAGCAGACCCTGGCGCGCAGCAGCTGACATGACGGCGTCGAGCGCCATGATCGAGGTCACCGGCCTGCGCAAGCAGTTCGACGCGCTGGTGGTCCTGCGCGACATCAGCCTCGCGGTCGAGCCCGGTCAGGTAATCGCCCTGATCGGCCCGTCGGGCTCGGGCAAATCGACCCTGCTGCGCTGCCTCAACCTGCTGGTGACGCCCGACGGCGGGCGCGTGCGCATCGGCGACCACGATTTCCGCTTCGACGGCGGCGCCCGGCTGCCCAGCACCCGCGAGCTGGCGCGCTTTCGCTCTAAGACCGGCTTGGTGTTCCAGCTTTTCAACCTGTTCCCGCACTTGACGGTGCTCGAGAACGTCATGGAGGGGCCGGTTTCGGTGAAGGGGACGCCCAGGCGCGAGGCCGAAGCGCTGGCCCGCCGGCTGCTGGGCAAGGTGGGCCTGAGCGACAAGGTCGACATGTTCCCGAACACGCTGTCGGGCGGCCAGAAGCAGCGGGTCGCGATCGCCCGCGCCCTGGCCATGGAGCCCTCGGTCATGCTGTTCGACGAGGCGACCTCGGCGCTCGACCCCGAACTGGTCGGCGAAGTCCTGACCGTGATCCGCGACCTGGCCGCCGAGGGCATGACCATGATCCTGGTCACCCACGAGATCGGCTTTGCCCGCGAGGTCGCCGACCGCGTCGTGTTCATGCGCGACGGCGTGATCGTCGAGGACGGCCCGGCCCGCGACGTCATCGACCGGCCGCGCGAGGAGGCGACGCGGACCTTCCTCAGCCACTTCCACGCCCGCAGCTGATGGCCCGGCCGGCCCTAGCGCACATGCTCGACGTCGAGGACGCCCGCCGCGCCGCCCGCCGCCGCTTGCCCCGCCTGCTGTTCGAGTACATCGACCGCGGCTGCGCCGACGAGATCTCGCTGGCCGCCAACCGGCAGCGGCTGGACGCGATCCAGCTGGCGCCGGCGGTCCTGGTCGACGTGTCTGGGCGCACGGCGGCGTGCGAGATCCTGGGCCATGCCCAGCCGCTGCCGCTGGCGATCGCGCCGACCGCGGTCGCCGGACTGGTCTGGCATGACGGCGAGATCGAACTGGCCAAGGCCGCGGCCCAAGCCGGCATTCCGTTCTGCGTGTCGACGCAGTCGATCACCGCGGTCGAGCGGATCGCCGCCGAATCAGGCGCGCGGCTGTGGTTCCAGCTCTATGTCTGGAAGAACCGCGCGCGCACGCTGGCGCTGGTCGACCGCGCCCGGGCCGCCGGCGCCGAGACCCTGGTGCTGACCGTCGACACCCCCGTCACGCCGATCCGCGAATACAACCGGCGCAACGGCTTCGGGATTCCCCTGATGCCGTCGCGGCAGGCCGCCCTCGACGTCGCCCTGCACCCGCGCTGGGCCGGCGCGGTGATGCTGCGCGCCCTGATGGCCGCGGGCATCCCGACCTATGCCCATTATCCCGACGAGTTCCGCACCCGGCTCGGCCGCGCCGCCCTGTCGGACGAGGTCAGCCTCGCCACCGACGTCACCTGGGACGACGTGCGGCTGTTGCGCCGGCGCTGGCCGGGCAAGCTGGTGCTGAAGGGGATCCTGCGCGTCGCGGATGCCGAAGCGGCGCTGGCCCGCGGCGTCGACGGCATCGTCGTGTCCAACCACGGCGCCCGCAACCTCGACTGCGCGCCCAGCCCCACCGACGTGCTGCCGGCGATCGCCGATGCCGTTGGCAGCCGGATGGAAGTGCTGGCCGACAGCGGCGTCAGGCGCGGCGCCGACATCGCCCGCTTCGTGGCGCTGGGCGCCCGCGGCGTGCTGATCGGCCGGGCGACGCTCTACGGTCTGGCGATCGGCGGGACAGCCGGCGCGGCCCATATCCTCGGCCTGCTGGCGCACGAGCTAGCCACCGTCATGGGCATGGCCGGGGCCGGCCGGCTTGGCGACCTGACCGTTCGCCAAGGCTCGCCATAGGCCTGGCCTACGCCGGGTCGCGCAGCCGGAACCCGTCGCCCCATGGCGTCACATGCCCGACCGACGGCGACGGGAAGTGCATGGTGCAGCACAGGGTATCGGTGCCCGAGTAGCGCGCCAGGAAATCGCGGCGGGTGTGGTCGGCCTGGGCGCGGTCGGTGTCGAACTTGGTGCCCAGCTCCGGATAGCGGGCCTGCAGCGGGGAATGGATCAGGTCACCGGTGAACACCGCCCGGTCCCGCCCCCGCCCCGCCGCCACGGCGACATGGCCGGGCGTGTGGCCGGGGGTCGGCATCAGCCTGACATGGTCGCCCAGCGCGTGGTCGTGGGCGACCAGCTCGGCCCGCCCCGCCTCGATCACCGGCAGCACGCTGTCGGTCATCTGGGTCAGCGGCGAAGTCAGGTGGCGCTCGGTCCAATAGGCATATTCGTCCTGGGCGAACAGGTAGCGCGCGTTCGGAAAGGTCGGGACCCAGCGGCCGTTCTCCAGCCGCGTGTTCCAGCCGACATGGTCGCTGTGCAGATGAGTGCACAGGACATAGTCGATGTCCGCGACCGTTAGGCCCAGCGTCGCCAGGCCTCGCATCCAAGTTTGGTCGGTCTTGCGGTGCCAGTTCGGGTAGTGCGGACGGGTCTTGTCGTTGCCGATGCAACTGTCGACCAGGACGGTGTGGTGCGGCGTCCGGATGACGTAGGAGTGGAAGCTGAAGACCAGCATGCCGGTCGCCGGGTCGTAGGCGGCCGGCTCCAGCCAGGCGCGGTTCTCCTCGAAGACCGCCCGATCGAGGTCGGGCAGGAACTCGAACGGCGACATGAACCCGCACTCCATCTCGACAATCCGATGGATGGTCAGGTCGCCGACGGCAAAGCTGGTGTGGGTCACCGGACGGATCCTTCGGTCGTGACGGCGCCAGCATGGTGGCGGGCGGCGATGCCGAGCGCTAGCCTTGCCGCATGCCTGCCCCCTCTCGCCTGCTGATCGTCATCGAACCCGAGCAGGCCTGCCGCGACCGGCTGCGCCGACTGGGATTCGCCGCCGCCGTCGCCGACGAGGTGGCACCGTACCTGGCCCAGGCGACCGACCTGGCGGCCTACACCGACGAGATCGCCGCGGCGCTGGCCGCCATCGGCTGCGGACTGGAGGTCGTCGACCTGGATACGCTGGCCGGGCGCCCGATCCCGGCCGGCGCCATGCTGTGGGGCCTGACCGACGGCATCGCCTATTTCCGCGGCAGCGCCGTCGCGGCCTTTGCGCGCCTGGCCGGCGTGCCCGCCTACGGCAGCCCGCCCCAGGCCCAGCACCTGGCGCAGGACAAGTTCAAATGCCTGGCATTGGCGGCCGCGGCCGGGCTGCCGGTGCCGCCGGCGCTGCTGCTGCGGGGCGACGCGGTCGTGGCCCGCCACGGCCATCTCGACCCGGCCGCGCTGCTGTTCGTCAAGCCCAACCGCCTGGGCGCCAAGATCGGGATATTCGGCGACTCGCTGTGCATCGGCCTGGACGAGGCCCGCGACCGCAGCCGGCGCCTGGCCGAGCGCTATGGCGACGAGGCCGTGGTCCAGGCCTTCGTGCCCGGCAGCGACGTCCGCGTCAGCTGGATGGACCTGGGGCAACCGCTCGGCCCGTCGCTGGGGATCGGCCGCCTGGGCAAGGACCCGGCCAGCGAGACCGGCGGCGCCTATCTCACCATGCGCGACAATGCCAGCCTGTCCGGCAGCCGCGACACCGAGGGCGGCACGACGCCGTTCGGGCAGGGCCAAGCGCGCGCCTTCGTGCCCAAGCTCGACGACCTGCGCCGCGATCCCGCGGCCGCGGCCGCCGTCGTCGAGATCGAGCAGATGGTCGGCCGGGCCGTCCGGCTGTTCGGCCTCAAGGACTATTTCTCGTTCGACTTCCGCCTGGGCGATGACGGCCGGCCGTGGTTTCTCGAGTTCGAGGTCTGCCCGGCGGTCACCATCTTCGACTTCCAGACCTATCTGCGCACGACCTACGGCCTGGGGCTGGGCCCGGCCCTGGCCCGCTCGGTCGCGCGGGCCATCGATCTTGCGGGAACCAGCCCTCAGCCATAGCCGAGCGCGCGGGACAAGGCCTGAGCGCCGTCCTCTGCCAGGGCCAGCAGCTCCGGCACGCGCGACTCCGGGACCCGGGCGAGCGGGGCTGCAACCAGCAGCGCGGCGGTGACTTGGCCTGTGGCATCGCGCACCGGCACGCCGACCGAGAACGCGTCCGGGGCGACTTCGCCGCGACTGATGCAGTGGCCGCGGGCCCGGATGGCGTGGAGCGCCGCCTGCAGGTCCGCCGCCCCGGCCGGGGTCGCATCGGTGAACCGCTGGCGCGGCGCCGCCAGGACCGCCTCCAGCACCGAGGCCGGGGCGTGAGCCAGCAGGATCTTGCTGGCGCCGGCATGGAGCGGCGAGGTCTGCCCGACCTCCGCGTGGTAGCGGATGATGCGCTTCGTCTCCCATTTGCAGACGCATAGGCTCTCCAGCCCTTGCCGCACGCGGAGCTGGGGGGTCTCGTCGCAGCGCGGGCCGATGATGTCGAGAACCGACTGGCCGAGCTGCACGATGTCGTGCTGCGAGGTCGCCTGCAGCGACAGCCGGAGGGCCTGCGGTCCGAGCCAATAATCGGTGTCGGGCAGGTGCTGCCGGACGAAGCCGGCGTTCTCGAGCGTCTGCAGCAGGCGGAAGGTGCGGGCCTTGCTGTTGCCGGACAGCCGCGCCAGCTCGGATAGCCCCAGGCCCGGCGAGTCGCCGACGATCTGCAGCAGCCGCAGCGCCCGATCCGCCGCCGCGATAACGTAGCTCGGGCTGTCTTCGTCCTGGTCGTCCGGCATCACCGCCCTGTCGTCCGCTCGGATCAGCCCTCCAGCGCCTCGATCACGGTCCGGAGCGCCTGCGCCAGGCGATTATGCGCCCGCATCGCCGAGATCGCGAGGAAGGGCGCGTCGGCCGTTCCGCGCCCGGCGGCCAGGCGCCGCAGCGGCTGCAGGCTGGGCCAGGCCGGCTGCTCCAGGGCAGGATCCGGCTGAAAGCGGTCGCCCTGCGTATAGTCCATCGGAACCAGGGCTCGGCCGGCCCGCATCAGCGCAGCATTGAGACGGGCCAGCGCGCCGTCGTCCGCGCCGGCCGCCCTGGCCCGTAGCGCGTCGGCAGCTTGCGCCAGTGCGGCGGTGCGCTCCGTCAGCAAGCGCAGGTCCAGCGCATCCCCCAGATCGGCCTGCAGCCGCGCCAGCTCCTTGCCCAAGGCCCGCGCATGTTCGGCATAGTCGAGCGGCAGCAGCGGCTCGGTCAGCAGCCGCCACACGACATGGACGAAAATGCGGGTGTCGCGGACCAGCGCGCCGGGGTCGATGTTGTCCAGCGTGTCGTGCGCCGTATGCCACCACCAACCGAGCTTCATGGGGCCCTTCGAGTGGTGGCTCAGGCTGTTGAAGATCGACGGCAGGCCGATGCCCCAAAAGCTCTCGTCGCCGTGGCGGCCGTGGCGCACGCGCTCGTAGGTCTGGCCGCTCTGCGCCGCCACCGCCTCGGCGGCCAAGGGCCAGAGCTCGGCTCCGGCGCCCGACTGGGTGACGATGTCGGCGCCGCGGCCGCCGGTCGAATCGGTGTTCACATGGGCCACACAGCGGCGGTCGAGCTCGTCCCAGAAGGCATCCGCGTACCACGCCGAGCCGGAATAGCGCCCCTGGGAATGCCCGGACCAGAAGCAGAACCGAAGGCCGCGGCGCCAGGCGCGGCGATGCTGGGCGCACAGGCGCGCCACCTCGACCATGGTGGCGTTCGCCGTCCCGTTGTCCATCACGCCTTCGTACCAGGTATCGTGATGGCCGGAGAACAGGACAAAGGGAGCGTCCGCGGCCGCCCCCGGCGCCTCCATCTCCGCGACCAGGATCGGCGTATCGCGCCAGCCGGTGTCGACCGCCGCGCGCAAGGTGACGGTCGGCGCCTCGCCCGCGGCCAGGCGTGCGCGCAGGGCGAGGCCGGCCTCGCGCCCGATGGTCAGCACCACGCAGCGGGGCAGGTCGGCGCGGGTCCGCTCGTCCGGGCTGCCCCAGACCGGCGAGATGCACATTTCGTGCAGCTGCGCATCCGGCGAGATATGGAGCTGCGCCGCCGCGCCCGACGCATTGGCGCGGACCGCCGCGGCCGGCGACGCCAAACCTTCGATCAGCACGATGCGACCGGTCAGGTCCTGCGCGGCGAAAGCGGCGGCCGAGCCGTCTTTCAGGTCGACCACCGGCGCGGTCAACCCTCCGGCGTCGGTGGCGCGCGAGAACGAGTGGGTGATGCAAGGCTGCGGCACGCCATCGATCAGCACCGACGCAGCACCGGGCAGGCTGATATAGGCGGGGTGATGCAGCAGGGTGGTGCGATAGCCCAGGCCGGCGATCCGCGCCTCCACTTCGCGCAGGCTGGCCAGCTCCTCGGCCGTGCCGGCGAGCTTCACGTGGCGCGCCAGCGGCCGCAGCATCTCGAACATGGTGTCGGCCGACACGGCGGCGGCCAGGTCGGCGGGCGCGACGGTGGTCATCGGGACCTCGATCGAAGACGGGTCGGGGAACACGGGGTCAGGGCGCGGGGCGGATACCGGTCGCGAGCGTGTATTGGTCGCCGCGCGGCTGAATGGTCAGGCCTGCCCGCAAGCCCCACGCGGCCTTGAGATAGAAGATCGGCAGGATGGGCAGATCCTTGGCGAAGACGAGCCGCGTGGCGTCGGCGAGCTTGGCCGCGCGCTCCGCCGGGTCGATCGCCGCCGCCGCGCCGTCGATCAGGGCGTCGAGGGCGGGATTGCTGTAGCGGCCCAGATTGGAGACGCCGGTTCCCCGCACCGGATCGAACGTCTGCACCAGCGACGTGAACGCGTTGTCGGGCAGGCCGGCGGCACTGCCGAAGATGCTCAACGAAGCGCTGAACTCGGGCTCGCCGTTGGCGCCGGTCTGGGCCCGGCGGAAGAAGATCGACGACGGCAGGGCCTCGATCTTGGTCCGGATGCCGATGGCGCTCAGCATCTGGCCGATCGCCTGGCAGCTTTGGGTATCGCCGGCGAACCGGTCGTTCAGGCAGTGGAGGGTCAGCCCGAAGCCCTTGGGATAGCCGGCATCTGCCAGCAGCTTGCGCGCGGCGGCGGGGTCGTAGGCGGGCATCGGCAGATCGGCGACATGGCCGATGAAGCCGGGCGGTGCGAACTGGTTCGCCGCCACGGCGCCGCCACCCATGGCGCGGTCGGCGAGCGCCTGGCGGTTGATCGCCAGGTTCATCGCCCGGCGCACGGAGGTTTTGGCGAGCGGATTGTCGGCCAGCGGCTTGCCGTCGAGATCGGTGACGAAACGCGATTGCGGTCGTATGTCGAGCGTGAGCTGCAGCAGGAACAGCGACGTGGCCGTCACGAGATGGGACTTGCCGCCGTCGCCGATGCGCTCGTAAAGGCTGGCGGGAACGGCATCGATCACGTCGACGTCGCCCGCCAGCAGCGCGGAGACCCGCGCGGCGTCGTCCGCAATGAACCGGAAGGTCACCCGCGACCACGGTTCCGGGCCGCCGCGATAGCCGGGATTGCGCTCCAGCGTCACCTGCTGGCCGGGCATCCACTGGCCCCAGCGATAGGGGCCGGTGCCGAGGGCGGCGCGGCCGCCATTGAAGTCCTGCGCGGTCGCGTCCTTGGCGGCGCGGGCCGACACGATGCCGAAGGTGGACAGGTTGTTCGGCAGCAGGGCGGTGGGGGTGGTGGTACGGATTACCACGCGATGGGGCCCGTCCGCCGCCACCGACGCGATCTCGCGCAGATAGGCCTTGTAGGTGCGCACCCCCTCGATGGTCTGGGCGCGGTGGATCGAGAACACGACGTCGTCGGCCGTGAGCGGGCTGCCGTCGCTGAAGCGGGCGTCCTCCCGCAGCATGAATTCCCAGGTGGTCGGGTTGATCGGACGCCACGACGTGGCAAGGCCGGGCGTCGGCTTGAGCTGCGCATCCTGGACCACCAGCGGCTCCCACACATGGAGCTGGACGTCGCGGCTGGGCGTGAACAGCAGGTGCGGATCGGCACTGTCGATCGCGGCCTTCATGCCGATCCGGAGTTCCGGGCCGGTCTTCAGGTCCTGAGCGGTCGCCGGCATGGACAGCACGAGCAGGGCGGCGGCGGCAAGACGGGCGACGAGCGTGGTCATCGGCGACGGTTCCCCCTCAGCGTGACCGGGACTGTAAGCCCGCCGGCTCGATCACTCCACGAAAATGAACCGTCGGTTCATTTTTTCCGCAGGCCCAATCGGTCGCGCGGGTCCGTCGCTCATGCGGGGATGCATCTGGAGCCGCGAGGGGCTATCTATTCGCCCCGTGACCGTGAAAAGCATCTTCTCGCACAAGAAGCACTGGGCGCACCGGTTCGGGCCGGCGCCGTTCCTGCCGATGAGCCGCGCCGAGATGGACCAGCTTGGCTGGGACAGCTGCGACATCGTGCTGGTGACCGGCGACGCCTATGTCGACCATCCCAGCTTCGGCATGGCCATCGTCGGCCGGCTGCTGGAGGCCCAGGGCTTCCGCGTCGGCATCCTGGCCCAGCCCGACTGGACCGCGCCCGCGCCCTTCAAGGCCCTGGGCAAGCCCAACCTGTTCTTCGGCGTGACCGCCGGGAACATGGATTCCATGGTCAACCACTACACGTCGGACCGGCGCTTGCGCCACGACGACAGCTACACGCCCGGCGGCGCCCAGGGCCGCCGGCCGGACCGCGCCGTGCTGGTGTACAGCCAGCGCTGCCGCGAGGCCTACAAGGGCGTGCCGATCGTCCTCGGCGGCATCGAGGCCAGCCTGCGCCGGATCGCCCAGTACGACCACTGGTCCGTGAAGGTGCGCCGGTCGGTCCTGGTCGACGCCAAGGCCGACCTCCTGGTCTACGGCAATGCCGAGCGCGCCATCGTCGAGATCGCCCATCGCCTGGCCCGCGGCGAGAGTGTCGACGACCTGCGCGACATCCGCGGCACCGCCTATCTGCTTGACGCCGTGCCCGAGGGCTGGACCGTGGTGGCGCCCGACCTGGTCGACGCCCCCCGGGAGCCGGATGCGGCGCCCGCGGAAAAACCGCCGGCCGAACGCACGGCGGTCCGCCTGCCCGCCTTCGACGCGGTGCGCGAGGACAAGGCGCTCTACGCCCATGCCAGCCGCATCCTGCATGTCGAGAGCAACCCCGGCAACGCCCGGCCTCTGGTCCAGCGCCACGGCGACAAGGAGCTGTGGCTGACCCGGCCGCCGATCCCGCTGACCACGGCCGAGATGGACGGCGTCTACGACCTGCCCTATGCGCGGGCGCCGCATCCCAGCTACGGCGACGCCAAGATCCCGGCCTGGGAGATGATCCGGTTCTCGGTCAACATCATGCGCGGCTGCTTCGGCGGCTGCTCGTTCTGCTCGATCACCGAGCATGAAGGCCGGATCATCCAGAGCCGTTCCGAAGCCTCGATCCTGCGCGAGATCGGCGAGATCCGCGATAAGGTCGCCGGCTTTACCGGCACCATTTCGGACATGGGCGGCCCGACCGCCAACATGTACCGGATGGCCTGCAAGGACCCGAAGATCGAGGCGATCTGCCGGCGTCCGTCCTGCGTGTTCCCGGATATCTGCAAGAACCTCGGCACCGACCACGGGCCGCTGATCGAGCTCTACCGCAAGGCGCGCGCGATCCCGGGGGTCAAGCGCATCCACATCGCCTCGGGCCTGCGCTACGACCTGGCGGTGAAGAGCCCGGCCTACGTCAAGGAGCTGGTGACCCACCATGTCGGCGGGTACCTCAAGATTGCGCCCGAGCACACGGAACCCGGGCCGCTGGCGATGATGATGAAGCCGGGGATGGGCAGCTACGACCGCTTCAAGCAGCTGTTCGACCGCTTCGCGCGCGAGGCCGGCAAGGAGCTGTACCTGATCCCCTACTTCATCGCGGCGCATCCGGGGACCACCGACGCGGACATGATGAACCTGGCGTTGTGGCTGAAGCGCAACCGCTTCCGCGCCGACCAGGTCCAGACCTTCCTGCCGTCGCCGATGTCGCTGTCGGCGACCATGTTCCACACCGAGCACAATCCGCTAAAGCCGATCCGGCGCCAGGGCGGCGACCGCGTCGTGTCGGCCCGCGGGCTGAAGCAGCGGCGCCTGCATAAGGCGTTCCTGCGCTACCACGATCCCGAGAACTGGCCGCTGCTGCGCGAGGCGCTGCAGCGCATGGGACGCGCCGACCTGATCGGCCCGGGCAAGCACCAGCTGATCCCGGCGCGCCAGCCCCCCGGCACCGGCGGCAGCGGCGGCGAGGGCCGGCGCACCGGCCGCAAGCACGGCCAGCAGCGCTTCATGACCCAGCACACGCGGCCGGCCCGGTAACCTTCGGACCCGTCGGACCGAACCGGCGGCGGGGCGGCGCACCGCCGCAAGACCGGGGGACCGACATGGACCAGCGCATCATCGACCTCTACGACGAGTTCGTTCACGGCCACTTCGACCGGCGGCTGTTCCTGGAGCGCGCCGCCAAGCTCGTGGGCAGCGCCGGCGCCGTCTCGGCCCTGTCGATGCTCCGGTCGAACTACGCCAGGGCCGCCGTCGTCGCGGCCGACGACACCCGCATCGCGACCCAGCGCGTGACCTTCGGCGACAGCATCAAGGGCTACCTGGCCGAGCCCAAGGCCGCGGGCAAGCGCGGCGGCATCGTCGTGGTCCACCAGAACCGCGGCCTGAACCCGCATATCGAGGACGTGGCCCGGCGCTGGGCGGTCGAGGGCTACACTGCGCTTGGAGCCGACTTCCTGTCGCCGCTGGGCGGCACGCCGAGCGACGAGGACCAGGCCATGGCCATGTTCCCGAAGCTCGACGCCGCCCAGACCACGGCGATCGCCCGCCAGGCCGTGGCCTGGCTGCGCGCCCGGCCGGAATCCAACGGCAAGGTCGGCGCCATCGGCTTCTGCTGGGGCGGCGGCGTGGTCAACGCGCTGGCGGTGGCCGAGCCGACGCTCAATGCTGCCGACGTCTATTACGGCACGCCGCCGAACCTCGCTCAGGTGCCCCAGATCAAGGCGACGATGCTGCTGAACTATGCCGATCCCAAGCTCGACACCCGCCTGGGCGCGCTGGTCCCGGACTACGAGACGGCGCTGAAGGCCGCCGGCATCAAGTACCAGCTCCACTGGTACCCGGGGGCCAACCATGCCTTCAACGACGACACTCAGGCCCCACGCTACGACGCCAATGCCGCCAAGCTCGCCTGGCAGCGCTCGGAGGCGCTGTTCAAGCAGACCCTGGGCTGAGCCGGCCTTGCCGGCGCGCCGGGCGGCCGCCATAACCACACCGGACCAACATCAACCAAGGGCAGGTCTCATGCGCGGTTCCTTCCTGCGGGCGGCCCTGGCGGGCCTGGCCCTGATCCTGGTCGCGCCCGTCGCGTGGGCCGGCCCCCAGGCCGGCAATGTCCTGGCGATCAAGGGCGACTGCACCGCCGAGCGAAGCGGCACCGCGATGCCGCTCAAGGTCGGCGACGCGGTCCAGGTCGGCGACACCATCACCGTCCCGGCCGACGGCCGGCTGAAGCTGCGCATGGTCGACGGCTCGGTGATCGCCGAGGCCGCCGGCAGCCGGATGACCATCGGCAACTACGCCGTCCAGGGCGGCGGCCGCGACGTCGGGCTGCAACTGGCGTCGGGCCTGCTGCGGGCGGTCGTCGCCCCCGCCGCCCAGCCCTCGCGCTTCGAGGTCGAGACCGCCACCGGCGTCGCTGCCGTGCGCTCGACCGACTGGTTCGTCGAGACCAAATCAAGCGGCACCCAGGTCGGCGTGCTGGAGGGCGTGGTCGCCCTGACCAGCGCCGGCACCCATCGCTCGGTGTCGATCCCGGCGCGCTGGGGCGCCCGCCTCGAACCCGGCCGCGATCCGGTGCCGCCCCGGGTCTGGCGCCAGTCCGAGTTCGACGACGTCATCCGCCGCACCGATGTGAACTGAGTGCCCGTGGCGATCTGAAACCAAACCTGTCTAAAATCGGTCTGCACGCGCCGAAAGACAGTTGGAGACGATCGTCATGAAGATCGCGAGGAAGCCTGTCGCATTCGTTACGGCAAGCGTGCTCGCGCTGTGCGCCAGTTCGATTGCGCAAGCGCAGACCCGAGAATTCCATAATGGCGATCACGTGTTGATCACGCCCTATGGCGGCGCGTGGGCGGAATGCACGCTGACGAGCAATCGCCTCGGCTATTCGCACAACTACTCCTACATGGCGGTGTGCGCCCCGATGGGCGCGGGCTCGACGCCGGACAATCGGCAACACCAATATTCCGAAGAGCGCGTGAAAAGCGTGGACGATCCGCAGGCGCAAGCCGGCCTTGCGCAGATGCGCGCGCAGTTTCCTCCGTATCAGGCACCGAACGCGACGCCGCCGACGCCGCGAACGGCGGCACCGCAACCGCGCCCGCAGCCCGTTGCCCGGCCCGCCCAACCGCCCAATCCGCCACCGGCGACGGCACAGGCGCAGACGCAGGCGGGTCCGGGCGGGACCTTCACGAGCCCCGACCAATGCACGGCCGGCACCCGCGTGACGGACAAGAGCAACAAGTCGGGAACGGTCGTTGGCATCGACCGATACATGAACCTTTGCCAAGTGCGCTTGGATAACGGAACAGAGAACTACTACATATTCTGGATGCTGCATTATGCCGGCACCAGCGCGGAAACGAACAGCAAACTCGTTCCGGGCGTTTACAAATGTTACGCATCCGGGAACTACACGTTCATGGACTTGAGCATTACCGGACCGAATACCTACTCCTCCGCCGGTGAAGCCGGTCGCTACCATGTCACGCCCACGCGCGACATCGTGTTCGAGAGCGGTTCGCTTGCCCGATACCACGCGCATCTCCTGGATGGGCCGAGCATCGGACTCAACTCGAACGGCGACAGCTTCTACGGCACGACGTGCGATCTCGATAAGAACTAGGGGCGATCTGAAAGGACCGCTCCCGCCTGGCACCGGACGCGATAAGCTGGCGTGCTATGAGATCTCCGATCAGCCGCCTGCGCATCCCGCGCCCGTTGCGCGAGCCCCTGATCGCCCTGGCGACGGCGGCGGCGGTGCTGGTGGTTCTGGTGCAGCTGGGCGACATGGCGGCGGTGCGCGGACTGGAAACGGGGTCGCTCGACCTGCGCTTCCGGCTGCGGGGCCCGAAGCCGCCCGGCCGCGACATCGCCATCATCCAGGTTGACGACCGCAGCCTGGCCGCACTCGGGCGCTGGCCGCTGAGCCGGCGGATCTTCGCCCGCGGCCTGCGTGCGCTGGCCGAGTCAGGCGCCAAGGCCGTCGTGTTCGACATGCTGTTCACCGAGCCCGAGCAGCCGCTGCCTGAGGATCTGCGCCAAGCAGCCCGGACCGCGGCCGACCAGCTCCCCGCCGGCGCCGCCGCCGACCTGCGCCAGGCGCTCCGGCACTTGGCCGGCGACGATCCCGACGGCGACTTCGAGCAGGCGCTCAAGGCCTACGGCAAGGCGGTCCTGCCGATCGCCTTCACCTTCGCCGGCCCGCCCGGCACGGCACCCGAGTCCCTGCAACCCTCGGCCTATCAGAGCTTCGACCAGAGCAGCCGGACCCCGGTCTTCCCGCTGCTGCCGATCTCGGCGCTGCTGCCCGTGGCGCGGCTGGCCCAGGCCAGCGACGGCCTGGGCAGCGTCAACACCGCCTTCGACCGCGACGGCGCCGCGCGCTTCGACTATCTGGCCTGGAGCTATGACGGCGATCTCTACCCATCGATCGCGGTCCGCGCCGTCGCCGAATATCTGGGCGTACCCTGGGACCAGGTGGCGCTGGCCCCCGGCGCCGACGTGCGCATCGGGCCGGTCACGGTGCCGGCCAATGCCGCCATGCGGCTGGTGGTCAACTATCGCGGGCCGCGCGGCACCTTTCCGACCTATTCGTTCCTGGATCTGATCCAGGGCCGAGTGCCGGCCGAGGCCCTGCGCGGCCGGCTGGTGCTGGTCGGCGCCTCGTTCATCGGCAATCCCGACAGCTTCACCGCCCCGTTCGGTCGCGCGGAGCTGACCGGGACCGAGCGCTGGGCCTCGATCATCCAGTCGATGCTGACCCGCGACTTCATCATCGAGATGCCAGCGGCCGAGAGCGCGCTCGCCCTGGGCGCCGCCTTGGCTCTGGCCGCCGCGGTCGGTGCCGCGGCAGCCGTGCTGCCGATCGGCTGGTCGGTCCTGGTCGGCATCGGTGCCCTGGCGGCCTTCGCCGGCGGCGAGCAGGCCGCCTTCGCGCGCGGTCTGTGGCTGCCGATGGTGGCGCCCCTGGCAGCACTGCTGCTGTCCACGATCACGGTGCTGCTGTTCCGCTACTGGGTCGTCGACCGCGAGGGCCGGCGCATCACCGACAGCTTCCAACACTACCTGTCGCCCGAGATGGTCAAGCTGCTGGCCGCCAATCCCGAGCGCCTGCGCCTGGGCGGCGAGACCCGGCCGCTGACCATCATGTTCTGCGACATCCGCGGCTTCACGACGATCTCGGAGGGCTTCAAGACCGATCCCCAGGGCCTGACCCAACTGATCAACCGCTTCCTGACGCCGATGACCGACGTCATCATGGAGCGCCGCGGCACCATCGACAAATATATGGGCGACGCGATCATGGCCTTCTGGAATGCGCCGCTCGACGACCCCGGCCATGCCGCCCACGCCGCCGACGCCGCGCTCAGCATGCTGGCGGCCCTCGACCACCTGAACCAGGCGCTGGCGCGCGAGGCTGTACCGGCGCGGCAACCCGCCCGCGAGCTCCACATCGGCATCGGCCTGAACAGCGGCGACTGCGTGGTCGGCAACATGGGCTCGGACCGCCGGTTCGACTATTCGGTGCTGGGCGACGCCGTGAACCTGGCCTCGCGCCTGGAAGGCCAGAGCAAGCTCTACGGCGTCGACATCGTGATCGGCGAGGCCACCCGGGCCCTGATTCCCGACTGGGCCGCGCTGGAGCTTGATCTGATCGCGGTCAAGGGCAAGACCGAGGCCGTGCGCATCTTTGCGCTGCTCGGCCGCCCGGAGGACGCCGCGGCGCCCGGCCACCGGCGCCTGGCCGAGCGCCATGCCGCCCTGATCCAAGCCTACCGCGCCCAGGACTGGGCCGCGGCGCGCTGCTTGCTTGACGAATGCCGTTCCCTCAACACGAGGCTGTCGAAGCTCTATGACCTCTACTCCGCTCGGCTCGACCTGTTCGAGCACGACCCGCCCGGCCCCGGCTGGGACGGCGTCTTCGTGGCCCAGACCAAATGACTTGGCGTGGATCGCCCTGGCGCTGCTGCTGCCCGCGGCCCCGGCCTGGGCCTACACCGCCGCCGGCGACCGCATCATGCCGGCCAATATCGTGCTGCCGCAGCTGGCACCGACCGACGAAGCCTATGCCACGGTCACGACCCAGCCGCAGCAATCGGCCGCGCACGGGCCCAGCGGCCGCTCGACGGCGCTGACGGCCACCTATTCCAAGACCATCACCGAGCGCTTCAGCGTCACCCTGGAAGAGGGCTATGGCTGGTCCGACCCCGGGCGCGGCGCCACCCGCACCGGCTGGCAGAATGCCCAGGCCGCGGCCCAGTATCTGGCGGTCCAGGACCCCGACCGCGAGCTCCTGATGTCGGTGGGCGTGGCCCGCGAGTTCGGCAGCACCGGCGCCCGCCGGATCGGCGCCGACCCGCACAGCGCGACCATGCCGACGCTGTACGCCGCCAAGGGCCTGGGCGACTGGGACATCGGCTATCTGCGGCCGCTGGCGATCGGCGGCTTCGCCGGCTACCAGATCGCCGATGCCGGCCCGCGGGCCAACCAATGGGCCACCGGGCTGGTGCTCGAATATTCCTTCCAGTACCTGGCCTCCAAGGTCGACGCCGATGCCGTGCCGGCGTTCCTGCACGACGTCACGCCGATGGTCGAGGTCGCCTTCAACAATCCGGTGGGGCCACAGGCGGGCAAGGCCTCGGGCCTGGTCGCCCCCGGGTTCAACTATGCCGGCGCGGGCTGGGATTTCGGGCTCGAGGCGCTGGTGCCGCTGAGCCGCGCCAGCGGCTCCGGCGTGGGCGTGGCGGCGCAGCTGCACCTGTCGCTGGACTTCCTGTTCCCGACCACCATCGGCCGGCCGCTGTTCTGATCCCCCGCATCGGCGTATGATGGCGGCCAGGGCGGGTCGCGGTTGTCGCGTGACCGGCGCGGGCCAGCGGCCCCTCGAACCCTCAGGTTCGGGAGGATGCATCATGGCCATACGCAATCCCATCGAGCGGGGCTGGTCTCAACTCCACGACGCGGCACTGGCCTTCGGCTCGGCGGGCCGGGCCGTGCGCCGCATGCAGGACACGCTGCATTCCCCGGCGCCCACGGTGCGCCGGATCACGACGTCGGACATCTGGGACGTGCTGGAGCTGGGCCTGCAGGATTTCGGCGCCTACCGCACCGACGTCCTGTTCCTGTGCGCGATCTATCCGGTGGCGGGGCTGATCCTGTCGCGGCTGGCCTTCGGCTACGACCTGCTGCCGCTGCTGTTCCCGCTGGCCTCGGGCTTCGCGCTGATCGGGCCGTTCGCGGGCATCGGGCTCTATGAGCTCAGCCGCCGTCGCGAGCTGGGCGAAACGGTGCGCTGGATCGACGCCTTCAAGGTGCTGCAGGCACCCAGTATCGGCGCGATCGGGATCATGGGCCTGCTGCTGGCCGTGATCTATGTCGTGTGGCTGGGGGCGGCGCAGGTGATCTACGACATCACGCTGGGGCCGGAGCCGCCCGCCTCGCTCGGGCACTTCATCGACGACCTGTTCACGACCAGCGCCGGATGGGAGCTGATGGTGGTCGGCATCGGAGTCGGATTCCTGTTCGCGGTGGTGGTGCTGGCGATCAGCGTGGTCACCTTCCCGCTGCTGCTGGACCGCAACGCCGGTGTCGACACGGCGATCCGCACCTCGGTCGACGCGTTCATGATGAACCCCGGGCCGATCGCGCTGTGGGGGTTGATCGTGGCCGGCGGGCTGGTGGCCGGGGCGGTGCCGCTGCTGGTCGGGCTGATCGTGGTAATGCCGGTGCTGGGCCATGCCACCTGGCACCTGTACCGCAAGCTGGTCCCGCGCTGAGCAGGGCTGCGCGACCGGCGCCGGCCGGGTAAGGTCGGCGCCGGACTGGGCAGCGGCGGGGGAATCGTGCCGGGGGACGCCGCGACAGGACTGGGGCCAACAGGACTGGGGCCAACAGGACTGGAGTCGACAGGCCTGGGGCCCCGGCGATCGGCCGGGCTGGTGGCCGCCGCCGGGGCTGCGATCGTCCTGGCCCTGGCGCTGGTCCGGCTGGGCCGGCCGGGGCTTTATGCCGACGAGGTGATCTTCGCGCCGGCGACCCTGCAGATGCTGTGGGACCGCGCCATCGACGCCGCGGTCACGCTGCGGCTGGGCCGGATTCCGCTGCTGGCGTCGCCCTTCTATGTCGGCTCGCTGAAATCCCTGCTCTACGCGCCGGTGCTGGCGCTGGCGGCGCTCGACGCCATCGGCCTGCGGCTGCCGATGGTGCTGGTCGCGGCGGCGACGATCGCCGCGCTCGGCTGGTTCGCCGCGCGCCGGCTCGGCCCGGCGCCGGCAGCCGTGCTGACGGCGCTGACCGCCGTCGACCCCGCCTTCCTGTCCCAGGCCCGGTTCGACTGGGGTCCGGTGGTGCTGGCGACCGCCTGCAAGCTTGCCGCCTGCGGCGCCATCGTCGCCTTCGCCGAGCGGCCGCGGGCGCGGCCGCTGCTGGTGGCGGCCGCGGCGCTGCTGCTGGGTTTCTATGACAAGCTGAGCTTCCTGTGGGTGATCGGCGCGGTCGGCGTCGGCGCCGGCGCCGCCTATGGCGACCGGCTATGGGGATGGGCACGGCAGCGGCCCGGGCAGGCGGCGGCGCTCGCGGCCGGGTTTGGCGCCCTGTGCCTGCCGCTGGGCTATCTGGTGCTGAAGGCGACGCGCCTGGACCTGCCCGGGCTGGGCGCCGGCCAGCCGCTGTTCCAGCGCCTGGACCTGCTGGCGCGGCTGGTGGTCGACACCCTGGACGGCGCGGCGGTCTATGGCTGGATCTTCGGCCCGGCCGGCCTGGGGGCACTGTCGCCCTGGGTCGCCTGGCTGCTGCCGGTCGAGCTGGCGGCGGGCCTGGCGGTGGCCGCGACGCTGCTGCGCGGCCGCATCAGGGCCGACGCGGTGACGCGCGCCACGGCGTTCGTGGCCCTGGTGGTTGCCGGGCTGCTGGCGGCCATGGCCGCGACCCGCCAGACCAGCTTTGCCCACCATGCGCTGGTGCTGTGGCCCTTCAACCACCTGCTGCTGGTGCTGCTGGCGGTCCATGCCGGCCGCCGCCTCGGCCGGCCGCATCGGGCGGTGGTGGCGGCGGGGCTGCTGGCCGCGGCCGTCGTGGCCGCCGAGCTGCGGACCGATGCCGCCTACGGCGCCCGGCTGGCCGATGGCCACGGCTACAACCCGCTGATGGACCCGGCGATCGCGACGCTGGCGGACCGACTGGCCGAGATGCCGGCCGAGACGGTGCTGTCGGTCGACTGGGGCCTGCACGAGCCGCTGGTGGTGCTGGCCCCGCCGGAGCAGCGCGCCCGCTATCGCAGCGTTTGGGGCTGGTTCGCCCAGGCCGCGCCCGGCGCGCCCGATGATCGGCTGAAACGGCTGCTGTCCGGGCATCCCACGGTGGTGGTCACCCATCCCGCCCCGTTCGCCGTGATGCCCCATGCCAACGCCAATTTCTGGGCGGTGGTGGCGACGCTGGGGCTGTGCGTGGTCGCCGCCCAGGACGTCCTGGATGGCGACGGCCGCGATCTCTACCGCATCGTGACGCTGGAGCCGCGCTGCCCCGGCACGCCGTGACAGCCGGCGCGCCGCTGCGTTGGTAAGCGGCGATGGAACCGTTCACCTCCGCCACCCTCGACCGGGCGCTCCGCTTGGTGCTGTGGGACAGCGTCGCCAGCGAAGCCATGGGTACGCTCACCACAGGCGTGTTCCTGGCCGGCCTGGCCGTGGCGCTGGATGCCAGCAACGTCCTGATCGGCGTCCTGGCGGCGATCCCCTTCCTGGTGCAGCTGCTGCAGATCCCGGCAGTGCTGCTGGTCGAACGGCTGCGCCAACGGCGCCGGGTCGCGGTGGCGGCGTCGGCCCTCGGACGCTGCTTCCTGCTGGCGGTGGCGGCGGCGCCGCTGCTGCCGGGCCCGGCCGCGATCGCGCTGGTGGCCGGCGCCCTGGCCGTCCATCAGGGCCTGGGCGCGGTCAGCGGCTGCGCCTGGAACAGCTGGATGCGCGATCTGGTGCCGGAGGACCGCTACGGCCGCTTCTTCGGGCTGCGCAACCTGATGACCACCACCTTCAGCCTGCTGTTGAGCCTGGCCGCCGGGGCGGCGATCGACGCCTGGAAGCACCGGGCGCCGGAGAGCGCGATCTTTGCCTATTCGGCCCTGTTCGCGACAGGCGCCACCGCGGGCCTGATCGGTGCGGTGCTGCTGGCGCGCACGCCCGAGCCGCCGATGGCGCCGCCACCGGTCGCCCAGCGCCCGCTGGCGCTGCTGGCCGAGCCCTTCCACGACGGCAATTTCCGGCGCCTGATCGCGTTCCTGGCGGCGTGGAACTTCGCGGTCAATCTGGCCGGCCCGTTCCTGACCGTCTACATGCTGCGGACCCTGGGCATGCCCATGGCCATGGTGGTCGGGCTGAACGTGGTCAGCCAGGTCGCCAACCTGGCGTTCCTGCAGGTCTGGGGCCGGCTGGGCGACCGCTTCGGCAGCCGCGCGGTGCTGCGCCTGACCGCGCCCTTGTTCCTGGTCTGCCTTTTGGCCTGGAGCCTGACCGGCCAGCCCTGGCTGTCCGGCGCCTTGCTACCGCTGCTGGTGGTGCTGCACGCCCTGATGGGGCTGTCGACCGCCGGGGTCGGGCTGGCGTCGGGAAACATCGCCATGAAGCTGTCGCCGGCCGGGCATGCCACGGCGTTCCTGGCCGCCAACGGCGTCGTGACCTCGGTCTCGGCCAGCCTGGCGTCGCTGCTGGGCGGCGCCGGCGCCGATTTCTTCGCCGTCCATCAGCTCAGCCTGTCGATCCGCTGGACGGGCCCGGCCGCCAACCTGGCGTTCGAGGCCCTGACCTTCCAGTCCTGGACCTTCTTCTTCGGCCTGGCCGCGGTCCTGGGCTTCCTGTCGCTGCGCCTGCTCGCCCGGGTCGAGGAGCATGGCGAGCTGACCGACGGCATCGCCATTCCGCAGCTCATGGCCGAGACCCGCCGGTCGCTGCACAGCCTGTCCAGCGCGGCCGGGCTGCAGAAGCTGGCGCGGGTGCCGCTGACGGCGCTGCGCATCCGGCGCAGCGCCGCCGGGCGGGTCAGGCAGCCGACGGGGTAGTGATCATCCACAAGGTGCCGAAGCGGTCGACCAGCATGCCGAAGCGCTGAGCCCAGAAGGTCGGCGCGATCGGCATGGTGACGGAGCCGCCATCGGCCAGGGCGTGGAAGATGCGCTCGGCATCGTCGGGGCCCTTGGCCGTGAAATGGACCGCATAGCCGCCCGGCGGCCGGCGGCGGTCGGGCGGCGAGTCCGACGCCATGAGCTGGCGGCCGTCGACCTCCAGGCAGGCATGGAGGATCTTGTCGCGCCAATGCTCCGGGACCTGGTCTTCGACCGGCGTGCCGACATGGGTCATCATCGCCGTGATCCGCCCGCCCAGGACCCGCTGGTAGAGCTCGAACGCCTCGCGGCAGTCGCCGCCGAAGAAGATGTAGGGGGTGAACGCCATGGCCGATCCTCATGCCCGTGGTGCGTGATGCCCCGAGGACGGCGGCGGCGGGCGCCCGCCGACAGCCGCCCGCAATGTTTTTTCGAATGGATCGGCCGCGCGCCTTAAGATTAATATGAGGCCCATTAATTAACAGGCCGGACCACAGCCCATGAGCGAGCGCCCGATGATGCCGGTCCTGGTGGTCGGCGGTGCCGGCTATATCGGCAGCCACGCCTGCAAGGCGCTGGCCGGCGCCGGGTTCCGGCCGGTGGCCCTGGACAATCTGAGCCGCGGCCACCGGCGGCTGGTGCGCTGGGGGCCGCTGGAAGAGGGCGACGCCGGCGACCGCGCCCTGCTGGACCGCGTGCTGGCGCGCTGGAAGCCGGTGGCGGTCATGCATTTCGCGGCGCTGTCGGAGGTTGGCGAGTCGGTGCGCCAGCCGCACGCCTTCTACCGCAACAACGTGGCGGCGACGCTGACCCTGCTGGAGGCGATGCGCGAGCACGGCGTCGACCGGCTGGTGTTCAGCAGCACCTGCGCCACTTATGGCCTGCCCGACCGGGTGCCGATGGCCGAGGACACGCCGCAGCGCCCGATCAACCCCTATGGCCGCAGCAAGCTGGCGGTGGAGTGGCTGCTGGCCGACTCGGCCGCGGCCTATGGCCTGAACTGGGTGGCCCTGCGCTACTTCAACGCCTGCGGCGCCGACCCCGATGGCGAGACCGGCGAGCTGCACGAGCCCGAGACGCACCTGATCCCGCGCACGCTGATGGCCGCCGACGGCCAGGCGCCGCAGCTGAGCCTGTTCGGCACCGACTATCCGACGCCGGACGGCACCTGCATTCGCGACTACATCCATGTGACCGACTTGGCCGCTGCCCATGTGCGGGCGCTGCGCTACAGCCTGGGGGGCGGCGAGAGCCGGGCGTTCAACTTGGGCACCGGCCGCGGCCAGTCGGTGCGCGCGATCATCCGGGCGGTGGAGCGCATCACCGGCCTGACCGTGCCGGTGCGCGAGGAGCCGCGCCGGCCGGGCGACCCGCCGGCGCTGGTGGCCGACCCCCGGCTGGCCGAGCAGGTGCTGCGCTTCCAGGCGCCGCTGAGCGACCTCGACAGTATCGTGCGCACGGCCTGGGCCTGGCACCGGAAGACGCGGCGGCCGGCCGAGGCGCCGGCGGCGTAACGGCCGGTCACGTCCCTGCTCCGCCTCAGACCTGGGCGCCGATCGTCTTGAGCGAGAGGGCCAGGGCCTCTGGGTCGTCGAGTCCGGCGAAGGCGCTGAGACCGGACTGGTTGCGGTCGCGCACGACCTCGACCACGCAGGCCGCGCCGATGCGCGGCAGGTCTTCGGAATAGCCGTAGACCAGCGCGAGATCGCACAAGAGGTTGATCAGGCGCGGCACGCCACCGGTGAAATAGTGGACGGCCGCACAAGCCAAATCGTCGAACAGCGATGGCGAGCCGCCAGCGACGGCCAGGCGGTGGCGGATGAAGCCGGCGGTCTCGGCCGGTTCCAGCGACCCAAGATGGCAGTGGACGGCGATGCGCTGGACGAACTGGCGCAGCTCGGGCCGTTTCAAGGTCTCCTGCAGCTCGGGCTGGCCGACCAGCACGATCTGCAGCAGCTGGTCCTTCTCGTTGTTGACGTTGGACAGCATGCGCAGCTCCTCCAAGGTGTCGGCCTTGAAGTTCTGCGCCTCGTCGATGATCAGCACGCTGCGGCGGCCGGCGGCATACTGAGCCAGCAGGAACTCGACGAACCGATTGTAGAGCTTCACATAGTCCCGGCCGCGATGGTCGAGCTCGAACGCCATCGCCACCCAGCTCAGAAGCTTGCCGAACCCCTTGTTGGCGTTGGTGATGACGCCGATCGTCACATCGTCGCCGGCGGTCTTGAGATAACGGCGGATGATCGTGGTCTTGCCGGCGCCGACCTCGCCCGAGATCACGATGAAGCCGGCCTGGCTCATCATGCCGTAGTCGAGCAGGTTGACCGCGGCGCGGTGGCGGCGGCTAAGGTACAAGAAATCCGGGTCCGGCAGCAGCGAGAAGGGCCGGGTGCGCAGACCGTAGAATGCCTCGTACATGACCGGCGCCCCCTGGTTCACATCTTGTTGAACGACCGCTCGGCGCAGTCGTTGAGGACGGTGCCGATCACCGCGCTGTCCGACAGCTGGTGCAGGCAATGGCTGACATCGTCGCTGTGGGTGACGCCGTCGCGCACCACCAGCAGCACGCCGTCGACATGGGGCAGGAAGGTAAGCGCGTCGTCCTGCGCCAGCAGCGGCGGCATGTCATAGATGACGATGCGGTCGGCATAGCGGGTGCGCAGCTCGGTCGCCAGCGCCGACATCTTCGGCGAGCCCAGGATCTCGGACGAGTTCTCGATCGGCTTGCTGATCGGCAGCACGGTCAGCCGCTCGATCGACGGCTTGACCAGACATTGCGGCACCGGCGTGTCGTAGGCGAAATAATCGCTCAGCCCCACAGAGGCTTCGAGACCGAGATACTGGTGGACGCGCGGGCTGCGCAGGTCGAGGTCGACCAGCAGCACCGTCTGCCTGACGTCCATGGCGATGCTGAGCGCCAGGTTGACCGACACGGTGGTCTTGCCCTCGCCATAGTTGGCGCTGGTGATCGCGATGGTCTTCATGTTGTGGCGGGCCATGGTCTGCATGACCTTGGCGCGCAGCATACGGAAGATATCGGCTTCCTTGCTGCGCGTGCGCCGCGCGACGATGCGGTTGCGCTCCAGCACCTTCTCGGCGATCTGGATGACCTTGCCGCCGAAGCCGGTGCGGCCGGGCTTGGGATCGGCCGAGCGGCCGGTGCGCAGCTCCGGTGCGGGAGACTGGCGCGCGTCGGGGGCGGCCGGCGCGCGGACCTCGGG
>CAZEFK010000030.1:13001-44111 GCA_964511405.1 uncultured Comamonadaceae bacterium | reverse complement strand
CGTCGACCTTGTCCTGGTCGTACCACTGCCGGGCGATGCTGGCGCCGATGTCGGGCTTGTTCTGGTGGTCGGCCCCGATCACCTCGATCGGCTTGCCGGCGACCGTGCCGCCGAAATCGGCGACCGCCATCTGGGCCGCGATCAGCGAGCCCTTGCCGGTGGACTCGGCATAGAGGCTGGACATGTCGCTGAGCACGCCGATGCGCACGGCGTCGTTCGAGATCTGGGCGTAGCCGGCCGTCGCCCACAGCGACGCGGCGAGGATTGCGCCCACGGCCTGATGCGAGCGGATGGGCATGGTTGCCTCCCTGGTTCTTGTTGGCGCCGATGATAGCGCGCCGGCCGGGCCTATCGAAGGCGCTGGATCAAGGCCCGGCGGACCTGGTCGATGACGCCGGCCCAGTCGTCGAGCCGTACCTGCCGGAACAGCCGCAC
Source organism: uncultured Comamonadaceae bacterium (assembly GCA_964511405.1). Lineage (GTDB taxonomy): Bacteria > Pseudomonadota > Alphaproteobacteria > Elsterales > Elsteraceae > CAZEFK01. Next base: position 43,676 of record CAZEFK010000030.1, on the reverse strand, counting down.
CGTCGGGTACCAGGGCGAGTCGGTGCGGTCTGTGAGCCAGCGCCAATCGGCGTTGGCCATCAGCATGACCCAGGTCGGCCGGCCGAGCGCGCCGCCCAGATGGGCCATGGCCGTGTCGACCGTGATCACCAGGTCGAGCTGCGCCAGCAGGGCGGCGTTGTCGGCGAAGTCGTGGGCGTGGTGCATGACCGCCGCCATGCCCGGCGGCACCGCCTCGGGCGGGACCTCCTTCTGCAGCGACACGAAGCCGGCCGGCACCTCCAGGAGCGGGGCCAGCCGCGCCGGGTCCATCTGGCGGTGCCGGGCCCAGGCGGTCTCCAAGGGTGGCTTGCGGCCGCCGCTGGTGCCCCAGACCAGGCCGACACGCGGTCGCGGCACGCCGGCGAGGATCGCCGCCCAGCGCTCCGCCAGCGCGGGCTGAGCACGCAGGTAGGGTGCGGCCGGCAGGGTGTCCAAGGCGACGCCCAACCGGCCGGGCAAGTCGGTCCAGGGCGCCCAGACCTCGGTTGGCCCCACGGGCGGCCCCGGGGGCGGCTCGCCGTCGGCGATCACCGCTGCGACCCCGTCCAGGCTGCGTGCCAGCCGCACCAGGTCGGCCGGGACCTGTACGGTGACGCGGGCGCCTGACGCAGCCAGGACCGGCGCGAACCGCATCAGCTGGATGATGTCGCCCATCCCGCCCTCGCCGGTCAGCAGGATCGACCGCCCGGCGAGCGGCTCGCCCGCCCATCGCGCCAGCCCGTCGCGCGCTTTGGGCATGGTCGCGATCACCGCCCAGCCGTCGCGGTAGCGGCCCTGCTTCAGCAGCAGGTGGGCGCGCACGAAGCGGTACGATTCGACGCCCGCCAGCACGCCGATCGCGGCATCGAGATCGCCGCGCGCCGCATGGCACGCCGACAGGCCGCCGAGCGCCGATGCCTGACCCGGCGCTCGGGCCAGGGCCTGGATGAAACACGCGGCGGCGTCGTCGAAGGCCCAGCCGGCGAGGCGGGCGGTGCCCACGGCGACCCAGCTTTCGGCGTCGTCCTTGAGCTCGGCGGCGCGGATCAACGCTGGCAGTGCGTCGGCCGGGCGGTCCTCGGCCAGCAGGGCCGATCCCAGCGCCGCCTGGATGCGCGCATCATCGGGCAGCCGCGCCGCGGCCGCCGCCAGGTGCGGGATCGCGGCGGCCCGATCGCCGAGATGCAGGCTCAACAGGCCGGCATTGGCGATGGCTTCCAGGCAGTGGGGATCGACCGCCAGCACGGTCGCGTAGTGGCGACGGGCGGCGGCGAGGTCGCCGCGCGCGGCGGCGGCGCGGGCTTCGGCCAGGGCAGATATCGGGAGCGGCTCGGTCACCGGCAGCAGTTTAACCCGGAGCCGGCCGCTCCCGTCGTGTCGATCAGAACGGCAGGCCGGGCAGCGGCCGGGTGCCCTCGATCGCCACCGCCTGTAGCGCGGTGGGGTCGAGCCCGAGCGCGGTCAGGATGGTGGGCGCGACCTCGGTGGTCTGGACCGTCGCGGTCACGGTGCGGCCCTGGATCCGCGGGCTGCTGACCAGCAGCGCGACGTTGCGGTCGTCGAGGTTGGCGCCGCCGTGCTCGGCGATCTTCTTGCCCCCGGTGTAGACGACGCCGGGATTGACGGTGACCATGAAATCGGGCGTGCGGCTGTCGGTGGCCGGGTCGGCATAGGCCTGCGCCAGCAGGTTCGGCGTCCACAGCTTGCCGATGCCCAGCTGCTTCAGGTTCGCGCCCAGATAAGCCTGCGCCGCCTCCAGATTGGCGGCCCGCGCCTGGGGCTTCAGCCAGATCAGCGCCGCATCGTCGGCGACATGGAAGGCGTAGCCCGGGATCTTCTCGTAGGGCTTGTCCTCGGTCGGCTGGAACGTCGCCGGGTCGATCGGCGCCTGGCCGTGCTTGGAGGCGATGACTACCAGCGTGCTGTCGACCAGGTTGCCGGCCTTCAGTGCCGCCATCAGCCGGCCGAGCGCGCCGTCGACATAGTCGAGCTGCAAGGCCAAGCCGCTGTTCGGCGTGGCCGCGGCATCGCGATAGCCGCCCTGCAGGCCGGGCTCGTCGCCGGGGCCCGACTTGGGCAGCTTCTGGCCGACGCTGACCGCCTGGAAGTTCATGCCGAACAGGGTCGGCACCGGGGCCGCCGCCGTGCCGGTGCTGTCGCGGCCGGCGATCTCGTTCAGCAGCGCCGTCAGCCGGGCCTCGTCGAAGTCGCGCTCGGCCTTGTAGCTGCCGGTGGTCTTGGTCGTGGTGCCCGGGATCAGGGCGGCCTGCTCCAGGGCGTAGAAGTCGTCGAGCCCAACGCCCGAGGGACCGTTGAGCGCTTCATAGACCGGATGCTTGTCGGACCAGGCGGTGCGCCCGCCATGGGCCTTGACGATCTCGAAGGCGTTGTTCACCCGGGCATAGTCGTGCGGGTAGACGGCCACGCACTTGCCGCCGTCCAGCCGCATCGGCAGCTTCTTGGCATCGATCTGGGTCTGCCATTTGCCGGGCGTGCCGCCGGCGTCGAGGCGTTTGTTATCGACATCCATGTCCTCGGTGAAGGAGACCTCCACGCCCGGGGCGCCGGCGCAGTTGGACCCGGCCGGGAAATAAGTCCGGTCGTAGCTGTCGTCGTAGAACACGCCGGTTGCGCGCGGCGTGCCGCCCGACACCAGCGCCAGGGTGCCGGGGAAGGAATCGGACGGCGTGGTCGTCAGCGCATTGGGATAGCGGATCCCGGTCGCCGTCAGCGCCGCCAGGGTGCTCGACGGATGGGCGGCGGCGTAGTTGGCCAGGTCGATGGCGTGCAGGCCGTCGACGCTGATCAGCAGGACATGGGCATAAGGCCCGGCGGCGATGGCCGGACCGGCGCCCAGGCCCAGGGCGGCGGCCGACAGCAGGCCTGCGGCCAGCGTGTGGGTGATGGCTTTCACATGTCCCTCCGAGAACGGGTTGCGGCCCGGACCATAGCGGCGCTCCATAACCGTTTCGGGTCAGCCGTCGCCAAGCAGGCTGCGGGTGCGATCCAGATAGAGCCGCGCCAGCGCCGGATCGGGCGCCATCGTCGCGAAGACATTGGCCAGCATCGACGCGGTGTACAGCCGGTAGACCCGCTCCACGGCGGGCGGCGGACGCGGCACCGCCGCGGCGAGCAGCGCGACCGTGGCCGCGCAGGCGGGATCGTGCCGGCCGGTCTCGTCCAGCCGCGCGAGTTCCAGCCAGGGATCAGCGATCAGGGCGTTGCTCCAGTCGATCACGGCGACGATCCGGCCGCCGCGGCACAACAGGTTGGCCGGCCGATAGTCCAGGTGCAGCAGGGCGCGCCGGGCGCCGGGCCAGCGGGCGGCGGTGGCGAGCGGCGCCTCGGGCGGCGGTGCCAGGCCCAGCGCCGCGACGCGCCGACGGATCAGCTGCGCCAGCGAGGTCTCCAGGTCCGGGCCGAGCTGCGCGACGCAGGCATGGTCGGGCGGTGCCACGGCGTGCAGGCGGCCGAGCAGCGCCGCCATCTCGGCCGGATCCGGAGCGCTGCCGTCGGTCTCGACCCGCGCCATGACCAGCAGGTCGGGATGGAGCGCCAGCACCTCGGGCGTCGGTAGGCCGCCGGCTCGCGCGGCCCGGCTCAGCACCGCGTCCTGGCGCAGCAGCGCCGCACAGTCCAGGCCGGGATCGTTGGCATCGGCAATGACCGCTGCCCGCGCCGCCTTGATCGCGATGCCGCCATAGCCGGCCAGTTCGGCCTGCCAGACGTCGAAGTCGAGGCCGGCGCCGAGCGGCTGGAGGCCGGACAGCGACCAGTCCGGGTGCCGCTCCGCCAGCCGTGCCCGGATCGATGCGGTCACCCCGGCGGCAGCGCGGCCAGCGCCGCGCGCAGCTGTCCCTGGTGCTGCGCGAGGGCGGCTTCGGCCCCGGCCGGGGTCTGGCCGTGCAGCACCAGCACGGCGGTCTTGACCTGCCCCTGGCAGGCATCGAGGGCCGTGCGCGCCGCGGCGCGGTCGCAGCCGGTCAGCTCCATCAGCATGCCCTCGGCGCGGCGGTGCAGCTTCTCGTTCATCGCCTCCATGTCGACCATCAGGCCGCGATAGACATGCCCCAGGCGGACCATCACCAGCGACGAGAACAGGTTCAGCACCACCTTCTGGGCGGTGCCGGCCTTCATCCGGGTCGACCCGGCGATGACCTCGGCGCCGGTTTCGACCAGGAGGCCGTGGTCGGCCTCCGCGATCAGCGGCGTACCGGCGTTGTTGGCAACGCCGACCGCCAGCGCGCCCACGGCGCGGGCCCGGCGCAGGGCGCCCAGGGTGAAGCGGGTGCGGCCGCTGGCGGCGACCACCAGCACCACGTCGTCGGCGCCGACGCCGTGGGCGTCGAGGGCGGCGGCGCCGGCGTCGGCATCGTCCTCGGCGCCTTCGATGCTGCGCATCAGCGCGGCCTCGCCACCAGCCATCACCAGCAACAGCCGCTCGGGCGGCCAGCGGAAGGTCGGCGGCAGCTCGGCGCCGTCCTGCACCGCGATTCGCCCGGACGTGCCGGCCCCGACATAGACCAGCCGCCCGCCCCGCGCCAGCCGGGGTACCGCCGCCTCGGCGGCCGCCGCCAGGGCCGGCAACGCCGGGCGCACGGCCGCCACGGCGGCCATCTGGCCCTCCAGGAACGCGTCCAGGATGTCGGCCGAGGCCCAGCTGTCGAGGCCGTGAAAGCGGGGGCTCATCGATTCGGTGTCCATGGGCGTGCTCCGGTGGCTGCGGTTCGACCACCACCATACCACTCGCGGCCGAGTTGGCGTCACTGGCCTTAGAGTGGTATTGATGACGGGCATGGCCATGATCGACGCCCACGCCCTCGCCGGACTGCTGACGCTCGACGAGAACAGCCCGACTCCCCTCTATGTCCAGCTGCGCACGCGGCTGCGCCAGGCGGTCGAGCGCGGCGTGCTGGCGGCTGGCGAGGCGCTGCCGGGCGAGCGCGAGCTGGCCCGCTCGGCCGGGATCTCGCGGGTTACCGTGCGCCGCGCCATCAATCAGCTGGTCGAGGACGGCCTGCTCGTCCAGCGCCAGGGCGCCGGCACCTTCATCGCGCCGCGCATCGAGCAGCCGTTGTCGGTGCTGTCGGCGTTCTCCGAAGACATGCGCGTGCGCGGCCTGGCGCCCGGCTCGGTGTGGCTGGAGCGCGGCGTCGACCGGCCGACCCCGGACGAGGCGATGGCACTGGATCTGTCGCCGGGCGCCCGGGTGCTGCGCTTCGCGCGCATCCGCACCGCCGACGGCGTGCCGATGGCGGTCGAGCGCGCCAGCCTGCCGGCCGACCTCCTGCCCGGGCCCGAGGTGGTCGAGGGCTCGCTGTACGAGGCGCTGGCGCGCAACGGCTATCGCGCGACGCGGGCGCTGCAGCGGCTGCGCGCCGAGCTGGTGGCCGAGCCCGACGCCGGCTGGCTGGGCGTGCCCGCGGGCAGCGCCGTGCTGTCGATCGAGCGCCGGGCGTTCCTGGCCGATGGCCGCCCGATCGAGTTCACGCGCTCGCGCTATCGCGGCGACCGTTACGACTTCATCGCCGAGCTGCGCACGGATCCGCCATGACCGACCAAGCCACAACCTGGATGCGCCGCGAAATCGCCGAAGCGCCTGAGATCGTCGCCCGCCAGCGCACGACCCTGGCGCCGGTGCTGGCCGACCTGGCCGCACGCATCAGGCGTGCGCCGCCGCGAGCGCTGGTGACCTGCGCCCGCGGCACCTCGGGCCATGCCGCCACCTTCGCCCGCTATCTGGTCAACCTGCGGCTGGGGCTGCTGGCCGCCGATGCGCCGCCTTCGGTGTCGTCGGTATATGGCGCCCGCGTCGACATGGCCGGCACGCTGTATCTGGCGATCTCGCAATCGGGCCGCAGCCCCGACCTGATCGCTCAGGCCGAGCAGGCGGCGGCCTCGGGCGCGCTGACGGTGGCGCTGGTCAACGATCCGGGTTCGCCGCTGGCCCAGGCCTGCGCACTGGCGCTCGACCTCGGCGCCGGGCCCGAGCGCAGCGTGGCCGCGACCAAGTCCTTCGTGGCCTCGCTGTCGGCGATCGTCGGCCTGGTCGCGGCCTGGACCGGCGACGCGGCCTTGGGCCGGGCACTCGACCGCCTGCCCGAGCGGCTGGCGGCGGCCGAGGCCCTGGACTGGAGCCCAGCCGTCGAGGCGCTGGCCGAGGCCGGCGGCATGATGGTGGTCGGCCGCGGGCTCGGCCTCGCTATCGCCCAGGAGGCCGCGCTCAAGATGAAGGAGGCGGCGGCGCTGCAGGCCGAAGCCTTCAGCGCCGCCGAGATCCGCCATGGTCCGCTGGCCCTGGTCGGCCCCGGCTATCCGATCCTGGCGCTCGGCCAGGGCGACGCCACCTTGCCCGGCCTGCAGGCGCTGGTCGCCGACCTGCGCCAGCTCGGCGCCCGAGTGCTGGCGGCCGACGGCCAAGCGGGGACCGACCAGTTGCCGGTGCTCCCGGCCGACGAGCCGGCCTGCGATGCCCTCCTGCAGGCGCAGGCGCTCTACGTGATGATCGAAGCGCTGGGCCGCCGGCGCGGCGTTGCGGTCGACCAGCCGCGCCACTTGAGCAAGGTGACCCGCACGCGCTAAAGCGGGAGGCGCAGAGCTGGAATCGTCGCGATTCCCCCTCCACCCGGCCTCCTCCCACAGGGGGAGGAGGGGCGAAGCTGCAGCGACAGAACTCCTCCTCCCCTTGTGGGAGGAGGCTGGGAGATGGGGGACTCCCGCCGGTCGAGGCTTTCTTGAGCGGCCGTACGGGTTCGAACCTTCCGGAGGAGATCTCCATGAGCGTCAAGGGCATGAACCACTTCACGATCCTGACCGACGACCAAGCGGCGACCGAGGCGTTCTACGGCGAGCTGCTGGGCCTCAAGCCGGGGTGGCGGCCGCCCTTCGACTTCCCGGGCGCCTGGCTCTATGCCGAGGGCAGCGACCAGGCGATCCTGCATGTCGTGGCCGGCCGGCCGCTGCCGGACCAGCGCGCCGGCGTCCTCGACCATATGGCGTTCACGGCCACGGGCCTGGCCGACGTGCTGGCCAAGCTGAAGGCGCGCGGGATCGGCTACGACCTACGGCGGCTGCCGTCGGCCCGGCTGTGGCAGCTGTTCTTCCTGGATCCCAACGGCGCCAAGGTCGAGCTTGATTTCGACGGGGCGGAGAGCGAGACGCGGTCGGCCGCCTGAGCCCCCCTTGCGGCGCCCGCGACTCTGGTTTACGCGGCGGGCGTCCCTGCAAGGAGAAGCTCCCGTGCGCACCGTCTCCCTCTTGTGCCTTGGCCTCGCCCTGATGCCGCTGGGCGGCTGCTCGATGCTGGGGCTCGGCCGCGACCAGGCGCCCGCGCGCACGGTGACGATCAGCTGCGGGTCGAAGCGGCCGGTGTCCGGGATCGCCGAGGTCTATCTGACCATGCCGGAGCCGCGCACCGCGGTCCTGACCTATATCGACCCGCGCGACGGCGCCCATTCCCGGGTCGAGGTGCGCTCCGGCGACACCTGTCTGATCGCGCCGACGAAATAAGCGAGGGCCGCCCTCCCGGCAGGCCGGGAGGGCGGCGCGATGCTCAGCCGAGCTGGTCGCCGCTCAGGCCGATATACTCGTTCGTGCCGTGCCGGTTCAGGAGCAGCAGCACGCGCTTCTCCTGCGCCGCCTGGGCCAGCTTGGCGGCCGCCTCGGCGGGGGACTTCACCGGCTGCTGGTTGACCTGCTGGATCACGTCGCCCGCCTCGATGCCGATGTTGGCGGCCGGGCTGTTGTCGTCGACGCTCTGGACCAGCACGCCGCTGACCCGGTTGCCGAGATGCAGCTGACGGCGGTCGCTGGCGGTCAACGGTGCCAGATGCAGCCCCAGCGCCTGGCCGGTCTCGGCCTGCGGCGCGCTGCTGTCCTCGGCGCTGGCCATCTTCTCCTGCCGCTGCTCGTCCAGGCGGGCGATGCTGACCGGCAGGGTCCGCTCCTCGCCATGGCGCAGCACCTGGACGTCGACCGTGCGTCCGGCGGCGACGTTGGCGACCATCCGCGGCAGGTCGTGCATGCGGTCGACCGAACGGCCGTCGAAGCGGGTGATCACGTCGCCAACCTGGAGGCCGGCCTTGGCCGCCGGGCTGTCGGCGGTGACGTCGGCGACCAGGGCGCCGCGCGGATTGTCCGGGTTGAGGCCCAGGCCGCGGGCGATCTCGGGCGTGATCTGCTGGATCTGGACGCCCAGCCAGCCGCGCTCGACATGGCCGTGCTCGCGCAGCTGCTGGACCACCGCCTTGGCCATGGTCGACGGGATGGCGAAGCCGATGCCGACGCTGCCGCCGTTGGGCGAGTAGATCGCGGTGTTGATGCCGATCACCTGGCCGTTCATGTCGAAGGTCGGTCCGCCCGAGTTGCCGCGGTTGATGGCGGCGTCGAGCTGCAGGAAGTCGTCGAACGGCCCTTCATGGATGTCGCGGCCGCGGGCCGAAACGATGCCGGTGGTCACGGTGCCGCCCAGGCCGAAGGGATTGCCCACGGCGATGATCCAGTCGCCGACCCGGACCCGGTCGCTGTCGCCGAATGCGACAGCGGGCAGGGGCTGGGGCGCGTCGATCTTCAAGAGCGCGATGTCGGTCTTGGAATCATGGCCGACGATCTTGGCCGGGTGCTTCGACCCGTCCTGGAAGGTGACGGTCACGGTGCCGGCCTGGCCGACCACGTGGTTGTTGGTCACCACATAGCCCGCGGGATCGACGATGAAGCCCGAGCCCAGCGCCATCCGCTGCGCCCCGCCATGCGGCATCTGCGGCATCTGCTGCGGTCCCTGGGGACCCGGCATGCCGAAGCCCCGGCCCATGCCCTGCTGGCCGAAGAAGCGGCGCAGGAACTCGTCGAACGGGGAGCCTTGCGGGAAGCCGGGGAGCGGGGTGCCGCCCTCGTCGCCCTGGTCGGCAGCCGCGGACTCGGGCTTCAGCACGACCGAGATGTTGACGACGGCCGGGAGCACCCGGTCGACGATCGGCGCCAGGCTGGTCCCGACCGGCGTGGCGGGTGCGGACACGCTTGATGTCTGCGCCCAGGCGGGGTCGGCCGGCGCCAGCAGCGCGGCCGAAGCGAGGCCGGCCGCAATCAGGGCGCCGCCGACGAGGCGGGTGCGCCGCCGCGGCGCGCCCTCGGAAGTGAACACAGGGATCATGGATCTGCCTCGATCAGGACTGCCGGACGGCGCCGGTCGCCGGATCGACCGTGACGGTGACTGGCTTGCCGTCGCGGTCGACCACGGCCTGGAACTGGCTGCCGCTGCCAGAGAACTGCTTGATGTTGGTGTAGCCGTGCGCCTCAAGCAGGTTGAGCGCTGCGGTGTCGGCATCGCCTGCGGTATCGTGATAGGCAGCGCGCTGGTGCACGACCCGATGCTGGGCCGGGGCGGCCGCGGCGGGGGCCGGGGCGGCCGGCGGCGTGGCCGCCGGAGTCTGGGCCAGGGCCATGCCCGAGCTGGCGGCCAGCAGGCCCAGTCCGGCAAGCGCAGAGGCAAGGGTCTTCATGGCATTCCTCCAAGGAAGCTTGGCAACTCGCCGCAATGCGGTCGCAAGACAGGTGGGCGCCGAACATGGCGACGTCCCGGTGCCAAGATGAACTTTCTGAAAGGTTGCTGGACCAACGACAGCGCGGTTCGACCCTCCGGCCGCGAGGCCCGCGGCCGGTCGCCGCGCCTAGGAGCGTGTCTCCGCAATGGCGAGGGCAGCGACGCTGGCCGATTTGGCCGCGGCCCGAAGGGCTGGGGCGTGCGCGGCCGCCTGGTTCGTTGCGGGGTTGGGCCAATAGCGCAGCTATTGGCCCAACCCCGCGCCTGCCATGCGGCTCCCGCACGCCCCATCGCTGCCCTCGCCATCGCGGAGACACGCTCCTAGATCAGGCCGCGGCGGTCGGCAGCACCGCGAGCCGGCTGATCCGAGTCTTGAGGCTGTCGCGCTCGACCTGGAGCAGGATCGACGGCCGTCCAGGCTCGGTGCGGACGGCCGACAGGCGGCCGCGCGCGGTGAAGCAGCCGGTGTCCAGGTTGATGCGGCGCGGGTTGACCTGAACCTCGGGCACGATGGTGTGGCCGTGCACCACCAGGCAGGGATAGTCGGACTCCCGCCGGTGCGCGCGCGTCCACAGCAGCACCGGCCGGTCCTGGTCGGCCAAGGGCAGGCTCGGATCGATGCCGGCATGCACGAACAGCCGGCTGGGATGGTCCAGCGAGCCCATGACCAGCAGCGCCGGGAGCGCGGCCACCCAGTCCAGCAGCGCCGCGTGCCGGCGGCGGACCGCGGCACAGACGCGGTCGGGTTCGGTCGGGAGATCGAGGCCGGCGCTACGCAGGGTCTCCAGACCGCCATTGGCCAGCCATTGCCCCAGCGCCGCCGGGCCCTCGGTCAGACCTTCGAGCATCAACTCTTCGTGATTGCCCATCAGGGCGATCCAGCGGACCGGCCTGGAGCGGTCGGCGACCCGTGCCCGGATCAGCTGCAGCACCGCCAGCGAAGCCGGGCCGCGGTCGATATAATCGCCCAGCAGGACCGCGATCGGCTGGACGCCGCTCCCGGCCAGGTGGCGGGCGCCGTCGGCCTCGATCAAGGCCATCATCCGGGTCAGCTCGGACAGCATCCCGTGCACGTCGCCGACGGCATAGACCGGGCGGCCGTCGTCGGGCAGGACCAGGATGTAAGGAGTGTCGCTCGGCATGCCGCGCCCCCGGTCGATGCCGAAGGCTAACGCGACTCGGGTGCTTCGGTCGCGCGGTGCCGATGTCGCGCCGCGCCCGACCGCGGGCCAAGCCGGTCAGGGAGTCATCGAACGATCGTCCGATGACTCCCTGACAGGCCCTCAGGCCTTGACGATCGGCGCCGTGGCCGGCGCCGCAGGTATCTCGGTATGCAGGATCGCCCCCGCGGCGATCGCCGCGGCGACGGCATATCCTAAGCCAGACTTGACCGCTCGCCCCTGGCACACGATCCGCGGCACCGGTGGAATGTCCGCGTCGGTCGCGGTCTCCGGTACCCCGTCGGGGCGATGGTTGGTCATCAATCGGCTCCGTTGCAGTGCGATCGAGCGCTCATAGCAAACGCCCTTTAGCTATGCAAGCGGACCCCATTTGGGGCTGGACGGCAAGGGGTCAGCTTTCCACGCCGGCCCGCAGCGCCGCCACGACCGCGTCGTTGGCCGCGGGCAGGCCGATGGTGATGCGCAGGAACGCGGGCATGCCGTAGTCCGCCATCGGCCTGAGCCGGATGCCCCGGTCGAGGGCGGCGCGCCAGGCCGACTCGGCCGCGGCGGCGTCGGCGAAGCGCACCGCCAGGAAATTGCCGGCCGAGGGCAGGGGCGTGAGCCCCAGCGCCCGCAGCTGCTCGGCCATGCGGTCGCGCTCGGCCGCGATGCGGCGGCAGCAATCCTGGAGGTAGGCCTGGTCGTCGAGCGCCGCGAGGGCGGCCGCCTGGGCCATGGCGTTGACATTGCCGAGGCCGCGCAAGCTGTTGACCCGGGCCACGGTCTCGGGCGGGGCGACCATCCAGCCGACCCGCAGGCCGGCCAGGGCATAGCCCTTCGAGAAGGTGCGGGTGACGATCACGCGGTCGTTGGTCCGCGCCAGCGACAGGCCGTCGTCATAGGCCCGATCGTCCATGAACTCGGCATAGGCTGCGTCCAGGACCAGCAGGATGTCCGGCCTGAGGCCGCGCTCCAGCCGGACGACGGCGTCGCGGTCGATCCAGGTGCCGGTCGGGTTGTTGGGATTGGCGATGAACACCAGGCGGGTCGTGGGCGTCACGGCGGCCAGCACGGCGTCGACGTCGACCCGGTAGTCGGGCTCGGGGGCGGCGACCGCGCGCGCGCCGACCCGGGCGGCGACCATCGGGAACAGGATGAAGCTGTGGCGCGAATGGACCACGTCGTCGCCCGGGCCGGCATGGGCGCGGGCGACCAGGTCGATCGCCTCCTCCGAGCCGTTGGTGCAGATGATCCGCTCCGGATCCAGGCCGTGCCGGCGTGCCAGGGCTTGGCGCAGCGCGAGGGACGGCGGGTCGGGATAGAGGTGGGCCGTGTGGGCGCGCTGGGCGGCGGCCGCGATCGCCGCCGGCGATGGCGGGAACGGCGATTCGTTGAGCGACAGCTCAAACTGGATGTCGGACATGGTTCATTGGGTACGCCCGGGCCGGCATCGTTTCAAGCTTCAAGGATTGACGGGCTGGTCGCCGCGGTGATTCATCATCGGCCACGCAAGCGCCGGATCCGCCCATGGCTGACATCCTCGTCGTCGACCGCCTGACCAAGCGCTTCGGCGGCGTGGCGGCGGTCGAGGAGTGCTCGCTGGCCGTGGCCGAGGGGTCGATCACCGCGGTGATCGGCCCGAACGGGGCCGGCAAGAGCACGCTCTTCAACCTTGTCGCCGGGGCGCTGGCGCCGGACAGCGGCCGGATCCGCCTGGACGACGTCGATGTCACGGGGCTGAAGCCGCACCAGCTGTTCGCCCAGGGCCTGGTGCGAACCTTCCAGGTGCCCCAGACCTATCAGCGCCTGCCGGTGATCGAGAGCCTGATGGTGGTGCCGGCCGGCCAGCGCGGCGAGCGGCTGTCGGCGGTCTGGTTGCGGCCGGCCCTGGTCCGGCGCCAGGAGGCCGAGATCCGGGCGCGCGCCGAGGCCGTCCTGGACTTCCTCCGGCTGCGGGCGCTGGCCCAGGCGCCGGCCGGCAGCCTGTCGGGCGGCCAGAAGAAGCTCCTGGAGATCGGCCGCACCATGATGGCGGAGCCCAAGCTGGTGCTGCTGGACGAGCCCGGCGCCGGCGTCAACCCCAGCCTGCTGGCCGAGATCGGCCACGCCATCGAGCGGCTCAACCGCGAGCGCGGCTACACCGTGTGCATCATCGAGCACAACATGGACCTGATCGCCCGCCTGTGCGACCCGGTGATCGTGATGGCCGAAGGCCGCATCCTGACCCAGGGCACGATGGCCGAGGTCCGCGCCGACCCGCGGGTGATCGAGGCCTATCTCGGCTCGGCCGCGCACCGGCCGGCGGCGGCGGTCCGATGAGCCTGTTGCACGCCGAAGGGCTTCACGCCGGCTATGGCGGCGTCGACATCCTGCAAGGCGTGGGCGTGGCCGTCGAGGCCGGCGAGGTGGCCGTGATCGTCGGCGCAAACGGCGCCGGCAAGTCGACCTTGATGAAAGCCCTGTTCGGGCTGGTGCCGGTGCGCGTCGGCGCGGTCCGGCTGGACGGCGCCGAGGTCACCAATACGCCGCCCGAGCGGCTGGTCCGCCGCGGCATCGCCTATGTGCCGCAGGAGCGCAACGTGTTCGCCACCCTGTCGGTGGCGGAGAACCTGGAGATGGGCGCCTTCGTCCGGCGCGGGCCGCTCGGGCCGCTGATCGAGCAGGTCTATGGCCTGTTTCCGCCGCTGCGCGACAAGCGCCGCCAGGCCGCCGGCGAGCTGTCGGGCGGCCAGCGCCAGATGGTGGCCATGGGCCGGGCGCTGATGCTGGAGCCCCGGATCCTGATGCTGGACGAGCCGACCGCGGGATTGAGCCCGCGCTTCCAGGACGAGATCCTGGCCAAGGTGGCGGCGATCGCGCGCACCGGCGTCGCCGTGCTGATGGTCGAGCAGAACGCCCGTCAGGCCCTGGAGATCGCCGACCGCGGCTACGTCCTGCAGACCGGGCGCAACCGCTTCACGGATACCGGCGCCAACCTGCTGGCCAACCGCGAGGTGGCCGATTCCTTCCTGGGTGGCTAGTCCCATGGTCGAGGTGGTGAATTTCTATCTCATCCCGGGCGTCGTGCTGGGCTGCATCTACGCGCTCGGCGCCATCGGCGTGTCGATGCTGTTCGGGATCCTGCGCTTCGCCCACTTCGCCCATGGCGACGTGATGACCTTTGGCGCCTATGTCGCCCTGACCGGGATCGCCGACCTCGGCTGGCCGGTGTGGCTGGCGGTGCCGGCGGCGATGGCGGCCACGGCCGGGCTGGCGCTGGTCATCGACCGGCTGTGCTACCGGCCGTTCCGCGGCGGCCCGCCGGTGATGGCGGTGATCGCGTCCTTCGGCCTGGCGCTGATGGTGCGCTCGCTGGTCGAGCTGATCTGGGGGGTGACGCCGGTCTCCTACCGCACCGGCATCCAGCGGCCGCTGGTGCTGTTCGACACGATCCGGATCGCCGAACGGCATCTGTGGATGATCGCGGCCACCCTGGCCCTGGTCGTGGCCCTGCACCTGTTCCTGACCCGCACGCGCCTGGGCAAGGCGATGCGGGCCATGAGCGACGACGCGACCCTGGCGCGCATCAGCGGCATCGACACCGAGGCGGTGATCCGCGCCACCTGGGCGATCGGCGCCGGGCTGGCCGCGATCGCCGGCGTGTTCCTGGGCTTCGACACCCAGCTCGTGCCCAACATGGGCTGGAACCTGATGCTGCCGGTGTTCGCCGCCGCCATCTTGGGCGGCATCGGCAGCAGCTACGGCGCCGCCGCCGGCGGGCTGGTGATCGGCATCGCCGAGGAGCTGTCGACGGCGCCGGTGCTGCTGGGCCATCCCGTGCTGTCGCCGGGCTACAAGACCGGCCTCGCCTTCGCGGTCATGGTGGTGCTGCTGATCTGGCGCCCGACAGGGCTGTTCCGCGGCCGGGTGGTGGCCGGATGACCGTCGCCAGCCTCGCCCTCTACGGCGTCACCCTGCTGACCCTGGCCGGCATCTATGCCGTGCTGGCCTTGGGCCTCAACCTGCAATGGGGCTTCACCGGGCTGTTCAACGCCGGGATCGCCGGCTTCTTCGCGGTCGGCGCCTATGTCACCGCGATCCTGACCACGCCGCCCAGCCCCGACCATCTGGGCGGGTTCGGGCTGCCGGTTGCCGTCGGATGCCTGGCGGCGATGGCCGCGGCCGGCGGGGTGGGGTGGGCGGTGGCGCGCATCTGCCTGCGCCTGCGCACCGACTACCTGGCCATGGCCACCATCGGGATCGCCGAGATCCTGCGGCTGGTGCTGAAGAACGAGCTGTGGCTGACCAGCGGCCCGCGCGGCATCTCCGGCATCCCGCGGCCGTTCGAGGCCTGGCCGTCGCCGTGGTCGGACCTGGGCTTCCTGGCCGTGATCGCGGCCACGATCGCCGCCGTCTATGCGGCGCTGGAGGTGGCGGCGCGCTCGCCGTGGGGCCGGGTGATGCGGGCGATCCGCGAGAACGAGGCCGCGGCGGCGGCCAGCGGCAAGGATGTCGAGGCATTCCGCGCCCAGGCGTTCGTGCTGGGCTCCATGGTCATGGGCTTGGCCGGCGCCTTGACCGCCCATGCCTTCAAATATATCGGGCCCGACGCCACCGAGCCCCTGGCCACCACCTTCCTGGTCTGGGTCATGCTGATCGCGGGCGGCAGCGGCAACAACCGGGGCGCGATCCTGGGCGCCGGCGTGCTGTGGGCGATCTGGTCGGGCACCGAGCTTGTGACCGGCGGCTTGCCGCCGGACTGGCAGACGCGGGCCGCCTATCTGCGCGTGTTCCTGATCGGGCTGCTGCTGCAGGTGGTGCTGCAGCGCTTCCCCCAAGGCCTGCTGCCGGAGAGGCTGGCGAAGAGATAGCCCTTGCCGCTATACTGGGCGGCAATTCCTTCAAAACGACGGAATCCCTGGCATGACCAGCATCATTCCCGGGCTGTTCGCGCCCGGCACCCAGCCCAGCGCCGGCACGGTCAAGGGCAGCATCAAGGCGACGCTGGACGGCGCGCCCGGCACCGGCAGCTACAGCGCCACCACCACGGCCTATGACGGCGTGACCTTCACCGAGGTCAGCTACACCGACGCTACCGGGCGGTCCGGCCACTACACCGCGATGACCAAGCGCGACGCCAATGGCCGCCTGGAGAGCCAGAGCGCAGGCATCGGCGCCGATGGCCGGTCCTTCTTCGAGGACGACTCGCAGACGGTCGACGGCACCGGCCGCGACCACGACGTGACGACCACCTTCTCCGAAGGGCAGTCGACCGGCGAGGACCGCAGCCTGGTGCATCAATCGGACGGGAGCTGGCGCTTCACCGGCGCCTACTACACCTCGGCGGGCGATTGGGGGACGGTGGTCGGCGGCCTGCGGACCGCCGACGGCACCACCCAGTTCGCCGAGCGGATCCAGTCCGGCAAGTTTGGCACCGACACGATCCTGACCCTGGCGCTCCAGGTTTGAGGCCTCGGCGCCCAAAATAAAGACCCCTCCTCCCGCAAGGGGAGGAGGAGCGAATCTCGGCAGTCTGCCGCTAAGGATTACTTCGGCGCAAACACCTTGATTTCCTTGTACTTGTCGCCGTCGACCACCCACTCGCCGATATAGCCGGTGACGTCGCCATGGGCGTCGAAGGCGTGGACGCCGGACGCGCCCTGATAGACGACTGGCTTGCCGTCCTTGATCAGCTGCACGGCCTTGGCCCAGTCGCCGGGCATCACGGCCTCGCCCTTGTCGGTGCCGATGGCGCGCAGGCCGTCATGCACCGCCTTGCGGTCGGTCGAGCCGGCTTTCTGGATCGCCAGCGCCGCCATCATGGTGGCGTCGTAGACCTGCTCGATGAACAGCTTGTTCTCGGCCGACTTGTAGGCCTGGGCATAGGCCGCGGTGAACCGTTTCTTGGCGTCGGTGTCGGGCGCCGAGGTCGGCGCGGTGCCGAACATGCCCTTGAGGTTCGCGGCCCCGATCTCCTTGAACAGCAGGTTGTCGCGCAGGCCGTCGGTGCCGACGAAGCCGTCGAAGAAGCCGTTCTCCAGGCTTTGGCGCACCATCGTCAGGCCGCTGTCGCCGGCATAGGCGATCAGCACCAGGGTCTTCGACTTGCCGGCGGCGAGCGTGGCGAGCTCGGAGCGGTAGGAGCTCTTCTGCGGCTCGTGCACCTGATCGGCGGTGATCTTGCCGCCCTTGGCCGTGTAGGCCTTGCGGAAATTCTCGGCGATGCCGACGCCGTAGTCGTTATTGACGTAGGTCAGCGCCACGTCCTTGATGCCACGGTCCATCAGCACGTCGGCCAGCACGATGCCCTGGTAGGTGTCGCTGGGCACGATGCGGAACACCAGGTCCTTCTTGTCCATGGTGGTCAACTGCGGCGTCGTCGCGGTCGGCGAGATCATGGGCACGCCCTGCGGCACCGCCACCGCATTGGCGGCCGCGACGGTGGCGCCGGAGGTCAGCGCGCCGACGATGATCGGCACCGGTTCGACGTTGGCGAGCTTGGATGCGGCGTCGACCGCGCCCTGGGCCGTGCCCTGGGCATCGGCCACCACCAGCCGCAGCTTCTTGCCCAGGATGCCGCCATTGGCGTTGATCTGATCGGCCGCCAGGTTCGCCGAATCCATGAGCGCCGGGATGAAGCTGGCGATCGGGCCGGTGACTTCGAACAAGAGGCCGATCTTGACCTCGTCCTGGGCCTGGGCCGGGGCGGCGAGGCCGAGGGCCAGCGCCGCGGCGGCGGCGAGCCCTGCTGTCCGCCAGGTTTGGGGCATGATGGTTCTCCCTTTGGGGTGCCCTGCGTGGGGCTTGACCGATATTATAAGTTTGAAATTTTCCGCGGCTAGCTACAGCTCGCGGCCGATCGCCCGGTCGAGCGAGGCCGGGCCGCTGCCCGCACACAGGATGCCCAGGCAGACCAGGCCCCACAGCAGCGGGAACTCGTAGCCGAGCCGGGTCCAGAAGAAGCCGTTGGCCAGATGCACCTTCAGCACGATGACCGCCATCTCGATCGCGATCGCCGCGGCCGCCAGGCGTGTCAGCAGCCCGGCCGCCAGCAGCAGCCCGCCGAACAGCTCCACCGAGGCGACCAGATAGGCCCAGAAGCCGGCCGGCACCGGCCCGACGACGGCGAAATTGGCGGCCAGCTGGTGGACCTCGCCGTCGACCAGCTTGGCCCAGCCGTGGGGCACCAGCATCAGGCCGGCGGCGATGCGGATCAGCGGATACCCCCAGCCGCCGACGCGGCGGTAGACACCGGCCAGGGCCGGGATCAGCGGGGCAGGGGCATCGGTCATGGACCCTCCGGTGGCATGCGGCTCAAACTGACATAAGCCGCACGCGAAGCGGAGGCAGGATGCAGGACCGGTTCATCGCCGACGTCCAAAGCAACACGGTCGTCCGGGCAATCCTGGCGCACTGGCCGCGACTCGGGCTCGCCGACGGCTGGCTGGTCGCGGGCTGCCTGGCGCAGACCGTGTGGAATCGCCTGTCCGACCAAGCCCCGGAGGCTGCTATCCGCGACTACGACCTGTTCTATTTCGACGCCGGCGACCTCTCCTGGGCCGCCGAGGACCAGGTCATCCGCCGCGTCGGCGCGGGGCTGGGCGACCTGGGGTGCGTGGCCGAGGTCCGCAACCAGGCGCGCGTCCATCTGTGGTATCCGCAGCGCTTCGGCAGTGCCTATCCGCCCCTGGGCTCGGCCCGCGACGGCATCGACCGCTTCCTGGTGCCGTGCACGTCGCTGGGCGTGCGCCCGGCCGGGAGCGGGCTGGAGATCTATGCGCCCTATGGGCTCGACGATCTCTATGCCGGCGTCCTGCGCCCCAATCCGCTGAACCCGCTGACCGCGCGCTTCCAGGAGAAGTGCCGCAGCTACCAGGCCCGCTGGCCGTGGCTGACCGTGCTGGCGGGCTGAGATGTCGCGCGCCGAGCGCCTGCTCGACCTGATCCAGATGCTGCGCCGGCACCGCCGCCCGGTCAGCGGCCGCAGCCTGGCCGCCGAGCTGGGGATCAGCCTGCGCACCCTCTATCGCGACATCGCCAGCCTACAGGCGCAGGGGGCGCGGATCGACGGCGAGCCCGGCGTCGGCTATCTGCTGCGGCCGGGCTTCCTGCTGCCGCCGCTGATGTTCTCGGACGAGGAGATCGAGGCTTTGGTGCTGGGCTCGCGCTGGGTCGTCCAGCGTGGCGACATCAGGCTGGCGGCGGCGGCGCGCGATGCGCTCGCGCGCATTGCCGCCGTGCTGCCGCCCGACCTGCGCGACCTGGTCGATCAGTCGACCTTGCTGGTCGGTCCGGGCCGATCGACGATCGGCCCGGGCCTGCCGATCGCTGCCGGCGACGCCGAGGTCGCGGTCATTCGCCAGGCGATCCGGCGCGAACGCAAGCTAGAGATCCGCTACAGCGCCGGCACCGGGCCGGAGACCGCGCGCACGATCTGGCCATTCGCGCTGGGCTACTTCGACGGGGCCCGGGTGGTCGCGGCCTGGTGCGAGCTGCGCCAGGGCTTCCGGCATTTCCGCACCGACCGCATCGCGGCCCTGACCGCCACCGAGACCCGCTATCCGCGCCGCCGGCCGGCGCTGTTGAAGGAATGGAAGGCGGCGGAGGGGATTCGGGAGCGCTAGCTAGCCCGACTTCCTAGCGATGCGTCCACGCGACGGCGGGCTCCTCGCGGAAGGCGAAGCGCTGGAGGTGGCGCGCCACTACGTCGGTGAGGCGGGCCAGCGAGTCGGCGTCGGGCGTCTCGACGGTCAGGGTCAGGCCGTCGGGTGCGGCCGCGAGGGTGCACAGACCGGCCGGAAACTCGATCCGGCCGTGCTGCGGGTCGAAGCGGGCCGGCAGCTTGTGCGCGAAATGCTTGCACAGCTGCTGGAGGTAGCGGCTGCCGGCGTCGGTGCGGACGGTGGCGATGGCGGTGGGCATGGGTGATCTCCCGGGTCAGATCTGCTCGATGGCGGCGGCGGCGGCGTCGAGGGTCTCGGCGATGCGCCTGACCTGCTCGT
The DNA here is from genome assembly GCA_964511405.1 of uncultured Comamonadaceae bacterium. Taxonomy (GTDB): domain Bacteria; phylum Pseudomonadota; class Alphaproteobacteria; order Elsterales; family Elsteraceae; genus CAZEFK01. The sequence goes on along the minus strand of CAZEFK010000030.1, from coordinate 23,994 downwards.
CGTTCAAGGGGCCGCGCCCCAGGCGCAGATTCACGGCCAGCTTCAGGTTGTGGATGGCGCGGAAGATCGGCGCCGGCGGGCCGCCGCCCATGGCCTCGCGGGCCTCGTCCATGCGGGCCATGGCGGCGGCCGCGGCGCCGCTGTTGGCCTCCAGGAAGGCGCGGCCGGCCTCGGTGACGGCGTAGCGCTTCTTGCCCGCCTGTTCCTCGACGCTGGCGTGGCCCAGCTCCTCCAGCAGCGTCAGGGTCGGATAGATGACGCCGGGGCTGGGGCTGTAGGTGCCGCCGAAGGCCGACTCGATCGCCTTGATGATCTCATAGCCGTGGCGTGGCTGCTCGGCGATCAGGCGCAGCACGATGAAGCGCAGCTCGCCATGGTCGAACGGTCGGCCGCGGCGGCCGTGGCGATGATGGTGATGATGGCCGTGGTCGCCGCCGCCCAGCGGATCGCGGGCGAAGCGCCGCTCGGCATGGCGGTGCAGATGATGGCGGAGATGGTGGAACATCGGTGCTCCGACTGGGTTTCGTTATATCGAAGATATAGATATATCGAAACCGTGTCGGCTTCAACCGGGCTCCGATCGAAAAATCGATGCTGCCAGAAACTGGCAGTGGTCCGTCCTAGCCTGAGCCGGTCACCAACCAAGGAACCCGGCCATGCCCGAGCTCGATATCGTCCTTCTGTTCGTCGACAGCCCCGCCGCCAGCGCGGCCTTCTACGCCGGCCTGCTCGGTCGCCAGCCGATCGAGCAGTCGCCCACCTTCGCCATGTTCGCGATGGCCGCCGGCACCAAGCTCGGCCTGTGGTCGCGCCACACCGCGGAGCCGGCGCCGCAGGCCGCGGGCGGCAGCGAGCTGGGCTTCGCGGTGGCCGACGCCGCCGCGGTCGATGCCCTCCATGCTGATTGGGCGGCCCGCGGCCTGGCGATCGCCCAGCCGCCCACTCAGCTGGATTTCGGCTTCACCTTCGTGGCCCTGGACCCCGACGGCCACCGCCTGCGCGTGTTCGCCCCGGCGGTCGTCTGAATCACGCCAGCTCGGCGGTGCCGATCTCGTTGAGCAGCGCCAGCATCTCGCCCGGGCCGGCGGCCGTCCGGTCCACGGCTCGGGTGACGAAGCCGGTCAGCGTGTCGAGGGCGCGGGCGGCGACGTCGATCGACAGCGGCTGATCGTAGTAGCGGTCGACGAAGCGGCCGGCGAGGTCGGCCAGCAGCCGCAGCAGCGCCGCCTGCTGCGGCTCGGCCGCGCGTAGGGCCAGCGCCCGCTCCTGGAATTCGGTGCAGGTGCGCACGCCCACCTGCTGTGCGCGCAACCAGGTCAGCAACTCGTTCATCGGTCCGCCTCGTTCGGTTGGTTCGGCTTGGCTTGACCGACGCGGCCGCCATGGCGCGCCGACCAGGCGACGGGATCGGCCAGAAACTCGGCGATCGCGGCGCGGTCCTCGGGCGCCAGGCGGCCGGCCGCGTCGCCGCGCAGCACGTCGGCCCAGGTCGCCAGCGCGTGCAGCGCGAGGCCGGCGTCGCCCAGGCGCGTCCCCGCACCCGGGAACGCGTCGTGATAGAAGATGGTGAGGATGCGGTCGACCGTCGCCCCCGCGGCGCGCAGTCCCCTGACGAACCCCAGCTTGCTGCCGCCGTCGGTGGTCAGATCGTCGACCAGCAGTACGCGCCGGCCCTCGACCGGGCCGCCTTCGACTTGGGCGTTGCGGCCGACGCCCAGCGGATGCTTGCGTACATAGCGCAACGGCAGGTCCAGCCGGTCGGCCAGCCAGGCGGCGAACGGTATGCCGGCGGTCTCGGCCCCGGCCACCGCGTCGATCCGGTCTGCGTCCGGCATCGTTCGGACCTGGGCGGCGGCCAAGCTGGTGACCGCGCGGCGCAGCGTCGGCTCGCCGACCAGCAGCCTGACGTCGACATAGACGGGGCTCGCCCAGCCCGCGGCCAGGATGAAGGGCTGCCGGCGGCTGACATGGATGGCGCCGGCTTCGAGCAGCAGCGCCGCGGTCCGCTCGCCGATGGATGATCCGGTCATTGCGCCGCCTCCCGCAGGGCCGCCCGCATCACCGCCACGCCCGACAGGAAGTCGTCAATGGCCATGGCCTCGCGGGGATTGTGCGAGCCGTGCTCGTTGCGCACGAAGACCATGGCGCTGGGTACCCCGGCATTGGCGAACACTGCGGCGTCATGGCCGGCGCCGCTGGGGATCTCCTCGTCGGGCAGGCCCAGGCCGCGGGCCGCCGCCTTGAGCCGCGCCACCCAGTCCGCGTCCATCACCGCCGGCGCCGAATCCAGCCGCCGGTCGAGCCGGAAGTCGACCCCGCGCTCGTCGCCGATGCGCCCGCATTCCGAGACGAACAGGTCATAGAACGCCTCCAGGGTCGCCAGGCTCTGGCTGCGGATCTCGAAGCTGAAGCGGGCGGTGCCGGGGATGCGGGCGATCGCATGCTCCTGCGGGTCGGTTCCGAACACGCCGGCGGTCACGACCACATCGCGGCCGCGCTCCAGGAGCGTGCGCCAATGGCGGTCGAGATGGCTCAGCAGCTCGGCCGCCGCGAACACCGCGTCGCGGCGCAGCCAGCGCGGCACGGCGCCCGAGTGGCCGGGCTCGCCGGTGCAGGTCACGACCCGGTGCCGAATATTGCCGCGGATGCCGGTGACGATGCCGACCGGCAGGTTGCGGGCCGCCAGCACCGGTCCCTGCTCGATATGCAGCTCGACCCAGGCGGCGATCCGGGCCGGGTCCAGCAGCGGCGCGCCGCGGGCGATGCGATCGACGTCGGCGCCGGCGTCGCGCAGGCAGTCGCCAAGCGTCCGGCCGGTGTCGGCGGCGGTGAGCGCGAGGTCGACCGCCGCCAGCCGCCCGAGCAGCGCCCCCGACCCGACATAGGCCCGGCCGAAGCGCGCGCTTTCCTCGCCGCGCAGTCCGAACAGCCGGATCGTGCGCCGCGGCCGCAGGCCGTCGGCCCGGAATCCGGCCAGGATGGCAAGGCCGGCCACGACGCCGGCCGCCCCGTCGTAATTGCCACCCTGGGGTACGGAGTCGAGATGCGATCCGCAGGCCAGGATCGGCAGATCCGGCTCGCGGCCGGGCAGGGTCACGACCAGGTTGGCCGCGGCGTCGCGCTCGGCGTCGAGGCCGAGGGTGCGCGCCGCCCGCTCGATGATGTCGAGGGCGGCGGACTCGCCGTCGCCATAGCTGGCGCGGGTGATGCCGACGCCATCGCCGGTGCGCGCCGCGAGTTCGGCGAACAGCTGCTCGGCCAAGGCGCGGTCGCGCACGTGGTCGGACCCGAACGGGGACTGGGCCGCGGTCATGGCGCCGGCGTCAGCCAGGCGAGGTCGGGCTCGTCGGCTTCCTCGATAACGACGCCGCCGACCAGATCGCGCACCCGCGGGATCTCGCGGCGGCGGCAGAACTCGGCGAGGCCGTCGATGATCGCGATCATGGCGGCGGGTTGCAGGAAGGTCGCGGTCCCGACTTGCACGGCGGCGGCGCCGGCCAGCAGGTATTCGGCCGCGTCGTCGGCCGTGGCGATGCCGCCGCAGCCGATCACCGGAATGGTGACGGCCTTCGCGCATTGGAAGACGTGGCGCAGGATGATCGGCTTGATCGCCGGGCCGGACAGCCCGCCCAGGATGTTGCCCAGGCAGGGGCGGAAGGTCTTCACGTCGATCGCCATCGACAGGATGGTGTTGGCCACCACCACGGCGTCGGCGCCCGCGGCCTCGGCCGCCCGGGCCACCTCCGGCATGTCGCCGGTGTTGGGGGTCAGCTTCACCCACAGCGGCAGCGACGTCGCGGCCCGCAGCTGGCGGGTCACGGCCTCGGTCGATGCGGCGCGCATGGCGAACGCCTTGCCGTCCTCCTCGATGTTCGGGCAGGAGATGTTGGCCTCGATGGCGGCGACGCCGGGGATCGACAGCTCCGCCGCCAGGCTGGCGAAGCCTTCGGCCGAGGGCGCGGAGATCGAGACCACCAGCGGCGTGTCGTAGCCGGCATAGAGCGGCAGCGTGTGCTCGACGAAATAGGGCACGCCGCGCGACGGGATGCCGATGGCGTTGATCAGGCTGCCCGGGCGCTCGACCACCCGCGGCAGCGGATTGCCGAGGCGGTGCTCGCGCGTGATCGTCTTGGTGACGATGGCGCCCAGCCGGTTGAAGTCGATGACCTTGGCCAGGCCTTCGGCGAAGGTGCCCGACGCCGGCATCACCGGGTTGCGCAGGGCGAGCCCGCCGACCCGCACCGACAGGTCGACGCCCCGATCTATGCCCAGGTCCAGGGGGGTCACGGCAGCGCCTCCATCAGGTCGAACACCGGCCCGTCCCAGCACACCCGGCGGTGGACCAGCGCGCCCCCGACATTGAAGTCGCGCACGCAGCAGTAGCAAAGGCCGATGCCGCAGGCCATCTGCTGCTCCAGCGCGACCTGGCCGGGCAGGCCGAACTCCTGGGCCAGCCGCTGCTGCACCCGCAGCAGCCGGCTGGAGCCGCAGGTGAACAGTGCGTCACAGGCGCCCTCGGCGATCAAGCGGCGCAGCAGGCGCTCGACATGGGCCGGGCCGCTGGTCTGCGCGGCGTCGGTCACCGCGATGACCGCGGCGCCCTCGCGGTCGAAGCGGTCGACCGAGACCAGCAGGTCCGGGCGCCGGGCGCTGAGGATGGCGGTGACCCCGATGCCGCTGGCCCGGGCGGCCGCGGCCAGCGGCGCCAGCGTCGCGAGCCCGGCGCCGCGCCCGACCGCCACGATCCGGCGCCAGGCCGGATCCAGCCGGAAGCCGACGCCCAGCGGACCCATCAGGTCGAGACGGTCGCCCGGGCGCAGCGTGGCCAGGCCGCGGGTGCCCGACCCGGTCACCTTGTACAGGAACTCGACTTGGCGCCGGGCCGGGTCGGCGCCATAGACGCTCATGGGGCGGCGCAGGAAGGGCTGCTCGCCCGGCGGCGCCGGGCACAGCAGCTGGAAGAACTGACCCGGCCGGGCGGCCGCCGCCTCGGCGCCGCAGGCGGCGATCAGGTGGCGATACTCGCCGTTCACCGCCGCGTTGGCGACGATCTCCGCCAGCTCGGCCACGACGCTCGGCTGCCGGCAGACCGGGTCGGGCGCCATCAGGCGAGCTCGGCGCCGCGGCGTTCGGGGATCAGCGCCCACATGGCGACGATGTCGAGGACATAGAGCGCCGCCAGCATCGCGATCGCGACCTGGAAGCTGTAGGTGGCGGCGATGGCGCCGACGACCACGGGCCCGAAGCCGCCGACGGCGCGGCCGATGTTGAACAGCAGGTTCTGCGCCGTGGCGCGGGCCGCGGTCGGGTAGAGCTCGCTCATCAGCGCGCCGTAGCCGCCCAGCATGCCGTTGACGAAGAAGCCCATGACCGCGCCGGCGACCAGCAGCTGGGCGGGGTCGGTCAGGGTCGAGTAGACCACGACCATGACCGCCGCCCCGGCCATGTAGCCGAAGAAGGCGGGACGGCGCCCGATGCGGTCGGCGATATGGCCGAACAGGAAGATGCCGACGGCCATGCCGGCGATGGTGACCGCCGTCCAAATCGCCGACTGGGTCAGCGCGAAGCCGAACCGGCTGGCCAGGTAGTTGGGCAGCCAGATCATCACGCCGTAATAGCCGAAGTTCTGGACCGAGCAGAGGATCACCATGCCCAGGCTGGCCTTGGCGGTGGCGGCGTCCTTGACCAGCAGCAGGGGGGCCGCCCCCGACGGCTGGATCCGGCTCTTGGCGACGAACAGCTCGGGCTCGTGCAGCGAATGCCGGATGAAATAGGCGGCGACGGCCGGCAGGATCCCGATCGCGAACATGCCGCGCCAGCCGACCTGGGGCAGCAGGATCGGCGTGAGCAGCACCGCCGCCAGCACGCCCAGCTGCCAGCCCAGGCCGACATAGCTGGAGGCCCGGGCACGCTGGGACGCCGGCCAGGCCTCCGCGACCAGGGCCATGCCGATGCCGAACTCGCCGCCCAGGCCCAGGCCGGCCAGGGTGCGGTAGGCCAGCAGGTCCCAATAGCCCCGGGACAGCGCGCACAGGCCGGTGAAGACCGCGAACACCACGATCGTCCAGGTCAGCACCCGGACCCGGCCCAGGCGGTCGGCGAGCATGCCGAAACCGATGCCGCCGAGCACGGCGCCGACCAAGGTCACGGTGACCAGTGACGCCCCTTGCGCCGGGCTCAGGGCCAGCTCGGCCGCGATGCTCTTCAGCATGAAGCCCAGGATCAGCAGGTCGAAGCCGTCCATGGCGTAGCCGAGGGCCGATCCGATCAGGGCTTTGACGGCCCCGCTGTCGACCTCGGTGGGTGCGGATGCGTCCGTCAGTGCTGCCTGTGCCTTGGTCACGCGGGATCCCCCTCTGTTGGACGAAAGAAGGCGGGTGCTGCATCCCGCATGCCAGCGTCGGCATCAGGATGCCACAGGCCCGTCTCATGTAAAGAGCAAAATCTCAATTTTGCGACACCGCGATGTCGGGGCGGCGGCGACCGTGGCGCCGCGTAGCCGGCGCCGCGCCCGCCCTATTGCACCGTCGCGCCCCAATACACCATGTAGGGCCCGTCGATCAGGCCGTGGACCGACTTCCGGTAGGCGACGGCGCGGTAGTACTGGCCGACGACCAGGAACGGCAGCGACTGGGCGAAGCGCTGGCGCAGCGAGTTCTTGACCGCGGCCTGGTCCTCGGGCGTGGCGGCGTCGACATAGGCCAGGCGCAGACGCTCGATCTCCGGATCGCAGGGCCAGCCGAACTGGTTGGCCTGGGCGCAGGACGAGTCGAGGAAGGGGTGGCTGGCCGGGTCCTGCAGGGCCTCGACCGGGACGGTGAAATGGACCAGGTGCCAGCCCGCCGGGTTCTTGGACGGCGGGTCCTTGACCAGCCGGCGCTTGAGCAGCGTCGCCCAGTCCGTGGTCTGCTGGTCGACGGTGACGCCCGCCTTGCGCAGCTGCTGGACCGTGACCTGGGTCATGGCATGGATGATCTCGAGGTCGCTGGGATCGAGCACCACGATCGGCTCGCCGTGATATCCCGCCTCCGCGAACAGCTGCTTTGCCCGGTCGAGGTCGGCCGGCACGGGCGGGGCCGGGGCCGCCTCGGTGGCGCGCCCACAGCCGAAGGGATCGGCGCAGGGCCGCTCATAGTCGGGGCGCCCGACCATCGCCTGCAGGTAGTCCTGCTGGTCGATGAGCGCGGCCGAGGCCTGGCGGGCCTTGGGATTGTCGAACGGCGGGGCCAGGTGGTTGGGCCGCAGGATCGCCATGTAGCCCATGTTGTCCTTGGTCCGCACCACCACGTCGGGGTTCTTGGCCAGGATCGGCAGCAGGTCGAAGGACGGGTTCTCGACGAGGTCGACCTCGCCGGCGTTGAGCGCGGCGATCGCGGTGTTGGGGTCGGGCATCACCTGCCAGACGATCCGGTCGATGTTGGGGGACTTGCCGCCGGCCATGCCGTTCGCCGGCTCGGGCCGTGGCCGGTAGGCCGGGTTGTGGGTGTATTCGGCGCGGCTGCCCGGACGGTAGGCCTTGGCGTCGAACACGAAGGGGCCCGACCCGACGACCGTGGCGATCGACTGGAAGGGATCGGTGGCCGCCTCCTGCGCGCGCATCACGAACAGCGGCGTGACCGGATCGGCGAGGGCCGCGATCAGGTCGCTGTCGGGCTGCTTGAGGTCGATGGCGAAGCTCTGGCCGTCGAGGGCCCGGATGTCCGTGGCGCGCGCCAGCAGGATCTGGCCGCCGGGGCTGCGGGCCGCCCAGCGCCGGATCGACGGCACGACGTCGGCTGCCGTGACCGGTGAGCCGTCCGGCCAGGCGAGCCCGCCGCGCAGAGTGAAAATGTAGTGCAGCCGGTCGGGGCTGACGGTGTACCGGTCGACCATCTCCGGCTGCGGCGCGCCCCGGGCGTCCATGGCGAACAGCTCGTCATAGACCAGGTAGCCATGGGTCTTGGTGACGGCGGCGTTGGTCGCCACGGGGTCGAGCTGTGACAGATCGACGGGGGGCGCCACCCGCAGCACGGTCTCGCTTTGGGCCGTGGCGGTCAGTGCGGCCCAGGACAGGAGGATGGCGGCGCAGCACCTGGTCAGCATTGTTGCTCCGATCGGACGTGGGGGCGGCGGAGGCTAGCAGACCCGCGCCGGGCGCCGCCACGCCCGTCATGCGCCGTCCGCATGCCCCCACGCGCCGCAACGCCGGCCCGGGTCCTGTCGCGCCAGCCGCCGATCTCTAGAATGGCGGGCGCAATCCAGATCAAGAAAGGCGCTGGCCGTGGCCACCCTTGCTGCCCCCGCCCAGACCGAGACCGACGGCCCCTATGCGTGGGCGCGGCTGGCCGCATCGCTGCTGGTCGGCACCGTCGCTTGCGTCGGCACCTGGTCGGTGGTGGTGGCGCTCCCGGCGATCCAGGCTGAGTTCCTGATCGCGCGCAGCGACGCATCGCTGCCCTTTAGCTGCGTCATGATCGGCTTTGCCGTCGGCTGCACCCTGATGGGGCGGGTGGTCGACCGCTTCGGCCTGGCGCTGTCGGTGCTGGCCAGCGCCGTGCTGCTCCTGCTGGGCTACGTGATGGCGGCGCAGGCGACCAGCCTGTGGCAATTCGCGTTGGCCCACGCCCTGTTCATCGGCACCGGGGCGGCAACCGGCTTCGGGCCGCTGATGTCGGACCTGTCGCATTGGTTTCGCCGGCATCGGGCGCTGGCGGTAACGGTGGCGGCGTCGGGCAGCTACATGGCCGGCGCCGTGTGGCCGCCGATCATCGCCCATTTCATGGCCACCGACGGCTGGCGCCTCACCCATGTCGGGCTGGGCATCGCCGCCTTTGCGATCCTGGCGCCCTTGGCCCTGGCCCTGCGCCGGCGGCCGTCGGCGGCGAGCTTGGCGGCGGCCGAGCGGGCGGCCGAGGCCGCTCAGGCCGACCTCGGGATCAGCCCGGGCCGGCTCCAGGCGCTGCTGGCCGTGGCCGGCTTTTCCTGCTGCATGGCGATGTCGATGCCGCAGGTGCATCTGGTCGCCTATTGCGGCGACCTGGGCTACGGCATCGCCATCGGGACCCGCATCCTGTCGATGATGCTGGGGCTGGGCATCATCAGCCGCATCGGCTCGGGCCTGGTCGCCGACCGCATCGGCGGCGGACCGATGCTGATCCTGGGCTCGGCCATGCAGGGTTTGGCGCTGCTGCTCTATGTGCCGTTCGATTCGCTGTCCTCGCTGTTCGTAGTGTCGGGCCTGTTCGGGCTGTTCCAGGGCGGCATCGTGCCGATGTACGCCGTGCTGATCCGCCAATTCCTGCCGCCGCGCGAGGCCGGCCGGCGCATCGGCCTGGTCGTGACCGCCACCATCCTGGGCATGGCGGTCGGCGGCTTCGCCGCGGGCGCGATCTTCGACCTCACCCGGTCCTACCGTGCCGCCTTCCTCCACGGCGCCGCCTGGAACCTGCTGAACCTGGCGATCGTCGCCTGGCTGGTGCTGCGCCCGCGCCGCGGGCGGCGATTGGCGGCGGCATAGCCGCCGCGGCGCACGGGGACGCCCCTTGGATGAGAGCGTGGACGCGCTGACCCTGTTCGGCCTCGTCGCCGTGACCCTGATGCTGGTCTTCTATGCCGCGGAGGATCGGAGCCCTTGGTTCGTCCTGGCCTTCGCCGCCGCGTGCATCCTGGCGTCGATCTATGGCTTTCTGCAGGGCGCGTGGCCCTTCGGCCTCGTCGAGGGAGTCTGGGCCGTCATCGCTGCCCGGCGGTGGCAGGTCAGGTCGAAGCCGGCAACCCGGCCTCGATGATCAGATTTGATCGGTTCTGGGCGCGTCCGCGTCAGTTCTGCGGTACGGCCTTGACCCAGGCGCGATCGATGTCGGGCTTGCGCAGGATCACGCGCATGAGGTCGGGCAGGTCGACCTTGGGCAGCGGCACCAGCCGGCTCCCGACCTCGCTCGGCAGCGCCAGGTTGGGCAGGGCCGGGCGGACATAGCCCTCGGCGAACAGGCGCTGGCCCTGCTCGCTCAGCACATAGTTGATCCACAGCTTGGCCGCGTTCTCGTCGCGCGCGCCCTTGACCAGGCCGATGGCATAGGGGGTCGAGACGGTGCCGTCGGCCGGGGCCACGACCTCGACGTCGTTGCCCATGCCGTCATCGTACTTGGCGCGCAGGCCATCCATCTCATACGTGATCCAGACCGGAATTTCGCTCCTGAGAAAGCGGGTGTAGGGCGACCCGTTGTCCACGGCCTGGATGTTGCCCAGGCGGTGCAGCTCGGCCAGCAGGTCGATGCCGGGCTGGATGGTGTCGAGGGTGCTGCCGGCGGCAAAGTTGGCGGCCAGCGCCGTGGCCAGGCCGACGCCGGTGATCCGCGGGTCGCTGTAGACGATGGCGCCCTTGTAGTCGGGCTTCTTGAGGTCGGCCCAGCTGTGCGGCACCTCCTTGACCCGGCGCTTGTTGACCACGAACACGATCGGCATCTGATGCACCGCCGCCCACAGGCCCTGGGGATCGCGCAGGCCCGGGGGCAGCCGCTCGAGATTGGTCGGCTTGGCCGGCGCCAGCAGGCCGCGGCTGGCGGCATCGACCGCGCCGATGCCGATCAGGTAGACGGTGTCGACCGCCGGGTTGCCGCGCGTTCGGTCGAGGGCTGCGACCGCCGCCCCCGAGCCCGTGTCGTTGTATGTCAGCGTCACGGTGGGGTAGCGCTGCTCGAAACCGCGGATGACGGCCACCCAATTGGCCCAGCCCGGCCCGGTGTTGGCCGAGACCACCGCGCCCTCCTTCTCGGCGGCCTGGAGCAGGGCGCGCTCGCCGGGATAGAGCTCGGGGCCGTCGAAGGCCAGGGCGGAGGAAGCGGCGCCCAGCAGCAAGGCAAGGCCGGTCAGGAAGGCGGCAGGAGCGGTCATGCGGGCGCACTGCATCGGAAGGACGGGAACGGGATGGGGCCGGGTCGGTCGCCCGGGTCAGTTGGGCCGGGTCAGTTGGGCCGGGTCAGTTGGGCCGGGTCAGTTGGGCCGGGTCAGTTGG
>CAZEFK010000030.1:0-12901 GCA_964511405.1 uncultured Comamonadaceae bacterium | reverse complement strand
GATTGGGATCGGCCTCGTCGGTGAGTTCCAGGCTACGCGCCTCCGGCCCCTTCTCGCGCTCGACGGCCGTGTAGCGGCAACGCTGGCCGGTCTGCACTTCGGACAGGCCGGCGCGGCGCACCACCGAGGCGTGCAGAAACACGTCCTTGCCGCCGGCGTCCGGGGTGATGAAGCCGAACCCCTTGGTCGCGTTGAACCATTTGATGGCCCCGGTGCCGGGTTCGCCGACCGGGCCCGACGCGGCGGCCGGGCCGCCGCGCCCGGCGCGCGCGCCTGATTCATCGGCGGCCGCGGTGCTGTCGTCGACCTCGAGCAGGACGGCCACCTGACGCCCCTTCTTGCCCGGTGCCACTTCGCAGGTGACGGTCGCGCCCTCGCGCAGGTTGTCACGCCCGAAGCGCTGCACCACCGAGACATGGACGAAAATGTCGTCGCTGTTGTCGGCCGGCTTGATGAAGCCGAAGCCCTTGCTGGGCGAGAACCAGGTCACCGTGCCGGTCACCGGCTGGTCGTCGGACGGCGATGGCGTGGGGGGGATGGGACCTTTGCGAAACATGGACCGAGCCAACTCCTGCCATCGGCGTCCGCCAGCGCGCCCACGCGCAGGCAGACCCGGCGCCGATCGGTCAGCAGGTCAGTTCACCCGCAGCCGGCCGCCGGAGCGCCCGGATAAGATGAAATGCAGCCTCCCTGCCGACAGCGTAACGAATGCGGCGTAGGGTCCACAAGGCAGGAGAACGGCGCCGCCGAAACCAGCGGCGCGGGCCGGGTCAGGCTTGCTGCAGCGTGTCCAGGCGCTCGAAGGCCTGCTCGATCGCCTGAACGTCGTTGCGGTTCTCGATCTTCTCGCGGCCGCCCTGCTTGGTCAGGTTGAGCTCCAGGACCTTCAGCAGCAGGGCCGCGGCTTCGGCGTCGCCCTGGTCGCACGCCTGGTGGAACGCGGCCAGCACCTTGTCGCTGAACCGGCGCAGAGGCCTGGTCTCGTTGGGCATCGTGAGGGGTCCCTTTCGGCGCGCGGGGCGGCTAGCATGGCGCTGCCCACCTTTGATCGTTCGGACGTCTATACCATGTCACCGAGGCGGACACAGCCGCCCGGTGTGGGGCCCGATGCCGCTGCTGGAGGTGACCCATGACGCCCCTGCCGCTTGTCGCCGTCGCGCTTGCCGCCCTGTTGCTGCCGGCCACGGCCGACGCCGCCTGCCAGGCGCCCGTAGCGGGGTCGCCGATCCGACTGGCCGCCGACGGCCCCGAACCGGCCGCGGCCGGCGTGGCGCTGACCTATGTCGGCCACGCCACCGTGCTCATCGAGACCGCCCAGGGCGTGCGCATCGCCACCGACTACAACGATGTCGTGCGGCCACCCACGCCCCTCGACATCGTGACCATGAACCATGCCCACGAGACCCATTTCACCGACCGCCCGGACACCGGCATCCCCCACGTGCTGCGCGGCTGGGCGATCGACGGCGAGGCGCCGCGCTGGGACCTGACGGTCCGCGACGTCCACGTCTTCAACGTCACGACCAATATCCGCCAGTGGGGCGGCGGCACCGAGTATGACGGCAACTCGATCTTCGTGTTCGAGACCGCCGGGCTGTGCATCGCCCATCTCGGCCATCTGCACCACCTGCTGACCCCGGCCCACCTGGAGGCGCTTGGCCATGTCGACGTGGTGGTGCCGCTGGTCGACGGCAATTACAGCCTGGACCTGCCGGGCATCGTCCAGGTCCTGGACATGCTGCATCCCGAGCTGATCGTGCCGGTGCACTATTTCAGCCAGGGCGGCTTGCAGCGCTTCCTCGACGCACTGGGCGACCGCGACCCGATCCGTCGGGCCGACGGCTCCCGGGTCGTGTTGACCCGCGCCGATTTGCCGGCCCAGACCACGGTGCTGGTGGTGCCGCCGCAGCGCTGATGTGACCAACGGTTCACCGGTTGGATGCCGGCGGGTTGCCAGGCGCGTCGGGGTGGCTATCCTCAGCCACGCCCGCCGCTGGTGCGGGGCAGGAGAGCCCGATGGACGACCACGCCGGCCCCGACCCGCATCCCGCCACCCTGGCCGCCCAGGCGCTGGGCTGGATCGACCCGCAGACGCGGGCCGTGGTGCCGCCGCTGCATCTGTCGACCACGTTCCAGCGCGACCCCGACAACCAGTACCGCTCCGGCCGCACCTACCGGCGACCCGACAACCCGGCCTACGACCAGGTCGAGGCGCTGTTGAACCGACTGGAAGGCGGCGTCGATTCGCTGCTGTTCGCCTCGGGCATGGCGGCGGCCACCGCGCTGTTCCTGTCGCTGAAGCCGGGCGACCACGTGATCGCGCCCAAGGTCATGTACTGGTCGCTGCGCAACTGGCTGCTGGGCCCGGCCACGGCCTGGGGCCTGCGGGTCGAGCTGGTCGACTGCACCGATGCCGAGGCGGTCGCAGCGGCGCTCAAGCCCGGCCGCACCAGCCTGGTGTGGCTGGAGACGCCGGCCAATCCGCTGTGGACGGTCAGTGACATCGCGGCCATCGCCGCCGCCGCGCACCGCGCCGGCGCCCGGGTCGCGGTCGATTCCACGGCGGCGACGCCGGTCCTGAGCCGGCCGCTGGAGTTCGGCGCCGACTATGTCATGCATTCGGCGACCAAGTACCTGAACGGCCATTCGGACGTGCTGGCCGGCACGCTCACCACGGCGGTCGACGACGAGGCCTGGGCGGCGGTCCGGCGCGCCCACGCCCAGCTGGGCGGCGTGCTGGGCAGTTTCGAGGCCTGGCTGCTGCTGCGCGGCATGCGCACGCTGTTCGTCCGGGTGCGCGAGGCGTGCCGCAGCGCCGAGCGCATCGCCCACTACTTCGACGGCCACCCCAAGGTGGCGGCCGTGCTCTATCCCGGTCTCGCCACCTGTCCCGGCCATGCCATCGCCTGTGCCCAGATGAGTGGCGGCTTCGGTGGCATGCTGTCGCTGCGCGTCGCCGCGGGCGAGGCCGCAGCCGTGGCAGCCGCGGCCCAGACCCGGCTCTGGACCCGCGCGACCTCGCTGGGTGGCGTGGAGAGCCTGATCGAGCATCGGGCCAGCGTCGAGGGCCCGGAGTCCCCGGTGCCGCGGGACCTGCTGCGCCTGTCGGTCGGCATCGAGGATGCCGACGACCTGATCGCCGATCTGGAGCAGGCGCTGGGCTAGGCCCCGGGTTAGGTCCTGGTTACGACGCCCGCCGCAGGCCCTGGGTGACGGCGGCGACCACCGCGCGCAGCTGCTCGACCGAATAGGGTTTGGCCAGCAGCGCGACGCTGCTGCCTTGGGCCAGGGCCTCGGAAATGGTGTCGTTGAGCTGCCCGGTCACCAGCACCACGGCGGTCTGGGCGGCCGCGGCCGTGCGGGCGAGGTCGAGGCCGCCATAGTCGCGGCCGAGATAGAGGTCGATGAAGGCGATATCACAGCCGCCGTCGAGCCACGGCCGCGCCTGGTCGGCGTCGTGGACGGTGGCCACGACCTCCAGGCCGATGCGGCGCAGGCTCTCCGTCAGCGTCAGGGCGAGCAGGGGCTCGTCCTCGACGACCAGGGCCTTGAGCGGTGTCTCCCCCGGGTGATCCACGCGGCCGATCCCTAGGCTGCCGCCGTCGGCTTGGGCTTGAGCGAGGCGAGCACCGCCTCGACATCGACCTCGTCGATCTGATCGGGCATCAGGAAGCGCTCGGCATAGGCCTTGTGCAGGCCGGCTTTGAGAAACAGCTCGAACAGATCGGGATCGATGTGCCTGTCCTTGTGCATGAAGGTCATGATCTTGATCGATTCCGACAGGGTCTTCGGCTTCTTGTACGGCCGGTCGGCCGCAGTCAGCGCCTCGAAGATGTCGGCGATGCCCATCATCCGGGCCGGGATCGACATCTGGTCGCGGGTCAGGCCCTTGGGGTAGCCGGTGCCGTCCATCTTCTCATGGTGGCCGCCGGCGATCTCGGGCACGCGCCGCAGCTGCTTGGGGAAGGGCAGCGATTCCAGCATCTGGATGGTGAGCACGATGTGATCGTTGATGATCTTGCGGTCGGCGTCGTTCAAGGTCCCGCGCCGGATCGCGAGATTCATGACCTCGTCATCGTCGAGCAGCGGCCGCTCGACCCCGCCCAGCACGATGGGCTGGCGGCCGATCTCCTTCATGCGCTCGATCTTGGCGTCGGCCATGAACTCGCCGCCGATGTTGCAGTCGGCCAGGAAGGCGTAGTCGGCGTCGATCTGGGCCAGGCGCTGGTCGAGGGCGGCGCGGAGATCCGCGTCGCGGTCCGGCTCGGCGCGCGCCGCCTTCAGGTAGGCGATCTCGGCGTCGCGCTTGAGCAGCTCGCACCGCGTCTTCACGTCGTGGATGCGGTCGATGATCTTCTCGAGCTTGGTCGCCTTGTCCATGATGTGGACCGGCGTCGTCACCTTGCCGACGTCGTGCAGGCCGCCGGCGATCTGCAGCTCGTACCACTCCTCCTCGGTGAGGGCGAAGTCGGCGAACGGCCCCTCGGTCGCCTCGCAGGCGGCCTTGGCCAGCATCTCGGTCAGGACCGGCACGCGCTGGCAATGGCCGCCGGTATATTCGGACTTGGCGTCGATGGCGGCCGCCATCAGGGTCATGAAGCTGTCGAACAGCTTCTTCTGCCCTTGGATCAGCTGCTGGTTGTCGAGCGCCACGGCGGCTTGGCTGGCCAGGCTCTCGACCAGCGGCACGATCTCGGCGTCGAAGGGGATGACCTCCTTGGTCCCGGGCCGCTGGGCGTTGATCAACTGGATGACGCCGATGACGTCGCCCTTGTGGTTCATCATCGGCAGGGTGAGGAACGAGGTCGAGCGGTAGCCGGTCTTGGCGTCGAAGGCCTTGGTGCCGGAGAAGTCGAAGCCCTCGGCCTTGTAGGCATCGGCGATCGCCACCGTGGCCTTGGCGAGGGCGGCATGGGCCGAGACGTTGTTGTGGTTGGGCTTGCCGTCGCGGGCGAGCGGCACCGGCGGGAACGGGATGCTTTTGCCGGTGGTGCCGCCCATGGCGACGCCCAGCGTGTCGTTGCGGATGATCTGGAAGGTCAGCGCATCGTTCTCGATCAGGTAGATCGTGGCGCCGTCGGCGTTGGTGATCTCCTTGGCGCCGAGCACGAAGCGCTCGAGCAGCCGGTCGATATCGTGCTCGGACGACAGCGCGAGGCCGAGGTCGATCAGATGCTTGAAATGGCTGGCAGTGCCCATGGCTTCGCGCGGTGGTGGCGGGTGCAGATCGGTGACGACGCTCATCTGGGCACCGTTGGCTTGGGGCCGAGGTCAGGCGGGCAAACCCACGCAGAAGGGCCAGACTCCGACCCTTACACCCAATCTATCAGGCGATAGTACCCGGTGGCTGTGATCAGCGCCACCTTGCGCAAAAATCCGGCGGGCATGCGTCGATGCTCCAGCGCCGCCAGCGTCGCGAAGCCGGCGTCGTCGCCCAGGATCGCACGGGCCACCAGATGCCCGCCCAGGTTCGCCAGGATCAGGCCGTGCCCCGACCAGCCCTGGGCGAACAGGCCGCGGGCGCCGATCCGCCCGACCTCGGGCAGCCGGTTGCGGGTCAGGGTGATCCGGCCGGACCAGGCGTGGCTGATACCGATGCCGGCGAGCTGAGGAAAGACCCGCTCGAGGTTCGGCCGCAGGGCGGCCGCGATGTCCGGCGGCTCGGTGGCGTCATAGCGGGCGAGGCCCCCGAACAGCAGCCGGCCGTCGGCGCTCCGGCGGAAATAGTCCAGGATGTTGGCGGTGTCGGCGACGGCCAGGTTGCCGGGCAGGATACCGGCGCCCGAAGCGCCCAGCGGCTCGGTCGCGACCATGCAGCTGACCATCGGCATCACCCGCTGCCCCAGCGCCGGCAGCAGCGTCCCCAGATAGGCGTCGCCGGCGATGACGATATGGTCGGCGGCCAGGCGGCCGCCGGGGGTGACCACATCCCCCGCCGCCAGGTCGATGTGGGTCGCCGGGCTGTCCTCATGGATGCGCGCGCCGGCCGCCTCGGCCGCCGCAGCCAGCCCCAGCGCCAGGGCCAGCGGATTGACGTGGCCGCCGCGCGGATCGAACAGGCCGCCCAGGTAACGCCCGCTGCCGATCGCCGCCTGCACCCGGGCGCGGTCCCACAGCTCCTGGCCGGGATAGCCGAAGCGGCGCCAGCGCTCGGCGTCGGCGGCCAGCGCCGCCAGGTGCCGCTGGCGGATGGCGGCATGGCAATAGCCCCAGGCGAGACCACAGTCGATGGCGTGGCGCTCGACCCAGCCGGCGATCAGGCGGCGGCCTGACTCGGCCAGGTCGATCAGCGCCCGCGCCCGTGTCTCGCCGAAGGCGGCGACGAGGGCCGCGATGTCGGGGTTGTAGCCGGGCACCAGCTGGCCGCCATTGCGGCCCGTGGCACCCCAGCCGACGCGCCGGGCCTCGATGACCGCGACCTCGTGCCCGGCCTCGGCCAGGGTCAGGGCCGCCGCCAAGCCGGCCAGGCCCGCTCCGACCACGGCCGTGCCGACCCGGCGGCGGCCGGCCAGCGGCGGCCGTGGCGGCGGCAGGGGCACGGCGTCGGCGTACCAGGTCGGCGGGTAAGCCGGGCGCCGGACCGCGGAACGTTCGGGATCGGGCACGGGATCGGGCACGGGCGCGGGCGCGGCGGTCAGAGCGTTCATCGCGCCGGTTACCTCGCATCCCGCGGTCAGGTGCGGCAAGCACCGGCCTTGCCGCAGGGCCGCCGCAGTGCCCATATCAGCGCCGATGAGAGGAGCAGGCGCTGCCCTTTGCCGCGGCGCCGAGAGCATTGATGGACAACTTTGCGCACTGGATCGCCCAGCACACGATCACCGAGGTCGAGTGTCTGGTTCCCGACATGTCCGGCATTCCCCGGGGCAAGATCCTGCCCGCCCAGAAATTCTTGGAGAGCGAGGGCGACCGCGGCCTGCGCATTCCCGAGGCGATCTTCGTCCAGACCATCAGCGGCGACTACCCGCCCGACGAGGACGTGACCAGTCCGGCCAACTCCGATGTCTTCCTGCGGCCCGACCCGGCCACCATCCGGCTGGTGCCGTGGTATGACGAGCCGACCGCGCAGGTGATCAACGACTGCGTCTATGCCGACGGCACGCCGGTCGACATCAGCCCGCGCGAGGTGCTGCGCCGGGTCCTGCGCCTGTACGAGGAGCGCGGCTGGCGCCCGATCGTGGCGCCCGAGCTCGAGTTCTACCTGGTCAAGACCAACACCGACCCCGACTACCCGCTGGAACCGCCGATCGGCCGCAACGGCCGCCCGGAGACCGCGCGCCAGTCCTACGGCATCGACGCGGTCAACGAGTTCGACCCGCTGTTCGAGGACGTCTACGACTATTGCGAGCGGCAGGAGATCGACATCGACACCCTGACCCACGAGGCCGGGGCGGCACAGATGGAGATCAACTTCAACCACGGTCCGGCCCTGGACCTGGCCGACCAGGTGTTCCTGTTCAAGCGCACCGTGCGCCAGACCGCGCTCCGGCACAGCGTCTACGCCACCTTCATGGCCAAGCCCATGCAGAACGAGCCGGGCAGCTCGATGCACATCCATCAGAGCCTGCTCGACACCGGTACCGGCCGGAACCTGTTCTCGCAGCCGTCGGGCGAGGATTCGCCGCTGTTCCACGCCTATGTCGCCGGCTTGCAGAAATACCTGCCGGCGGCGATGCCGCTGCTGGCGCCCAACGTCAACAGCTACCGCCGGCTGCTGCGCCACTCCGATGCGCCGATCAACGTGCAATGGGGCCGCGACAACCGGACCACCGGCTTGCGCGTGCCGGTGTCGAGCGCCGAGGCGCGCCGGGTCGAGAACCGGGTCGCCGGCGCCGACGCCAACCCCTATCTGGCGCTGGCGGCGTCGCTGGCGGCGGGCTATCTGGGCATCGTCGAGGAGCTGGAGCCGAGCGACCCGGTCGAAGGCAGCGCCTATGACTTGGCGCACACCCTGCCGCGCCATCTCAGCGACGCCCTGGTCAAGCTGACCCGCTCGCGGCCGCTGCGCCAGGTGCTGGGCGAGCGCTTCGTGGCCGCGCTCGCCCATGTCAAGCAGCACGAATACGACGCCTATCAGCGCGTCATCTCGAGCTGGGAGCGCGAGTTCCTGCTGCTGAACGTCTAACCGGCGCCGGCACTACTGCCAGCGGGTCGTGGTCCCCGACCGGCGGGCGGTCGCGGGCGCCGCTTCGGACGTCGCCGCGGCCCGCGACAGGCGCGGCTGCGGCCGGCCGAACAGGTAGCCCTGGGCATAGTCGACGCCGATCTTCTTCAGCATGCTCGCCTGGGTCTCGTCCTCGACCATCTCGGCCACGGTGCCGAGGCCGAGATCCTTGCACAGGCTGGTGATGGCGCGCACGAAGGCGCGGTCGCGCTCGCTGACCGACATGCCCTGGACGTAGCTGCCGTCGATCTTGACCGTGTCGACCTGGAACGCGCGCAGGTAGTGGAACGCCGCCGCGCCCGAGCCGAAATCGTCGATCAGGATCTTGTGGCCCTGCTTCTTCAGGCTGGTGATCGCGTTCTCGACCAGCTCCATGTTCACGATACGGCTTGACTCGGTGATCTCGATCATCATGCGCCGGCGCACCGAGGCGTAGCGCGCGAGCAGGGCGTCGAACTGGCTGAGGAACACCTGGCTCTGCAGCGACCGGCCCGAGACGTTGACGCCGATGTTCACGGACTTGGGGTCGTCGCTCAGCATCTTCAGTACACGCTCGGCGACGCCCAGGTCGAACTCGGCGACGAAGCCGGCCTCCTCGGCGAAGGTCACCATGCGGAACGGCGACTTGCCGTCGGGCAGGCGGCTCAGCGCCTCCTGGTGCCGGACCTGCTGCGAGGTCAGCTCGACGATGGGCTGGAACACCAGCTGCAGCTTGTTGCTGGCGAAGACGTCGCGCAGCTCGGACACCCGCTGGATGGCGTCCTTGACCATGTCGTTCAGGGTGTCCTGGACGGATTTGCCCTTGAAGTCGTGGACATCGGCGATCGTCGCGAACTGATTGACGGCATACAGCACGGCGCGGGTGACGTCGGCCTGGTCGAGGCCGCCGGCCTCGAGGGCGACGACGTTACCGCTGACCTTGGCGCCGACGCCCTTGGGATCGGCCGCCCGGGTCAGCTCCAGCAGCATCTTCGCCAGATCGTCCTCGTTGCGGTCGGCCGGGATGAGCACGCCGAAGCGCTCGGCCGCCAGCCGCGCCGCGCTCTCGCCATTGACCGACTGCGACGCCAGCAGGGCGCCCAGCTTGGGCATGATGCTGGCAGCACCCGACGCGGTCCGCCGGTTGTCGATCTCCTGGATGCCGTCGACGTCGAGCAGCGCCATCTTGATCGGCGCGCCCTCGCTGGCCACTCCCGCCATCTTGGCCAGGGCGTCGGCGGACAGGAGGCCGGTGGCGGCGTCGCGGTCGCCGGCCGCCGCCTTGGGCGCGGCGACGGCCGGCGCGGTATTGGCGACCAGCCCGATATGGAACACGCCGGGGCGATTGGGCAGGGCATAGCCCGACAGCAGCACCGACCGGGGGCCGTCCTTGGCCGCCAGCGCAGTCGGGCGTTGGGCGATGCGTGCGAAGCTGCCGAGCGCCGACTTGATCTCGTCGACCAGACCGGCGCTGGCCGGCGCCAGCAGCTGGCCCAGACTGCGCCCGGCCAGCTGCTCCGGCGGCACGCCGAAGAACAGGTGCGCCGGACCGGCGGCGAACTGCACCTTAAGGTCGGCATTCAGCTCGACAAGCACGTCGAACGCACAGAACGCAAAGGCGACGTAGCGCGCACGCTCGGCGCGGAGCGCCTGCAGCCGCTGGACGGTGTCGGCGTCCGTAGGACCGGCGGGAGACGATGCGGCCACGATCGAGTGTCCTCCAAAGCGTCGGCAAGGCGGGCCTGCCGATTGTCCTATTGCAGCCGTAAAGTTTCGGCAAAGCCAGCGCCGAAACTGGCCACGGCTTTCGATCGACCGACTCTGGCCGAGTCCGCCATCTGCGGTCCAGGCCCAACTGAGGGGTATGGTGTACGAGCTATGTCAGGGTTAGTCCCATTCATTAGATCATTCTTCGTGGGGCGGCTCGGAAGAGCGGCGTACCGCACCCTCATCGGCATAGGATGCGGCATTATGTCTCTATCCGTGCTGGCGACCGCCGCCGACGCGCGTCCTCATTGTCTGACAAGGTCAGGCGGATCATGGCCGACGTCCCACCGCCTGCCGCTGGTCCATGATGACCGGATCGGCTTGATCGTCGCCGAACACGGCCCCTTGGAGCACCCTGCTCCGCTGTTTGATTCTCACAACAGAGCTGGTGGATGACATGGATTTTCCGGTCTGGCTTCCCGGGGAATATCAAGCAACGGAATGCAAATGTTGCGGTGGTGTGTCTCTCATGGTCTGCGTTGTTGATTTCAACAAGCATTGCAATGAATCCACAATGGAAAGAACTCCATTGAGGGGCGTTCCGGTTTATTACCATCTATGCAAATCATGTGGGTTTATATTTACAAGGTTCTTCGACAATTGGACCGATTCCGATTTCGTTAAATATGTATATAATAGTCAGTATGATTTAGTCGACCCAAGTCTGAATGAAATTCGCCCGGTGAACAATGCGAAACGCATTGCCGGTAGTTTCGGTTCATTCGCGGAGAGAATCTCCATTTTGGATTGGGGTGGCGGAAGTGGTAAATTCGCAGAAGAGCTGAAGCGACATAAGTTTAGCAGGGTGGACAGTTGCGACCCATTTCATGATTGCGATTCTCAGCAGGCGGCGGATCGATATGATATCATAACCTCGTTTGAGGTCGCGGAACATCTAATTGATCCGACGCAGCTACCGCGGGCCTCGGATTTGCTGTTGAAAGAGAGCGGCGCGGTGATTTATTCGACACTCCTTATCCCGGACGATATCCGCGGAAAGGAAGGGAGTTGGTGGTATTTATCTCCTCGAAACGGTCATGTGAGTCTTCATTCCAAGGAGTCGCTGAGCATATTATGGAAGAGATTCGGGTACTCTACGATTCACTTTGACGACGGTTACACGCATATGGCCTTCAAGGAGCTCCCCGCTTTTGCTCGTCATCTGATAAAACCGTGACCCCTTCGGGCTGCGCCAGGACGGACTATCCTAGCGATCAGCAAGGGCGATGGCGATGGGCAGTGGCTTTCGATTGACAGACTCTCGCCGAGTCCGCCATTTGCGGTCCAGGCCCAGCTGAGGGTATGGAGTACGAGCTATGGTAGAGGTTCTCCCATTCGTTAGATCATTCTTGGTGGGGCGGCTTGGAAAAGCGGCACACCGCACCGTCATCGGCATGGGGTGCGGCATTCTGTCTCTATGCGTGCTGGCGACCGCCGCCGGCGCGCAGCAGCGCCTCCTCAATGTCTACAATTGGTCTGACTATATCGCCGAGGACGCCGTCCCGAAGTTCACGGCCGAGAGTGGCATCAAGGTCAATTACGACGTCTACGATGCCAACGAGGTCCTGGAGACCAAGCTGACCGCCGGACGCTCGGGCTACGACCTGGTGGTGCCGACGCTGTCGCCGTTCCTGGCGCGTCAGCTCAAGGCCGGCCTCTATCAGAAGGTCGACAAGTCGAAGCTGCCGAACCTGAAGAACCTGGACCCCGAGATCATGGCCCTGCTGGCGCGGGTCGACCCCGGCAACGAGCATGCCGTGCCCTGGATGTGGGGGACCTCGGGCATCGGCTACAATGTCGACAAGGTCAAGCGGATCATGGCCGACGCGCCGGTGTTCAGCCTGGCCATGATGTTCGACCCGGACGTGGTCAAGCGCTTCCAGGGCTGCGGCGTCGAGATGCTGGACAGCCCGACCGACGTGCTGCCGGCGGTGCTGAAATATCTGGGCCGCAATCCCGACAGCCAGACCAAGGAAGACCTGGACGCCGCGGTCGCCCAGATGTCGAAGATCCGGCCCTATATCCGCAAGTTCCATTCGTCCGAGTACATCAACGATCTGGCCACGGGCAACGCCTGCCTGGCGTTCGGCTTTTCGGGCGACGTGCTGCAGGCGGCGGCGCGGGCGCGCACCGCCAACCGCGGCGTCGTGATCCAGTATTCGATTCCGACCGAAGGCGCCCTGTTCTGGGTCGACAGCTGGGTCATCCCGGCCGACGCCGCCCATGTCGACGAAGCCCAAGCCTTCCTGAACTACGTCCTCAGGCCCGAGGTCGCGGCCGCCAGCTCGAACGCCGTGGGCTATGCCAGCCCGAACAAGGCCGCCTTCGACCTCGTCGACGAGCAGGTCCGGCTCAATCCGTCGGTCTATCCGCCCGATTCGGTCCGGGCGAAGTTCTATACCATCAGCGTGCCGTCGCCCGAGTTCGACCGCATGCGCACGCGGGCCTGGACCCGGATCAAGACGGGCCGCTAGCCGGGGCGAGCCATGGCCGATGCTGCGCGCGGGCCGCTCGTGGCCATCGAGCGGCTGACCAAGACCTTCGACGGTCATGGCGGCGCCCCGGCGGTCGATGCGGTGTCGCTGGCGATCGGGCGCGGCGAGCTGTTCGCGCTGCTGGGCCCGTCGGGCTGCGGCAAGACCACGCTCCTGCGCATGATCGCCGGGCTGGAGCGGCCGTCGGCCGGCCGCATCCTGATCGACGGCCAGGACGTGACCGATCTGGCCCCTTATGTCCGCCCGACCAACATGATGTTCCAGTCCTATGCGCTGTTCCCGCATATGACCGTGGCGCAGAACGTGGCCTTCGGGCTGCGCCAGGACGGGCTGAAGCGGGCCGAGATCGCCCGGCGGGTGGCCGAGGGGCTGGACTTGGTGCAGATGGGCACCTTTGCGCGCCGGCGGCCCCACCAGCTGTCGGGCGGCCAGCGCCAGCGCGTGGCGCTGGCGCGCTGCCTGGCCAAGCGGCCCAAGGTGCTGCTGCTCGACGAACCGC
>CAZEFK010000029.1:1028-44264 GCA_964511405.1 uncultured Comamonadaceae bacterium | reverse complement strand
ACCCGCCGCCGGCGGCCACGGCTACGGCAAGGACAATGCCGAGGTCGCCGCCTTCGCCTCGATCGGCATGGCCTTCCTGCGCCGCGCGATCGGCTGGGAGGCGGAGGCCGGCGGGTGACGGCTCCTCAGAGAGTGGGCTACGAGCCGTTGGATGCTGCGAGCCGCCGGACGGCTGCAACGAACCCGGTCGCCAGTTCGACAGCGTCGCTGGCTTCGGTCAAAGATATGGTTCGATCACGGGAGACGGCGTAGTCGGCCACTTCCTTCAGATGGTAGGCCCGCGCCAGGAAGACCACGAGTTCGCGCTCGTGCCGCGCAGGGCGCGCGAACTCGCTGCGTACGCCAGCATGTGTCCTGGCGATCTTTCCCGTTCGTTGGACAATCAGCGCTTGCGCGGCGTGAAACGCAGCCAGGTAGGCCGCCCGGCCGGCGGATTCGGCCAAGCCGATCGCAAGGATCGCTCGGGCCTCGGCGAGTTCACGCTCGGCTTTCCCGAAGTGATCGGCCGCCGGTCCGGTCACAGTTCGACGCCATCGCGGCGCACTTCTCGCAGGAAGGCGGTGTCTTGGCGCTGAGCTGCAATTGGGATCGGGATCGCATTGATGATGACGCCGGCATCGAGGAGGAGGTCGGTCTCGATCTCTGCAAGCGTGGCGCTCTCGATCCACACCGACTCCGCCGGGTCGAGGAATATCGCGACATCATAGTCCGAGTCGGGGCGTGCATCGCCGCGCGCTCGCGATCCGAACAGCACGACCCGCCTGAGCCGCGCGCCATAGCGGTCGGCCAAAGCAGCCTTGAGCCGGGTCAGGATTGGATCGGCCATGGGTTCACCATAGCAGGCTGGAGGGGATTGGTGGCCTGCTCCGTCCGTTACCGGCACGACTCAACTGCGGGAGTGCAGGACATGGCGCGACGATGGTTGATCGGCGCGGTGGCGCTGAGCAGCTTGGCGGGCGCGGCCGTGGCTCAGGTATCGGCGCAGCCCGATCCGTCGGGCCTGGCGTCGCCGCCGCACGATCTGGCCACGATGACCAGCCGCACGGTGGTGCGGCCCGATGGCAGCCGGACCGAGTCCGAGGGCACCACCTACCAGACCATGCGCGGGCCCGCCAGCGAGAGCACCAGCACCACCATCACGCCGCCGGCACCGGTGTGGTCCAGCACTACCACCACGTCGACCACGACCACCTGGACGCGGTAGAAACAGGCGGACCGTTCCGGGAAGGCCCTCGATGCGCGACCCGTTCGACCTCGACCGCTTCGTCCAGGCGCAAGAGCCGGTCATGGCTGCGGTGCGCGCCGAACTCGCGGCCGGGCGCAAGCGCAGCCATTGGATGTGGTTCGTCTTTCCGCAGCTGCGTGGCCTGGGGCGCAGCCCCACCGCCCAGCATTACGGCCTGGCCGGCCGCGACGAGGCCGTGGCCTATGCGGCGCATCCCGTCCTGGGGCCGCGGCTGGTCGAATGCACCCGGCTGGTCAACGCGGTCGACGGCCGGACCGTGCACGACATCTTCGGCAGCCCCGACGACCTGAAGTTCCATTCCTGCATGACGCTGTTCGCGTCCCTGCCGGATGCCGACCCGGCGTTCGCTGCGGCGCTGGCCAAGTACTTCGACGGCACCGCCGATCGCCTGACCCTGGACCTGCTGGCGAGAGATGACGGGTGACGGCTCAGGTCTGGTGAGGGCGTGGGAACAGCCGGGTGACGTGGCCCATCTTGCGGCCGGGACGCGCCTCGGCCTTGCCGTACAGATGAAGCTTGGCGCGCGGGTCGGCCAGCAGGGCCGGGGCCTGCAGCACCTCGTCGCCCAGCAGGTTCTCCATCTCGGCATCGGCCAGGCGCTCGGTCGAGCCCAAGGGCAGGCCGGCGATGGCGCGCACGGTCTGCTCGAACTGGCTGGTGACGCAGGCGTCCAAGGTCCAGTGGCCGGAGTTGTGCGGCCGCGGCGCCAGCTCGTTGGCGACCAGGCTGCCGTCGGCCAGCACGAACAGCTCGATGCACAGCAGGCCGACCAGGTCGAGCGACTCGGCGATCAGCCGGGCGATCCGGTCGGCCTCGGCCAGGGTCGCGGGCGACATCGGCGAGGGCACCCGGCTGACCTTCAGGATGTGGTTGGCATGCCGGTTCTCGGCGGGCGGGAAGCAGGCCATGGCGCCGTCGGGCCCTCGCGCCACGATCACCGAGGCCTCGTAGGCGAAGTCGACGAACGCCTCCAGGATGCCGACGCCGCTGCCCATCTGGCGCCAGGCATTGGCGAGATCGGCGGCCGAGGCGATCTTGGCCTGGCCGTGGCCGTCATAGCCCAGCCGGGTGGTCTTGAGCACGGCCGGCATGCCGATGTCGGCGACCGCAGCGCCCAGCATGGCGAAGGAGGTGACGCCGCGGTAGCGCGTCGTCGGCACCCCGATGCGGTTGAGGAAGTCCTTCTCGCGCAGGCGGTCCTGGCACACCCGCAGCACCCGCGGGCCGGGCCGCACCGGGCGCCGTTCGGCCAGCCACAGGACGGGCTCGATCGGCACGTTCTCGAACTCGTAGGTCACCACGTCGATGTCGGCGGCGAAGGCCTCCAGCGCCGCCGGGTCGGCATAGGCGCCGCGGGTGGTGGCCGTGGCGACGTGGGAGGCCGGGGCGTCGGCGTCTGGTGTCAGGACATGGGTGCGGTAGCCGAGCTGCGCCGCGGCCATCGCGGTCATGCGGCCAAGCTGTCCACCGCCCAGGATGCCGATGGTGCTGCCCGGCGGCAGCGGCGGCGCCAGGCTCATGATTCCTCCGTCGGCCGTTCGGCGACACCGGCGGTCTGGGCGGCGCGGAAGGCGTCGAGGCGGCCGGCCAGGGCCGGATCGCCGAGGGCCAGCACCGCCGCCGCCAGCAGCGCCGCGTTGACGGCCCCGGCCCGGCCGATGGCCAGGGTCCCGACCGGCACGCCCGCCGGCATCTGGACGATCGACAGCAGGCTGTCCATGCCCTTGAGCGCATGGCTCTCGACCGGCACGCCGAACACCGGCAAGGGGGTCATGGCCGCGAGCATGCCCGGCAAGTGGGCCGCACCGCCGGCGCCGGCGATGATCACGTTCAGGCCACGGCCGCGGGCGCCGGCGGCATAGGCCGCCAGCCGCTCGGGCGTGCGGTGCGCCGAGACGATCCGCGCCTCGAACGGGATTTCCAGCCGCTCGAGGGCGGCGGCGGCGTGGCGCATGGTCTCCCAGTCGCTCTGGCTGCCCATGACCAGCCCGACCACCGCGTTGCTGTCGTCCCGTTGCTCCATGCCGCTCCCTGCCCGCGCCGCCATGGCCTGTTGCCAGCGCCGATGCTAAGAACCGCGGGTTTCAGGCCGGGTCAAGGGAGGTTCAAGGGTGGAGGCCGGATCGGAGGCGATCGCGGCGGCCGAGCAGTGGTTCATGACGGCGGTCGGCCATCACCAGGCCGGCCGGCTGGACCAGGCGGAAGCGGCCTACGCCGCGGTGCTGCAGGCGGTGCCGGCCCATGCACCGACCCTCGTGAACCTGGCCCTGCTGCAGCAAGCAGTCGGGCGCGCCGAGGCCGCGCTCGCCACCTTGCGACGTTTGACCGCCCTCCGGCCCGATCATCCCGACGGCTGGTTCAACCTGGCAACACTGCTGCCGCCCGGCGAGGCCGCCGCCGCCTTGGACCGGGCTCTGGCGCTGCGGCCACACTGGCCGCAGGCGCTGGCCAACCGCGCCAATGCGCGGCGCCGCCTGGGCCGCCTGGACGAGGCCGAGGCCGACCTGCACGCGGCCTTGGCGCAGGCCGCGGATCAGCCCGATCTGGTGCCGGTGCTGCACAAGGATCTGGCCAACCTGCTCGCCGACCGCGGCCGCCTGGACGAAGCGGCGGCCCGGCTCGACGCCGCCCTGGCCGCACGGCCGGACTTCGCCGAGGCCCAGAACAACCGGGGCACGGTGCTGCTGCTGGCGCATTGCCAGGCCGCGGCCGACGGCGGCACCGATCCCGGCCGGCTGGAGGCTGCCCTGGACCGCTTCGCGGCGGCCGCGCGACTGCGGCCGGACTGGGCCGAGCCCGCGGTCAGCCATGCCAGCACGCTGCTGCTGGCCGGCCGCTGGCGCGAAGGCTGGCCGGGCTATGAGCGCCGGTCGGGCATCCGGCCACCCGAGGCACCGGCGTGGGCCGCCGCCCTGCCGCGCTGGCAGGGCGAGCCGCTGGCCGGCCGCACTGTCCTGTTGTGGGCCGAGCAGGGCGCCGGCGACATTATCCAGTTCGCGCGGCTGGTGCCGGCGGTGGCCGCATCAGGCGGCCATGTGCTGCTGGCGGTGCCGCCGCCGATGCGGCCGGTGATGGCGAGCCTGGCCGGGGTCGACCAGGTCGGGTCGGAGCCTGCGGATTTCCCGCCAGTGGCGTTCGGCTGCCCGCTCGGCAGCCTGCCGGGCGTGCTGGGCGTCGAGCCGGACCGGATCCCGGGCGCCGTGCCCTATCTGGCGCCCCCGCCCGGACGCGTCGCGGCCTGGGCCGAGCGGCTGGCCGGGCTTGGCCCCAAGGTCGGGCCCAAGGTCGGGCTGGTGTGGGCCGGCAATCCGCAGTTCGCGGAGGACCGCTGGCGGTCGCCGCGGCTACCCGCCATGCGGCCGCTCCTGGCGATGCCCGGCATCCAGTGGATCGTCCTGCAGGTCGGCGACGGCCGCCGCGACCTGGCCGAGGGCCTGCCGCCCGAGGTGCGCGACGTCGGCGAGGACCTGGCCGATTTCGGCGAGACCGCGGCGGCGCTCGCCCATCTCGACCTGCTGGTGACGTCGGACACCTCGGTCGCGCACCTGGCGGGCGCGCTCGGCTGTCCGGCCTGGGTGCTGCTGCCCATGGTGCCGGACTGGCGCTGGCTGCTGGGGCGCGCCGATACGCCCTGGTACCCGTCGCTGCGGCTGTTCCGCCAGCGCCGGCGCGGCGATTGGCGGCCGGTCGTGGCCGAAATGGCCGACGCGCTGGCGCAGTGGGCCGCGGTCAGGCGATGATATCGGGCAGAAGCTGGTTCTCGACCCGGGCGATCAGGTCCTTGAGGACGAGCTTGCGCTTCTTCAGCCGCTGGATCTGCAGCTGGTCGAACGGACCGCTTTGGGTCAGCCGGCCGATCACATCGTCAAGGTCGCGATGCTCGACCTTGAGCTGCTCCAGCCTGAGGCGCAACGTCTCCAAATCTTCCATGCTGGTCCAGTTGGTAGACCGGGTTCCCGGCATGGCGTTTTAGGCAACCACCGGGGCGGGGTCCACCAATTCCTGACAGACCGAGCGTCGCCGCGGCGCTATGGGACTATGCCGTGGACGTCTATGGCCGCCCCGGCGTCGCGCCGGCGCTGCTGGCGTTGCAGGACGAAGCCGGCGCCGACCTGCCGCTGCTGCTGGCGGCGCTGTTCGCGGGCCAGGTCCGGGGCGTGGTGCTGGACGAGGCGGCTCTCGCCGCATGGACCGGGTTGTCCGCGGCATGGGCCGAGGCCGCCGTGCGGCCGCTGCGCCTGACCCGGCGCGCCTTGAAGGCACCGCCCGACGGCATCGAGACCGAGGCGGTGGCCGACCTGCGTGCCTTGGTCATCGCCGCCGAGCGCCGAGCCGAGCGGGTACAGCTCGATGCCCTGGCCCGGCTGTTGCCGCCGCCTGGCGCGCGGCCGTCCACCGACGCCGCCATCGCCAATCTGCAGGCCTGCATCGGCCGGCTGCCGGGCTACCGGGCCGGGCGCGACGGGGGCGCGGTCGCGATCCTCGTTGCGGCCCTGTGACCCCCCGCCAGGCTGCGTAGCAGCCATCAAATCGGTTGGGTTGGCACCGTGACGTCGGTTACAATCCGATGACGTGGAAGTACGTTAGGCCTGACTGCGCGTAGTGACAACTCATCGTGGAAGGTCACCGATGGCCAAGGACGAACGCATTCAGTCGCTCCGCAACAAGCACGCAACTCTGGACCTGGCCATTCACGAAGAAGCAGCTCGTAGTTATCCCAATCAGCAATATTTGACCGATCTCAAGCGGCAGAAACTTAGAATAAAGGATGAAATCGATCGCCTGAGGACGACCCACTAGACGGTCCGCGCCGGGCGGCCGGGGACCGAGGTTCGGTCTCCGGCCCGAGCGGCGTCATTCGACTGCCGGCGGCAGCAGCACGCCGGCGGGCCAAGGCGCGCTGACGCCTGGCGCCAAGCGCAGCGGCGAGTCGGCGCCGACCGTCCGGCGGACCATGTCGGCATAGCTGCCGAGGGCCTGGGCGATGTCGGAGCGCCAGGCCGGACGCGGTGCCAGGGCGCCGGCGGGCAGGGCCGCGCTGCCGCCGTCCTGCACGATCGCCTGCAGCAGCCAGAAGGCGAGTGCGGACCAGGACCCGTCTTGCGTGCCGGTGGCGGCGATGACCGGCACCAGGGCCAGCGGCTCCTGGAGCAATCGGCTGGCGAGCCGGTTGATGCCGAACGGGGCCTGATACGGCCCCAACTCGGTCGCGAAGCCGACCATCGCCCGGCATTGGCCGACGGCGTAGGCGTCGTACATCTCGACGTCTTCCTGGAACGCCATGCGGGCGATCGCCAGGTGCTGCCGCGCCGCGGCCGCCTCAAGCGCGCGCTGGGCCGGGCTGCCGGTGATCAGGCAGACCGGCTGCCCGGCCAGGTCCGATACCCCTTTGACGGGCGCCGCGGTGGGCACCAGCACGGACAGCGGGTCCACGAATACGGTGGGGCCAGGCACCAGCATAGCCGCCAGCGCCTGTTCGGCGGCGTCGCCGCCGGTCAGGAACACCAAATCCTCGGCGCCGCTGCGGACGGCGTCATAGTCCTTGGCCGACTCCAGGACCGTGACGGCCACGGTCGCATCAGGACCCAGGACCGCGATCGCCACCGCCCGGCACAGCTCGACACCGAGGCCGGCGGCGCTGGCGGCGGTCGCCTCGGCGAACCCGGCGCGGGCCGCGGCACCGCAGCGCAGGACCCCGGTGCCATGGATGCGGTCGAGCACGACGCCGGCCGAAGCCGGCGCCGTGCCGGCCGCCGCCATCCACAGCAGGATGGCGGCGGCGAACGTCCGGCCCGTCAGTTGTAGGCCGGTCAGTTGTAGGCCGGCAGGGTCGCCGGCAGCGTATTGAAGTGCTCGGGCACCGGCGTCGCCGTCGCGCCGGCCGCGAGGTCGGTCGGGGTCATGCCGATCGCCTGGCAGCCCTTGCCGCCGTAATGCGGCAGCTGCGCGACCACGTCGTCGGGGATGGTGGCGTAGGAGGCCGGCAGCGGCGGGCGCTGGCCCGACAGCCGGCCGGGGTCGAAGGCCGACAGCAGGTCGTCGGTCTCGGGCGTGTTGATGTCGCGCGGACCCAGGTGATGCTGCACGAAGCCGTTCGGCCCGTTGAACTTGGGATCGGCGCCGGCGATCAGCGCCGCCTTCTCGTCCGGCAGGTCGGCCAGGGCCGGCAGGTCGAACAGCGCCTCGATGGTCTCGATCACGGCGTTGTGGTCGCCCTCGGCGTGGCTGACGACATGGGCGCGGGCATAGGGCGAGACCACCAGCATCGGGATACGGATGCCGCGCGCCAGCGGCAGCCCGTCGGGGCCGTAGGACAGGATCCGCGGCGGCACATGGTCGTAGAAGCCGTCGCTTTCGTCATAGGTGATGATGATGGCGCTCTGGCTCCAGATCTCGGGCCGGGCGGCGACGGCGTTGATCACGCGCGCGGCCATGGCCTCGCTGATCATGCGGTCGGTGTAGCCCGGATGGTCGTCGTCGCCGGACTTGGCCTTGGCGATGGCGTCGCGGTCGGCCTGGGTCAGCGGCCCCGGGAAGCTGGCGTTCTGGATCGGCGGCTTCAGGCCCTGCAGGTTGCCGAAGCCGCCGCGGACGTAGAACACGCCCCCGGCCTCGGGCAGGTCGCCGGCCGCCATGTCGTCGAAGAAGTCGCCGGTGCCGCGCAGGTTGCCGCGGAACGCCGGGTTGTTGGCGACATAGCCGAAATATTGCGGGCCCTGGTGGTGGCTGACATAGCCGACATGGGTGGTCTGGCCGGCCGCGTCGTAGGGCTCATGGTCATAGCCCTGCTGGTACCAGCGCCAGGCGACCGGGGCGCCGCCCTTCGAGGTGATGAAGGGAATGTCCTGCTGGATATCGGACAGGTCCGTCTCGGCGGCGTGGTCCCGCTTGACCACTTCGCCCAGCCGCTTACCGGTCAGGGTCAGCGGCAGGCTGGCGAAGGTCAGGTTTGCGGCGATGTTGCCGTCGCCGTAGTTTTCGCTGGGGCTGGACGGCTGGCGCTCGGCCGCCGTGGTGTCGTACTGCGAGCCGTAAAACGGCTGCGGGTCGTTGACCAGCGGCACCGCCTGCAGCTTGCCGGAATGCGAACCCATGGTCATCGCCTGCGGCTCGGCGCCGTGCTTGACCCACTGGGTTTCGCCCGCCTGCCCGGCGATCATGGCGATGGCGTTGGGCGTCGATGGCGTGTCTTCGGTCGCGAAGATGTTGTCGAACAGCACGAAGCGGTTCGCGTACTGCCAGAAGAACGGGATGGTGTCGCAGTCGATGTGGCTCATCACCAGCCGTGCGAACTGCGTGCCCATGGCCTGGTTGGCGGCGCCGCCCTTCGACGCGAAGCGCTGATATTCGTCGCCCGCGAAGCCGTCCATCGCGGCCGTGCCATTGACGACGTTGATCTTCTTGGCCAGGCCGCCATGGCCGTGGTCGACGCTGTCGACGAAGCTGGCGTTCTGGGCCGGTCCGATCCGGAACGGCCGCACGGTCACGGTCTGGCCGCTCGCGTCCTTGTAGGTCTGCTCGAAGCCCGGCGTGTGGGCGGCGTCGCGCGGCCCGCGAGCATCGGCATAGAGGCCGTTGGCGCCGGGGAAGGTGCCGAACTCGTTGTCGAACGAATGGTTCTCGTTGAAGATCACGAACACATATTTGAGCTTTTGGCGCAATTGCCGGATCAGCGCGTCGCGGCCGACCGCCGGCTCGCCGGCCGGATCGGCGAAATAGGGGGCGACGGTCGCGTCCGGCGACGGCTGCGCGGTGACCATCGCGGTCTGGGCGCCGGCGGCACCGGCCGTGCCGATCAGCGCGGCCACCGCGGCGGCCGCTGCCCGCTGAACCCTGTCCGTCGTCCGTCGTGCCATGGCGTCGGTCCCTTTCTCATCCACAGACTGGCCGACCCTGCCCGCCGAGTGTGACGGTTTCCGCCTTGATCGCGCCGATCGCCATCATGGAGGCTTGTCGCAAAACTGTCATATCGTGTCTTTAGGGTGGCGCCCGCTTCATATCGGAGGAGACGACGCGATGACCCGATCCGCTTGGTTGCGCAGCCTGGCCGCGCTGCCGCTGGGTCTGACGCTGGCCGGACCGGTCTCGGCGGCCAGCCTGAACGACATCCAGCACATTATCGTGATCTATGCGGAGAACCGCAGCTTCGACAACCTGTACGGCACCTTCCCCGGGGCCGACGGGCTGGCCAACGCCGGCGCGACCGCGACCCAGGTCGACGCCAACGGCAAGCCCTACGAAGTGCTGCCGCAGCCGATCGACACCAACAAGAAGCCGGCCGCCGCCGACCCGCGCTTCCCGGCCGACCTGCCGAACAAGCCGTTCGACATCGCCAAGTATGTGCCGATCGACAAGATCACGGGCGATTTGGTGCATCGCTTCTACCATGAGCAGATGCAGATCGACGGCGGCAAGATGGACAAGTTCGCCGCCTATTCCGACGCCGCCGGCCTGTCGATGGGCTACTACGACGGCAGCCAGATGAAGATGTGGGCGATCGCCAAGCAATACACGCTCGCGGATCACTTCTTCCATGCCGCGTTCGGCGGCTCGTTCCTCAATCACTTCTACTTGGTCTGCGCCTGCGCGCCGAAATACGACGATGCGCCCGATGCGATCAAGGCCAAGCTCGACGCCAACGGCGTGCTGCAGCCCGGCCCCGACGTCGTGACGCCCGACGGCTATGCGGTCAACACCATGCAGACCGTCTACCAGCCGCACTCGGCGCAGATCACCGACAAGAGCCGCCTGCTGCCGCCCCAGACCCTGCCCACGATCGGCGACCGGATGACCGAGAAGGGCATCTCCTGGGCCTGGTACTCGGGCGGCTGGGACGACGCGCTGGCCGGCAAGCCCGATTCCCTGTTCCAGTTCCACCACCAGCCGTTCGCCATGTTCAAGCAATATGCCGACGGCACCGAGGCCAAGGCCCAGCACCTGAAGGACTTCAAGGATCTGGAGCAGGCGATTGCCAGCAACAGCCTGCCCCAGGTGGTGTTCTACAAGCCGATCGGCTCGCTGAACCAGCATCCGGGCTATGCCGACGTGATGGCCGGCGACAGCCACATCGCCGACGTCATCCATCGCCTGGAGCAGAGCCCGGCCTTCGCCAACTCGGTGATCATCTATACGGCCGACGAGAACGGCGGCTATTGGGACCATGTGGCGCCGCCCAAGGTCGACCGCTGGGGCCCGGGCACTCGCGTGCCGACCATCATCGTGTCGCCCTTCGCCAAGAAGGGCGCCGTCGACCACACTGTCTACGACACCACCTCGATCCTGAAGCTGATCGAGACCCGGTTCGGCCTGGCGCCGCTCAACGACCGCGACCGCAACGCCGGCGACCTGACCAACGCGCTGCAGTTCTAGGGGCACGACGGCGGAGAGGGGCGGCAGCTCCCTCTCCACACGTTGCCCCTCCTCCCCTTGTGGGAGGAGGCCGGGAGGAGGGGGCCGTGGATACGGCGGGACGAGAGTAGATGGCGGTCGCCGGCTAATCCCCGGCGGTCGTGATTCCCCCCTCCACCCGACCTCCTCCCACGAGGGGAGGAGGAGACTCCAGAGTCCTCAGTCTAAACCCTTGTCACCCCAGCGACTTGGCCTGCTCGCGCAGCACGTATTTCTGGATCTTGCCGGTCGAGGTCTTGGGCAAGGGCCGGAACACCACGGTCCTGGGCGCTTTGTAGTGGGCCAGGCGGTCGCGGCAGAAGGCGATCAGGTCGGCCGCCGTCGCCTCGGCCCCGTCCTTCAGGGTGACGAAGGCGCACGGGGTCTCGCCCCAGGTCGGGTCGGGCCGCGCCACCACCGCCGCCTCCAGCACGGCGGGATGGCGGTAGAGCACGTCCTCGACCTCGATGGTCGAGATGTTCTCGCCGCCCGAGATGATGATGTCCTTGGAGCGGTCCTTGAGCTCGATATAGCCGTCGGGATGCATCACGCCCAGGTCGCCGGTGTGGAACCAGCCGCCGGCCAGCGCCGCCTCGGTCGCGGCCGGGTTGGCCAGGTAGCCCTTCATGACCACGTTGCCCCGCATCAGGACCTCGCCCATGGTGGCGCCGTCGGCCGGCACCGGCTCGAGCGTCTGCGGATCGGCGACGGTCAGGCCCTCCAGCACCGGATAGCGAACGCCCTGGCGGGCCTTGAGCCGGGCCTGCTGCTCGGCGGGCAGGGCGTCCCAGTCGGGATCCCAGGCGCACACCGTGACCGGCCCATAGACCTCGGTCAGGCCGTAGACATGGGTGATCCGGAAACCCTGCGCCTCCATGGCCTCGATCACGGCGGCCGGCGGCGGCGCCGCGGCGGTCATCAGCTCGACCCGGTGCGGCAGCGGCCGGCGCTGCTCGGCGGTGGCGTTGATCAGCATGTTCATGACGATCGGGGCGCCGCACAGGTGGGTCACGCCATGGGCGGCGATCGCCTCGAAGATCGCCTGCGGCTCGACCCGGCGCAGGCACACATGGGTTCCGGCATAGGCGGTGATGGTCCAAGGAAAACACCAGCCGTTGCAGTGGAACATCGGCAGTGTCCACAGATAGACCGGGCGCTGCGGCAGCGACCACACCATGCCGTTGCCGACCGCGTTCAGATAGGCGCCGCGGTGGTGATAGACCACGCCCTTGGGATTGCCGGTGGTGCCCGATGTATAGTTGAGGCTGATCGCCTGCCACTCGTCGGCCGGCGGCGCCCAGGCATGGTCGGGATCGCCGCCGGCCAGGAAGTCCTCGTATTCGACGCTGCCCAGGCGCTCGCCGCCGCGCGCCGCCGGGTCGTCGACGTCGACCACCAGGGGCTTGGGATCGAGCTGGGCCAGCGCCTTGGCGACGACGCCCGAGAACTCGCGGTCGGTCAGCAGCACCCGGGCGCCGGAGTGGCGCAGCATGAAGGCGATGCTGTCGGCGTCGAGGCGGATGTTGAGGGCGGTCAGCACCGCGCCGGCCATCGGCACGCCGTGGCTGGCCTCCAGCATCGCCGGCACGTTGGGCAGCATCGCCGCCACGGTGTCGCCGAGGCCGATCCCGGCCCGGGCCAGCGCCGAGGCCAGCCGGCGCGACCGCGCATAGAACTCGGCATAGCTCCAGCGGCGGTCGCCGTGGATGACCGCGGTGTGCCGCGGAAACACGGCGGCCGACCGGGCGAGAAAGCCGACCGGCGTCAACGGCACGTAGTTCGCGGGGCGGCGGTCCAGTCCCTGCTCGAAGCGGCTGTTCGGGTTGGTCTCGGTCATGGCGGTCGGTCCGCGGGGTGTGGTGGGCGGCGGCGACCTGCCTCGCGGCGTCGCGCCGGGCCCAGGGAACTGCCGATTCTGGGCCCAACTCCGGGGGGCGTCGACTGGATTCGTGCCCGCGGCGAAACGCCCTGTCGCGACGCTCCTTCGCAGTTGCACTTGACCCGGCAGCGCCGCTGACCATTTATGAGGGCGTCGATTGATGCGCCAGGCCGGTTTCGGCCCCCGCGCGTCCCGTGCGGCTCGCGATGGCGCGGACCGGTGGCAGCAACCGCTGCCCCGTAGCATTTCGAGACGTCCCCTTCAGGCCTCCGTCCCGCCGGCTCCGTGCGCGGCATTGGGACGACACCAGGGCGCCCCCTCGGCGGCGACGCTCGCACTCAGGCTGCGCCCCCTTCAGAAAGATCCATGACCGCTTTTACCGATTTGTCCCTGCGCGCCGAGATCCAGGCCGCGCTGACCGCCCAGGGCTATGTGCAGCCCACGCCGATCCAGGCCAAGGCGATCCCGCCGGCGCTGGACGGCCGCGACCTGTTGGGCATCGCCCAGACCGGCACCGGCAAGACCGCCGCCTTCACCTTGCCCATCCTGCAGCGCCTGGCGGCCACCGGCACCCGGCCCGCGGCCGGCAGCGCCCGGGCCTTGGTGCTTACGCCCACGCGCGAGCTGGCCATCCAGATCGCCGATAGCGTCAAGGCCTATGGCGCCGGCCTCAAGCTGCGCCATGCCGTGATCTTCGGCGGCGTCGGCCAGCAGCCCCAGGTCGACGCCATGCGCAAGGGCGTCGACATCCTGGTCGCCACCCCCGGCCGGCTGCTGGACTTGATGGGCCAGGGCTTCATCCGCTACGACCAGCTCGAGGTCTTCGTGCTCGACGAGGCCGACCGCATGCTGGACATGGGGTTCATCCACGACGTCCGGCGGGTCATCAAGACCCTGCCGCCCACCCGACAGACCATGCTGTTCTCGGCCACCATGCCGGGCGAGATCGCCGAGCTTGCCGGCCGCCTGCTGCGCGATCCGGTGCGCGTCGAGGTGACGCCGGCCGCCACCACGGTCGAGCGCATCGACCAGCGCGTGATGTTCGTCGACGCCCGGGACAAGCGTGAGGTGCTGGTCAGCGTGCTGGCCGACCCTGCCATAACCCGGACGATCGCCTTCACCCGCACCAAGCACGGCGCCAACAAGGTGGCCGAGCACCTGGTCAAGGCGGGCATCTCGGCGGCGGCGATCCACGGCAACAAGTCCCAGACCGCCCGCCAGGCGGCGCTGGAAGGCTTTCGCGCCGGCACCGTGCGGGTGCTGGTAGCGACGGATATTGCCGCCCGCGGCATCGACGTCGACGGCGTCAGCCACGTGATCAATTTCGAGCTGCCGAACGTCCCCGAGAGCTATGTCCACCGGATCGGCCGGACGGCCCGCGCCGGTGCCGAGGGCGTTGCGATCGCCTTCTGCGACGCCGAGGAGCGCGCCTATCTGCGCGACATCGAGCGGCTGACCCGCCGGCCGCTGACGGTCGTTCCGGCGCCGCAGCCGACCGGCGACCGCACGGCCGCCGCCGTGCCCAGCGCGCCGCCGCCGCGCGCATCCCAGCCGCACCCGTCCGGACAGGCGCGCGGCGACGGCCGGCATCTGGGCCGCCGCCCACGGCACGAGCCGGCGCACCAGGGCCGCACGGCGCCGTCCGGACGTGGCGCGTTCGGGGACCTGGTAACCGCCTTCAGCCGCGGTGCCGCAGCCGATGGGGACGGCGAGCGGCGTCCGCTGCCGCAGCAGCCCCGCGATCGGCAGCGCTCGCGCGGACGGTAACCGGGCGCCTGTGACCCGCCGCTTGGGGCCGGCCGCCGTGACGCGGCCGGTCGCAGACGCGGATACGGAGTGTTAACGTCCGCGGCGACGATAGTGGCGCCGCTTTCCGGTTCGGATCCATCGCGGTGGAACACTCCCTTCCTGAGCTGGCGGCACCGCAGCGCGGCCGGGTGGGCGACGGCGGGCTGGCACGCCAGATGGTGCGCCGCACCTTCCCGATCGTCGCGGCCGTGGTGCTGGTGACCCAGGCGGCGCTGGGGCTGACCAGCTATCTGGAGCAGTATGGCGCCCTGCGGGCGCGGGCGGCGCTGATCGCGCGCCTGACCGCCGAGGCGATCGCGCGGCCGCTGTGGAACCTGGACGTTCCGGTCTACGAATCGCAGATCAAGGCGCTGGCCAGCGATCGCGCCTTCGTCCGTGCCGAGGTCGTCGATGTCGGCGGCACCGTGCTGTTCCGCCAGCAGGCGGTGGCGCCGTCCTGGGCCGGGACCATCGCCGTCTCGGTCCCGGTGATGGAGCCCAACAGTGCGCCGCCGGCGCCGCTCGCCCGCCTGGACCTGGTGCTGAGCACGGCCGAGCTGGCCGGCGCCGTCACCCGCCAGGCGGTGATCGGGCTGGCGGCGTTCGCAGTGCTGCTGATCAGCTTCTCTGCCACCGTCCATGTCATCCTGAAGCGCCTGGTGCTGCAGCCGCTCCATATCCTGCTGCGGGCCATGGGGCGGGTGGAGCGCAAGGACTGGCAGCATGCCGGGTGGAGCAGCCCCGATGAGATCGGCCGGGTGGTCGATGCCTTCAACCGCATGGTCGAGGGGCTGCGGTCGGGTGACGAGGCCCGGCGCCTGCTCGCCGATCTCAGCGCCGCCCAGGCCCAGCTGACCGAGAACAACCGCCAGCTGGCCCGGGCCAACCAGCTGGTCCTGGACAGCATCAACTATGCCCGCCGGATCCAGGCGGCGCTGCTGCCCGACCTGGCCGTGCTCGACGGCCAGGTCGCCGAAGTGGCGGCGATCTGGCGGCCGCGCGACATCGTCGGCGGTGACTACTACTGGGCGGGGACGATCGGCGGCAAGGTGCTGCTGGTCCTGGTCGACTGCACCGGGCACGGGGTGCCCGGCGCCTTCATGACCATGATCGCCGCGGCCGTGCTGGATCGGGTGCTGCATCACCACAGCCACGACGATCCGGCCGAGATGCTGCTGGCCATCGACCGGCTGGTGCGCGCCCTGTTGCGCCAGGACCGGTCGGACGGCGGTTCGGACGACGGCCTCGACGCGGCGATCTGCGTGTTCGATTCCGCCGAGGCGCGGCTGACCTATGCCGGCGCCCGGATCCCGCTGCTGATCGGCAGCCCCGCCGGAGTCGATCTGCTGCGCGGTGATCGCTACAGCCTGGGCTACCGGGCGCCGACGCGGCGGGCGCGCTTCCGCAACCACATCGTGACCGTGCGCCCCGGCACCACGGTCTACCTGGCCAGTGACGGCGTCACCGACCAGCTGTCGCCCGACCGCCGGCTGTTCGGCCGCCGCCGGCTGATCGAGTCACTGCGCCGGACCACCGGCCGCCCGCTCGACGAGCAGCTGGCCAGCCTGACCGAGGCGCTGGATGCCTTCCGGGCCGGCGAGGCCTGTCCCGACGACGTCAGCCTGCTGGCCTGTCGGCTCGCTTGACCGCCGGGGGGTGGGTTCACGATGTTAGAGCGGGCGGGGAGCTGCCGGACCGACCGGGGTCGGCGCGCGCTGCCATGGCGAAGGAGGGGTCGCGGTGGAGCTGCGGAAGATCAACGCGATCCTGGCCGAGGAAGGCGTCCTGCTGTGCTATCGCGGGGTCATCTCGCAGCACGTCACGGAAACCGTCGGCGATGCCCTGCGTGCGCAGCTCGAGCTCTCGCGCACCAGCCCGTCGATCGGGATGCGGGTGTTCGCGGCCTTTGTCGAGATGGCCCAGAACATCGAGCACTATTCCGTCGACACCCAGCCCGACGGCGGCGGCCGCGGCGGCGTCGTGATCATCGGGCACGAGGCCGACGGATACTATGTTCACTGCGGCAACGTCATCGATCGTGCCGAAGCGGACAATATCCAGGAGCGACTCGACAAAATCCGCCAGATGAGTCGCGACGAGCTGAAGGCCTATTATCGCGAGATGCGCCGGGGCAATCCCCATCAGGACAGCAAGGGGGCAGGGCTCGGGTTCCTTGAATTGGCGCGCAACACAAAGGAAATTCGGTACGATATCTTCGAAATCGATGATCAGAGAGCCTATTTCTCATTGCGTGTTTATATTTGACGATCGGCTGGTCGCTGGGGGTATGAAATGGAAGCCTTGATCATTGCCAACACAAAATCGACGCCGGCTGTTCACTTCGATCCGGTCAATCATAGATTGACGATCAAGGGCGAATCTTATCCGGAGAATTCATTCGAATTCTTCCAGCCGGTGCTGGAGTGGGTGGAGACCTATCTCGAAAGGCTGCCTTCGGGGGTGCGGGCGCTGGTTTCGCTGGAGATCACCTATTTCAACAGCAGCAGCTCGAAGGTCCTGCTGGATCTGCTGGACACGCTGGACGAGGCCGCCGCCGGCGGCAAGCAGATCACCGTCGAATGGCGCTACCAGGAAGGCAACGACATGGCCAGCGAGTACGGCGAGGAGTTCAAGGAAGACCTCAAGGCCGTGGAATTCGTGATGGTGCCGATCTCCGACTGAGAGCGGGGTGAAGGAATTGGCGCGCGGGCCTTTCTTGGTTCGTCATCCCCGCCGATCCAGTTCTTTGCTCGTCATTCCCGCGAAAGCGCGAATCCAGTTGGCTCGACGCCGGTATCAACAGGGACGATGTCCAGCTTGTCACCACGGCTGGATCCCCGCCTTCGCGGGGATGACGAGAAGGATGGCCAAGCATCTCATAATGCTCGGTGATTCGGGTTATTTGAATCCCGTAGCGCCTTCGCGGGATTGCGACAGGGGTGTTGACCAGCGATTGTTTCACAGCTTCTGACCCTACGGACCGGCCTTGGCTTGCCGCACGGCCCAGGCGTGCAGCAGCCGCTCCTGCAGGATCTCGACGGGCAGGTCCTTGCGCAGGAAGTCTTCGGCTCCCTGCAGCAGGCAGGCGTCGATCAGGGCGGAATGGTCCTCCAGCGTCAGCATCACGACCAACGCCTGCGGGTCGCGGGCCCGGATCCGGGTCAGCGCGTCGACGCCGTTCATGACCGGCATGTGCAGGTCCAGCAGCACGAGGTCCGGACCGACGGCGGCGAATTCGGCGACGGCCGCCTCGCCATCGCCAGCCTCGCCGACCACGTGGGCGCCCATGCGCGTCAGTAGGGCCTTCATGGTCAGCCGCACGTCGACATTGTCGTCGACCAGCAGCACGCGCGGCGCCGGGTCGGCGAAGGCGGCGACGCGGGCCGGCAGCGGCGGCAGCGGCGCCGGCTGCTTCGACGCCCAGGCGTCGCGCAGCCGGTCCTGCAGGGTGCGCAAGGGAAAGTCCTTGCGCAGATAGTCCTCCGCCCCGTCCCACAGGCAGCGGTCGATGAGCGGCGCCGGGTCGCGGGCGGTCAGCATCAGCACTCGGGCCCGCGGGTCGAGGACCCGGATCTGGCGCAGCGTCTCGATGCCGTCCATGCCCGGCATGCTGATATCCAACAGCACCAGGTCGGGCTTGACCGACTTGAACAGCTCGATGGCGTCGGGGCCGTTGGTCGCTTCGCCGGCGACCTGGCCGTCCATCTCCAGCACGATCGACTTCATGGTGCCGAGGAAATCGGCCTCGTCGTCGACGATCAGAATTCGCGGGGGCGGCGCCTGGAACGTGCGCGCCTGCGGCTGGTCCGAGCGGCGATGGGCATCCCAGGCATCGCGGATGCGCTCGCGCAGGACCTCGACGGCCAGGTCCTTGCGCAGATAGTCCTCCGCCCCCTCCCATAGGCACTGGTCGACCAGGCCGGTCGGATCCTCGGCCGTCAGCATCAGGACGAATGCGTTGGGATCGTGGGCGCGGATCAGGCGCAGGGCTTCGATGCCCGTCAGCTCCGGCATGTTGATGTCCAGCAGCACCAGGTCGGGCCGGTGCTCGACATATTTGGCGAACCCGGCCTGGCCGTCGGCGGCCTCGGCCACGACCTCGCCGCCCATCGCGGCGATAAGGCCGCCCATGGCCTGGCGGACCTCGCGGCTGTCGTCGACCAGCAGAACGCGCGGCGGCACGCCGTCGAACCGATGCGGATCCGGCCGGATCTCGCCCGAGGTCCTGGCCGTCATGTCGGCCGGCGCCGCGGGCAGGATGACCGTGAAGGTGCTGCCCTGGCCGACTTCGCTGGCGAGCTGGATCTGGCCGTGATGGGCGTCGACGATCTTCTTGACGATGGTCAGGCCCAGGCCGGTGCTCTTCTCGCCGGCCGTCGGCATCGCGCTCAGGCGCTGGAAGGCCTCGAACAGACGGTCGCGCTCGCTGGGCTTGATGCCGGGGCCCTGGTCGGTGATCGCGACCATGGGCCGGCCGTCGCGCGCCAGGGTCGCCACCGTGACGACGGTTCCGGGCTCCGAGAACTTGATGGCGTTGCTCAGGAAGTTGTCGATCACCTGGGCCATCCGGTCCGGGTCGATCAGCGCCGTCGGGACCGGTTGCAGCGCCAGGCGGAGGGCGATGCGCTTGGCCTCTGCGATCACGGACATCAGCTGAACGCGCTGGGTGACCAGGGTGGTCAGGTCCGCCGGCACCAGCCGCAGGGTCAGCTTGCCGCTCTCGATCACCGAGACGTCCAGCAGATCGTTGAGCAACCGCAACATGTCGCCCGAGGTGCGGTGGATCGACTGGGCGAATTCGCGCTTGGCGCGGTCGTCCAGGATCTCGTCGTTCAAGAGAAAGCTGCTCAGGGCCTGGATCACCCCACAGGGATTGCGCAGGTCGTGGGCGGCCATGCCCAGGAACTTGTTCTTCAGGTCGTTGAGCGCGCGCAGCTCATGCTGCTGGTTGTCGCTGAGCTTGACCAGCCGGCGGCTCTGGCGGAACAGCTTCTCATAGGCCGACAGCAGGAGGGTGAGCTCGGCCTGCAGCGGATGGCCCTGATGCTCGGGCTGGCCCAGCACGCCGCGCGTGCGCTCGATGATCGCGACTTCCCGCTGGAAGACCGTCTGGTCACTCATGCCCTGTCCCCGCCCGTGCTCCCGGGACTATCTCAGGATCGCGGGGCGCTGCCAATCGCCCCGGCCGCGAGAAAGGCCGCCACCAGGGCATTGAACCGGGCCGGGCGCTCGAAATAGACCGAGTGGCCGGCGGCCGCGATGCGCTCGGCGCGGGCACCGGGGATCAGCGCGGCCAGGGCCGGCGCGGCGGCGGCGGGGAAGACCATGTCCTCGTCGCCATTGATGAACAGGACCGGCATGGTCAGTGCCGCCAGGCGGTCGGGCGACAGGCAGCGCGTCGCCATCAGCCGGCGGCGCACGGCCGCCTTGGTTGCCGCGGGCGTCAGGTCGTCGATCTCGCGATAGAGGAAGTGCAGGGCCGGCTGCTCGGCCGCCAGGCGCGCGCCGCAGGCGGGATGGATGCCATCGGCGGCGTAGCGGGCGAGGGTCGCCTCGGCCTCGGCGCGCCACGCCGCCAGGTCGGCCGCCACCGGTCCCTGGAGCTGGCCGAAATCGATGCGGCCGGAGGTGCAGGCCAGGACCAGGGCGGTCACCCGGCTGGGCTCGTCCAGCGCCAGGTCGAGGCCGGTCCAGCCGCCCATCGACTGGCAGACCAGCGCGAACCGGTCGAGTCCAAGATGGTCGGCCAGGGCCGCCAGGTCGTCGGCATAGGCGTCGGGATCCGGTTCCGCCGCGGCGGTCGAGGGCGCGAAGCCGCGGTGCGAGAAGGTCACGCAGGTGTAGTCGCGGGCGAAATGCGGCACCTGCTGCCACCAGGACAGGTGGCCGCCGCCCAGCCCATGGGCGAACACCAGGGGCGGTCCCGAGCCGGTCACTTCGTAGTAGAGGGTGGCGTCGGGGCGGGCGAGGGTGCCGCGCTCGCGCCGGCCGGCCGTTCCGGTCATCGCAGATCCCTCCGTTCAGGCGCTGAGCAGCGCGGCGGCCGCGGTGGCCAGCACCTGGGCGCCGAGCACGATGTCGGCCTCGGCGGTATCCTCGGCGATGTGGTGGCTGATGCCGCCGATCGAGGGCACGAACAGCATGCCGGCGGGCATGTGCCGGCCCAGGATTTGGGCATCGTGGCCGGCGGCGCTGGGCATGCGCAGGACGCGGCCCGGCGCATGGCGCTCGGCCGCCGCGGCGATCGCCGCCTGGAAGCGATCGTCCATGGGGGTGGGGGCGACCTGGCGCTCGGTCAGGACCGCGACCCGGCACGGGCCGCGCGCATCGGCCTCGGCGATCGCCTCGGCCATGGCTGCCTCGAGGGCGTCCAGGCGCTCGGGCTCGAGGTCGCGGAACTGCAGCGACAGCTCGGCGCGGCCCGGGA
This sequence comes from uncultured Comamonadaceae bacterium, assembly GCA_964511405.1. Taxonomy (GTDB): domain Bacteria; phylum Pseudomonadota; class Alphaproteobacteria; order Elsterales; family Elsteraceae; genus CAZEFK01. The sequence continues at coordinate 23,537 of CAZEFK010000029.1, read as the reverse complement.
TCACGCTCGGCGCGTTGGGATGGACGACGATACGGCCCATGGTCCAGACCGTGCGGGGACCGGCGAGCGCGGCGAAGCGCTGGCCGATGGCGTGGCCGAACGCCATCAGCGCGGCGGCGGCATCCCGGCGGCGCGGCATCGGCGTCGTGCCGGCATGGTTCTGTTCGCCGGCAAAGCCGATCGTGAAGCTGCGGATGCCGACGATACCGGTGACCACGCCGATTCGCTGGCCGGCCTCCTCCAGCAGCGCGCCCTGCTCGACGTGGGCCTCCAGATACCCGGCATACCGACCGGGCTCGCAGCGCACCAGCGGCCGGCCAGCCAGGCCCGCGGCGGCGATGGCGTCGATCAGGCGTTCGCCGTCGCGGCTCTGGGCGGCGGCGATCGTCTCGGGCGCCACGCCGGTGCAGAAGGATTGGCTGCCGAGCATGCCCAGGAAGCTGCCCTCCTCGTCGATCCAGGACGCCACGTCGATCGCCCGGTCGCGGGTCTCGCCCGAGTCGCGGAAGGCGCGCGCCACTTCGAGGCCATAGACCACGCCGAGCGCACCGTCGAGCCAGCCGCCCTGGGGCTGGGTGTCGGTGTGCGAGCCGATCAGCAGCGCCGGCCCCGGATGCCGGCTGCGCCCGAAGAGCGTGCCGATGCCATCGATCACGGGGTCCAGCCCGGCCTCGGCCATGCGCTCGGCCAGCCACTGGCGGGCGGCCAGGTCCTGCGGCGACAGCGACGGCCGGTGCACCCCGGTCTGGTAGCGACCGAAGCTGGCAAGCTGGCGCAGGTCGGCGAGCAGGCGGTCGGGATCGATGGTCGGCACGGGGGGAGTCTCCGACAGGGGCGTGCAGGATCGCCGATCGTCCGGCCGTTGGACAGCCTTGATCGACCCCTTGATCCGACCCTGGCGTTCGCTGCCGGAAGGCGGTAGGTGAGCATCATGCCAGGGCCTGACAGCACCGATACCGCCGAGCCGGCCGACCGCGCGCGCCTCTACACCGCCGCCGAGATCGCCCGCGAGCTGCAGCTGACCGCGCAAGGCGTCCGCTTCTACGAGGAGAAGGGGCTGATCGCGCCGGCGCGGGTCGGCAAGACCCGGGTCTTCACCTACCGCGACCGGGCCCGCCTGCTGCTGATCCAGAAGCTGCGCGGCGTCGGCTTCTCGCTCGATCAGATCCGCGAATATCTGAGCCTGTACAAGGCCGATGCCACGGGCGCCGCCCAGTACCGCCTGGGCTTGGTCCGCATCCAGGACCGCATCCGCGAGCTGGAGGACAAGAAGCGCGACATCGAGGACGCGCTCGCCGGCCTGCGCGCGCTGGAGGCCGACGCCCGCCAGCGCCTGGCCGAGGCCGAGGGCCGGCCGCGGAGCGCGTCCTAGAAGAACGGCGCCAGGTTGGCGCGGATCCGGTCGAGCACCGGTCGCGGACGGTCGGGCAGCCGGAACGCCGTGCCGGTGATGGTCTCGAACACGCTGATATAGATCCGCGCCGCTTCCAGGATGATGTCCTGCGGGATCTCGGGAACCAGGTCGCGATAGGGATCGCAGCGGGCGCTGACCCAGGTGCGCACGAAATCCTTGTCGAAGCTCTCCGGTCGCTCGCCGGCAGCGAAGCGGGCGGCATAGCTGTGCTGGTACCAGTAGCGGCTGCTGTCGGGGGTGTGGATCTCGTCGGCCAGCAGGATCCGGCCGTCGCGATCGCGGCCGAACTCGTACTTGGTGTCGACCAGGATCAGGCCGTGCTCGCGGGCGACCGCGCGGCCGCGCTCGAACAGGCGCAGGGCCGTGTCCGTCACGAGCGCCCAGTCGCCCGCCGACAGCAGGCCGCGGCCGACGATGTCGTCGGCGCTGAGCGGCTCGTCATGGCCGCCGTCGAACGCCTTGGTGGTCGGCGTGATGATGGTTGCGGGCAGCTTCTGGTTCTCGGCCAGGCCGTCGGGGAAGCGATGGCCGTACATCGCCCGCTGGCCGGCCTTGTACATGGGCCAGATCGAGGTCCCGGTGGTGCCGGTCAGGTAGTCGCGCACGACCACCTCGACCGGCAGGATGTCGAGCCGCCGGCACAGCACCACGTTGGGGTCGGGATAGCCCAGCACATGGTTCGGGCAGATGTCGGCGGTGCGGTCGAACCAGAACCGGGCGACCTGGGTCAGGACCTCGCCCTTGAACGGCAGGGCGGTCAGGTTCCGGTCGAAGGCGCTGAGCCGGTCGGTCGCCACGATCAGGCGGCGGCCATCGGCCAGGTCGTAATTGTCGCGGACCTTGCCGCGATAATGGCCGGGCAGCTCCGGAATGTCGGCGTCGCGCAGCACATGGGCGGCAAAGGGGGCGAGGTCGGCGGTCGTGACCATGGAAAACCTTCCTGTTGCCCGCGGCCGTCAGCCCAGGCGACGGTACCCGGTCGCCGGCTGGGGACGGCAGCAACTGCCTGAGACAATGCCCCAAGCCGAGCAGTGTACCGATCGAGCGCAGTACCGATAAGGCACGACGATGTCCACTTCCGAACCTCCCGTCCCGGGCGCCACGTGGCCGCGCCTCGACCCCGCCGCGGCCGGCTTCGACCCCGGCCGTCTGGCCGACGCCGTGGCCTTCGCCGAGGCGCATGAGACGCCGTGGCCGCGCGACCTTGCCGCCCATCTCGAGTCCGGCACCTTCGAACCGCCGCCGGACAACGAGATCCTGGGGCCGGTGGCGTCGCGCGGAGCGCCCAACGGCATGCTGGTGCGCGGCGGCCGGGTGGTGGCGTCATGGGGCGACACCGGCCAGGTCGACATGACCTTCAGCGTCGCCAAGAGCTATCTGGCGATGCTGGCCGGGCTGGCGGTTGCCGACGGCCTCATCGCCGATCTGGACGAGCCGGTCGGGCGTACCGTGCGCGACGGCGGCTTCGACGGTCCGCACAACGGCGCGATCACCTGGCGCCATCTGCTGCAGCAGACCTCCGAATGGGAAGGAGTTCTGTTCGGCAAGTCCGACGTCATCGACCGCTACCGCACCGTGCAAGGCCGGCCGGCGGCGGGCCGCAAGGGCGACCCGCGGCCGCTTCAGGCGCCGGGCCGCTACTGGGAGTACAACGACGTCCGGGTCAACCGCCTCAGCCTGGCGCTTCTGCGCCGTTTTGGCCGCGCCCTCCCGGAGGTCTTCCACGAGCGCCTGATGGCGCCGATCGGCGCCCCGCGGAGCTGGCGGTGGGAGGGCTACCGCACCTCAACGGTGGAAGTCGGCGGCCGGCCGGTGGTCTCGGTGTCGGGCGGCGGCCATTGGGGCGGCGGCGTGTTCATGCATGCCGAGGACCAGGCCCGGCTCGGCCTCCTGATGCTGCGCCACGGCCAGTGGGGCGGCCACCGGCTGCTGCCCGACCGCTGGGTCGAGACATGCACGACGCCCTGCGATCTCAACCCCAGCTACGGCCTGCTGTGGTGGCTCAACACCGGCCGCGCCGACCAGCCCAGCGCGTCGGCCGAGAGCTATTTCGCGTTCGGCGCCGGCGGCAACGTCACCTGGATCGACCCGGCCAACGATCTGGTGGGGGTGCTGCGCTGGATCGATCCGGCCGCCCTCGACGGGTTCATCCGGCGGGTGATGGCGGCGCTCGGTCAGGCCCCGTCCGCGTAGACGGCCTGCGGCTCGGGCACGCCCCGGAGCGTGTGGCGCCCGACCGGCCGGCAGGGCTCGCCGGCGGCCAGGGCGAAGTCTTCCGAGAGCAAGAGCGGCGTGCCGAGTTCCTTGGTCAGGCCCTCGATACGGGCGGTGCGGTTGACGGCGGGGCCGACGACGTTCAGGCCCAGGCGGTCGAGGCTGCCGACATTGCCCCAGCTGACCGCGCCGACATGGAGGCCGATCCCGAACCGGATCGGCGGCTGGCCGGCGTCATCGCGCTGGCGGTTGTCCGCGGCGGCCGCCCCCAGCGCCGCCCGGGCCGCGGCCAGCGCTTGCCGGCAGGCTTCCGGCCGTCCGGCGTCGCCGACCGGAAAGACCGCGAGCGCCGCGTCGCCGATGAACTGCAGCACCTCGCCGCCATGGTCGGCGACCGCGGTCCCCACGGCCAGGAAATAGGCGTTCAGGAGGTCGAGCAGGTCCGTGGGCGCCAGGCGTTCGTTGAGGCCGGTGAAATCGCGCAGGTCGGAGTACCAGAGGGCGGCGTCCAGGGCCTCGACATCGCCGCGGCGGATATGGCCGGACAGGATGCGCGCGCCGCTGCGCCGCCCGACATAGGTTTCCAGCAGCGTCGTCGCGGTCCGTCGGAGCGCCCGGATCTCGGCGACGTGGGCCAGCGCTCGGCAGACCGCCAGCAGGGCGGCGATCTCGGCGTCGGCGAAGCCGCCGGGCCGGTCGGTCGCCCAGCTCGCGCCATGGACCTCGCCGTTGGTGAAGACCAGCGGCACCGCCAGATAGTCGGTCATGCCCTGGTCCTTGAACTCATACAGGACCGGAAAGTCGAGGCTGTCGGCCGTCAGCCGCCGCCGCAGCGGCGCCAGCGTCTGGGACAGGTAGGGGATCGGGCTGTCGCGGTAGTCGGCGGTGTCGCGGATGCGGTGGGGCGCCTCGAACACCGTGACGCCGCTGTCGGGACGCCAGGTGAAGCGGCGGCCCATGACCTGGGGATGGAGGGTGCGCACGAACACTGCGCCGCGCGCCAACGGCATGCCGGCTTCGACCAGGCGCCGGCACAGTTCGGCCAGCACCGACTCCGAGGTCGGCGCCGAGCGGGCGCCGTCGCCCAGCCACTCGACGATGGCTGCGATCGCGCCGGCGCCCGCCATCGGCGGCGCCTACCGGTAACCCGCTTCGATCAGCGGGATCAGCGGCTCGATGGTCTGCGGCGTGACCACGCCGGCGCCGGTGTTGAGCGACAGGCCGGGCATCCTGTACTTGGCGGTCATCACGCATTGCACGACCGGCATGAAGCCCTGCAGGTACAGCAGCTGGTCGAGCGTGACCGAGACATAGCCCGACTTCAGGCCGTCGATGGTGGCGGGCGCCAGGTCGATGCCGCCGACCGTGATCTCGCCCGGCTTCTTGCCCGCCTTCTTCAGCACGTCCTGCAGCACGCCGGTGACGCCGCCATGCTGCGTGCCGATCGCCTTGAGCCGCGGGTGGCTCTGGACATAGGCGGCGAGCACCGGCACCGCCAGCGACGGGTCGGAGTTGGCTTCCTGGGTGATCTCCAGCCGGTCGACCTTGAGGCCGGCCTTCTCCAGGGTATCGGCCAGGCCCTTCTCGGACTGGCCGCGCTCGGCCTGGCTGAACACGCCATAGACCATGGCCTCGTCGCCGGCCTTGAGCTTGCCGGCCTTGATCATGTTCTGGGCGGTCAGCGTGCCGCCGGCATAGAGGTCGACGCCGGCATAGCCGAAGCCCTTGGGTCCGTAGTCCTGCTGCAGGCTGGTCAACGGCGAGTTGCCGTCGGTCACCACGATGCCCTGGGCCACGGCCTGCTTCACCAGGTCGGCGAAGGCGTCGGCGCCGGGATGGCCCATGATCACGATGCAGGACGGCCGCGCCGCCAGGGCTTCCTTGAACTGCTCCAGCATCTTTTCGGGCGCCCAGGCCGAGAACTGGGCGTTGAGCTTGTCGACGCCGAGCGCGGTCGCCGCGGCGCCGGCGCCGGTCTGGCGCGCCAGCGTGGCGCCGTCGCCGGGATTGCCGCCCATCTGCATGTAGATGGTGATCCCCTTGCCGGGCGGGTCGGCGGCCTGGGCGGCGCCGGTCGCCAGCACGGCCGCCGCGGCGGCGGCCAGCCAAACCTTTGCGGGGGTCGCGTGGGTCATGGGCTTGGTCCTCCCTGTTCTGTCCGGGGTTGGATCCGGCCGAGGCCGGCTCGCGGGTTGAGGCGCCGGAGCAGGGCGTGGCGCCGGCTCGGCTCCTCGACGCACAGGTAGAAGACGATCGAGACCAGGAACACCAGGCCCTGGATGGTGCGCACCCAGGCGCCGGTCAGGCCGGTGGCGACCAGCCCGGCTTCGATCATCCCGATGATCAGGCAGCCGACGACGGTGCCGACCAAGGTGGCGCGGCCGCCGAAGATCGAGGTGCCGCCGATCAGCACCGAGGCGATCGCGGTCAGCAGGTAGCCCTGGCCCTGATTGCCGAAATAGTTCTTGTTCTCGAGCGTCAGCAGCACCGCCGCGGTCGCGGCCAGGCCGCCCATCACGGTGAAGATCTTGATCGTCTCGTGCTCGACATCGATGCCGACGACGCGGGCGACCGGCTTGGAATCGCCGATGAACAGGACATGCTCGCCGAACCGGTGGCGGTTCAGGATGAACCACAGGGCGATCGCGATGGCGGCGGTCCAGAAGGCCTGCACCGACACTTCGCCGACCCAGCCCGGCCCGTCGAGGCGCCCGACCAGGACTTGCCATACCGAGCTCGCCTCGGCGCCGCGCAGCGCGTAGGACTTGCCGCCTGAGAGCACCGTCGCCATGCCGGCCCAGAAGAACTGGGTAGCCAGCGTCGCGATGAAGGACGGCACCCCGACCCGGGCCACCAGCACGCCGTTGACCAGGCCGATGCCGAGGCCGCTGGCGAGCGCTGCCGCCACCGCCAGCCAGCCCAGGTCATAGTCCTTGAACAGCACGGCGAAGGTGAAGCCCGAGAAGGCGATGATCGACGGGAAGCACAGGTCGATCTCGCCGGCCGCAATCACGAACGTCAGGCCCACGGCCAGCAGCACCAGCGGCGGCAAGGTCGACAGGAAGGTGGTGTAGATGTAGGGCGCCAGGAAGACTTCGGGCGCGGTGTACATGAACACCAGCAGCAGGATGCCGAAGACCAGCAGGATCGGCAGGCCTTCGATGCGGTCGACCAGGCTGGGCGCGCGCGGCTGGGCCATGGCCTACCTGTGCTGCAGCTCGATGAGATATTCGGTCAGCTCGGGCACGCTCATCTCGGCCGGCGCCACTTCGGCGACGATCCGGCCGCGATCCATGATCACCAGCCGGTCGGCGACCGCGTGGACATGGGCCAGGTTGTGCTCGATATAGACGCAGGCGCGGCCCCGGCGCTTGATCTGGCGCACGAAGTCCAGGACCTTGCGGACCTCGGCGACGGCCAGCGCCACGGTCGGTTCGTCCAGCACGATCAGGTCGGCGTCGAAATGCATGGCGCGCCCGATGGCAATGCCCTGGCGCTCGCCGCCCGACAGCTGCTGGACCGTGGCGTCGACCGAGATGCCGGCGCCGCGGAAACCGATCGACGACATCAGGATCTCTTCGGCCACCTTGCGCTCGCGCTTGATGTCGATGAAGCCGAAGCGGTTGGTGATCTGGCGGCCGACGAAGAAGTTGCGCCACAGCGGCTGCTTCTCGGCCAGCGACTTGTCCTGGTAGACGGTCTCGATGGCCAGGTCGTGGGCCATGCGCACGGAATAGTCGGCGAGGTCGATCTCGCGGTCGCGCACGAAGATGCGGCCGGCGCTGGGCGCCAGTACCCCGGTCATGACCTTGATCAGCGTCGACTTGCCGGCGCCGTTGTCGCCGACCAGCCCCACGATCTCGTTGCTGCCGATGGCGAGGTCGATGTCGCGCAGGCCATGGACGGCGCCGAACCACTTCTGGACGCCCTCCAGCCGGACGATGTGGCGGTAGTCGGCCGCGGCCGGCTGGCGCATGGCTCCTCCCGTGGCACTCGGTTGCGGCGGGTTGGCCCCGCTCAACCCCGGACCGATGCCGACTCTAGAAGCGTGGTTCCGGCGCCGTCAAACGCTTCCCCCGCGGCCGTTCGGCGACTATCAGGAAGGCGGGCGCCGGCCCACAGTCAGGAGCCGTCGCCGCGTTGGGAGAGAGCGAATGCGCCGCTTGGTTCTGGCCATCCTGCTGGCGCTGTCCGCCTGCGGTCCGGACGTGCAGTCGACGGCGTCGCTGCCCGAGGTGGTGGCCGCGCAGCAGGCCGCGGCGGCGCAGCCCTATCGCCTGCAGCCGGGCGACCAGCTCGAGATCCGGCATCTGGTCCATGTCGACTACAGCACCCTGACCCTGGTCAAGCCCGACGGCATGATCACGGTGCCGGGGCTGCGCCATGGCATCCATGCCGCCGGCATGACCATCCCCGAGCTCAAGCACACGCTGACGGCGCTGTACACCGGGCCCGAAGGCATGCTCGCCAATCCCAATTTCGCGGTGCTGCTGCGCGCGGCCCCGGCCCAGCGGGTGTTCGTGGGCGGTGAGGTGCAGCGGCCGGGTTATGTCGAGCTGCAGGGCATCCATAGTGTCATGCAGGCCGTGCTGTCGGCCGGCGGCCCGACCTCGAGCGCGCGCACCGACTCGGTCATGCTGATCCGCAACCAGGCCGACGGCCGCCGGGTCGCCATCGCGCTCGACCTCGACAAGGTGCTCGACGGCGAGGACCTGGGCCAGGACGTGGCGCTGCGGCCGTCCGACATCGTGGTGGTGCCGCGCACCGACATCGCGTCGCTCGACCTGTGGGTCGACCAGTATATCCGCCGCGTGCTGCCGGTGCAGGGCAGCATCGGCTTCACCTACCAGCCCTAATGAGTGCAGTCGCCGAAGCGCTGGCGCTTGAGGCGGCGCGGCAGTGGGGGCCGGCGGCCCAGCGCTTCGGTGCCGCGACCGCGGCCACCCCCGGCGATCCCGCGGCGTGGGCCGGGCTGGCCCGCACCCTGGTCCAGTCCGGCCGCTTCGCCGACGCGCTCGAGGCGGCCGAGCAGGCGCGGCAGCTGGCGCCGGCCGACGTCGGGGTGCTCAACAGCCTGGGCTGCGCCCTTGAGGCCCTGGGCCGGCCGGACGATGCCGTTGCCGTGCTGGCGGCGGCGCTGGCGATCCGCCCGGTCGCGGAGCTCCACTACAATCAGGGACGCGCGCTCGAGCAGGCGGGGCATGTCGCGGCCGCGCTCGACGCCTTCGACGCGGCGCTCCGGCTGAAACAGGACTATGCGGCCGCCCGGCACGCCCGCGGCATGGCGCGCCTCAAGGCCGGCGACTTCGCCGGCGGCTGGCCGGACTATGAGTGGCGCTGGCGGGCGCCGCCGCTGGCCGGGCAGGCCGCCGGGACGGTGCCGCGGTGGACCGGCGGGCCGGTCGCCGGCCGCGCCATCCTGCTGCTGGCCGAGCAGGGGTTCGGCGACACCATCCAGTTCGCCCGCTATGCGCCGCTGCTGGCCGAGCGCGGCGCCGCCGTGACCCTGGCGGCCGAGCCGCCGCTGGTGCCGTTGCTGGCCAGCCTGCCCGGCGTGGCCGTGGTCAGCGAGGCCAGCGTGGTCGACCTGTTCTGTCCGCTGCTCAGCCTGCCGCTGGGGTTCGGCACCGGCCCCGGCGACATCCCGGCGTCGGTCCCGTATCTGGCGCCGCCGCTGGACCGGGTCGCGGCCTGGCGGCAGCGCCTGGACGCGCTGCTGGCGCCGGGGCTGCGGGTCGGGCTGGTGTGGGCCGGGTCGCCGCGGCCGAGCTTCCCGCCCGGCTGGTCGGTCGACCGCCGCCGGTCCCTGGATCCGGCGCTGCTGCAGCCGATCCTGGCGGTCCCGGGCGTGCGCTTCGTGTCACTGCAGAAGGGGGCGGCCGAGGTTGCGCTGCCGGGAGTGCCGGCCATGGGCGCCGCCATCGCCGATTTCGCGGACAGCGCCGCGATCATGACCGGCCTCGACCTGGTGATCGCGGTCGATACCGCGGCGGCGCACGTTGCCGGCGCGATCGGCAAGCCGGTCTGGCTGCTCAACCGCTTCGACGGCTGCTGGCGCTGGCGGACCGACCGCACCGACAGCCCGTGGTACCCGACGATGCGGATCTACCGCCAGCCGCGCCCCGGCGACTGGGCCAGCGTGGTCGGGCAAGTGGCGGCGGACCTTCGGCGGGTTGCCGGTTAGACAACAAGTCCCAGGTTTTGGTCGCGGGCAATTCGGACGATTTCGTTCGACAGCTGATCGACGGCCGGTGACCGCGACTGCCAAGTAGGATACAGAAAACCATACACCAGTGGAAAAGCCGGCTGAAACGGCTTCAGAATAAGATTCGGAACGCCACTGGACTGCGCGACGATGGGATCGGACACGCAACAGCCGAGGCCCCGCCCGGCCAGCTGGCAGGCGATGACTCCATTGGTTGCCTCGAAGCGACTCTTCAAACTCTTTCCCGTTTTCCGGCACAAGCGCTCGAGGTGCTGGCGAATGATCGACCGCGGGTGCATGACGATGACGTCGACCTCGATCAGGTCCAGGAAATTCACGCTGTCATATTGGGCAAATGGATGGTCGGGAAGCATCGCGACCATCGCTTCCGTCTTCAAGAACGCCTCGGTCTCGAACGCCGGGTGGGACAACGGCAGCACGGTGATCCCAAGGTCGAAGGTTTCCTGACCCACCCAGGTCTCGATGTCGAGGCGCACGCGGGATTCGATCGATGCCGTGAAGGTCTGGGATTTCGCCGCCATCGCCGCGACGGCATCGGCGACCATGGCATGGGCGATGAACGGGGCGGTCAAGACGCGAACGTGATCGCGCCGGCCCTGGCGCATTTGAGCGGCGAAGCGCTTCAGCCCGTCATGCCCGGACAGAACTCGCTCGACCTGCGAATAGAACTCGCGGCCTTCGCGGGTCAGCGTCAATGGCCGGGTGTTTCGGCTGAAGATCGGAAATCCGACCTCTTCTTCCAGGGCCGTCAAGAGCCGGCCGACCTGCGGCTGGGTCCGGCCCAACCGCTCCGCGGCCTGGGATACCGAACCGCTTTCGACGAAGGCGCGCAGCGCTTCGAGCCCCCGCTGACTGGCCATGATCCTGCTCGCTTATGTGCGTATTTCGCATATTAGACGACGTGTTACGCATTTGACACACTAAGACAAAGGACGTCAATCATCTGAGCACCCGCAGGCGCCGGATCGACGAGCACACGAGGATGCAGAATGAATGCGGAGACTGGGGCTGAACGTGCGTGGCGGGTATCGCCGGCAGACTACGTTGCCCATCGCCCGGCCGATTACGGCGTGGCTGCCCCCCAGTCCGGCTACGTCGGGATGCGCGACGGGTGCCGGCTGGCGGTCGATGTCTATCTTCCCCAAGGGCATCCGGCCGACGCGGTGCAGCATCGCTTTCCGGCAATCTCGCTGTTCACACCTTACTACCGCCGGTTCAAGCTGCGGCCCGGCGGCAGTGGCGAAGTCAATCCCAATACCGGCAAGTTCCGCGACTTCTTCGTGCCGCGCGGCTATGTCGTGGTCGTGGTCGACGTGCGGGGCACGGGCGCGAGCTTCGGCACCCGCGACAGTTTCCGGTCACCCAGGGAGCGCGAGGACGGCCGCGAGATCGTCGACTGGATCATCGCGCAGCCCTGGTCGAACGGCGTCGTCGGCGCGACGGGCGTGTCCTATCTGGGGGCGGCATCCGACTTCCTGGCCAGCACGGGCCATCCGGCGGTCAAGGCGATCGCGCCGCTGTTCTCGGTGTGGGACACCTACACCGACAATTATTTCCCAGGCGGGATCCAGTTGAAGACGCTGACCAGGGTCTATGACCAGTTGATGGTCGGGCTCGACCATGACCGGCGCGATATTCTCCAGAAATTCTCGTATTTCAACAATCCGGACTTCGAGGGACCGCAGCCGGTCGATGCGGACGCCGATGGCAGTCTCCTGCGCGAGGCGGTTCGTGAGCATCACGGCAATTTCCGCCAGACCGAGTTCATGGCTGAATTCGCCTTCAGGGAAGAAGGTCTTCCCTATGATCCGGGTTTCAGCTCAGCTTCGTTCAGCCCCTATTCGGTTGCCGGCAGCGTTCGCCCGGATGTCGCGGTGCTGTCGGTGTCGGGTTGGTATGACGGCGCAGGCTACATGAACGGCGCGATCTCGCGCTATCTGACGCTCGCCCGCAACCGGCGGCATTTGCTGCTCGGTCCGTGGGATCATGGCGCCCGCATCGATGTTTCTCCCTGGCGGTCGAGCGTCGAGGTCGACTTTCCCCTGCTGGGCGAGGTGCTGCGCTTCTTCGACACTTACCTGCTGGGCCAGGACACCGGCCTCGACCAGGAGGCGCCGATCCATTATTTCGCCCTGCATGCGCAGCAATGGCGGGCGGCGGATCACTGGCCCCCGGTCGAAACCGCGCGCCGCTATCACCTCGCTCCCGGCCGCCGCCTGGCCGAGACGACGGCTGCAGCCGGCGCCGACGAGTACAAGGTCGACTTCGCGATCGGCACCGGTTCCGGCACCCGCTACGAGCGCATCGCCGGACTCGACAGCCGGACCTATTACGCCGACTGGCAAGGCCGCACCGACCGCATGCTGAGCTACAGCTCCGAACCGCTGCCGCGGCCGATGGAACTGGCCGGCCACGGGCTTGCCGATCTCTGGATCGTCTCCAGCGAACCCGACGCGGCCCTCTTCGTGTACCTGACCGAGATCCTGGCCGACGGCCGCGAACATTATGTCACGGAAGGTCTGCTGCGCGCCTTGCACCGCAAGGAATGCCCCGCACCGGATAGCTACCGCACCACCTGGCCGTTCCGCAGCTTCCGGCGTGCGGACGCCGAGCCGCTCACGCCCGGCCGGGTCGAACGGATGCGCATTCCGCTGCTGCCGATAGCCTGGCGCTTCGATGCGGGAAGCCGGATCCGCCTGTCGATCGCCGGTGCCGACGTCGACCATTGCGGGCAGGTTCCCCATGGCCGCCCACCGCATCTGCGGGTGCTGTTCGGCGGCGACCAGGCGTCGACCCTCGAACTTCCGGTGGTCGAGAACGACGGGCCATCGCCATGACCGCCGCGGCCGTCCAGCGCCCGGTCGTTCCGCGCGACGCGCTGACGGCTCTGGCGCGGATGCTCGGCGACCCGGACCAGCCCGAAGCCACCTTCCGCATGCTTGACCGGCTGCTGGGAGACACGGTGGGTCATCGGCTCTTCACCGTGCTGCGCCATCGGCCGGAGATCGGAGCGGCCGAGCGGTGCTATAGCAGCAGGCCCGACGTCTATCCGGCATACGGCGTGAAGTCGCTCGATGCGGCGCCCACGATGCGGCGGGTGCTGACCACCGGCACCCCTTATCTCGGGCGGCACCGGCAAGACATCGAGCGGGACTTTCCCGATCACGCCAAGATCCTGGCTCTGGGGTGCGGCAGCATCCTCAACATGCCGGTGCGCTGGCGCGGCGCCGTGCTGGGGCAGGTCAACCTGTTGCATCAATCCGGTCATTTCCACGAACGCCACCTGCCGGTCGTGGACGTCCTGGCGCAAATGGCGGTTCCGGCCTTTCTCGTAGCGTCGACGACACAGCCGCCGGATCACCGATGACCGCCTCGCGTCTGGCCTTCCGGAGCGTCGTCGCCGTCACCTATCTGCTGATGCTGGCGCCGGTGGCGATGGTGATGCTCATCAGCCTCTTCGACCAACAGATCGTATCGTTCCCGCCGAGCGGCTTGACCCTGCACTGGTACGCCAACGCCTGGGCCAGGCATGAATTCGCCTCGGGGTTCGCCGTCAGTGTGCAGGTCGCCTTGATGGCGACGGCAATTGGCGTGCCGGTGGGAACGGCGGCGGCGTTGGCGCTGGCGCGCAGTTCCTTACCCGTCAAAGGCGCTTTCGCGACGCTTCTGCTGGGGCCGCTTGCCGTACCGGGCATCGTGGTGGGCACGGCGCTTTACCTGTTCTACCTCAAAATCGAAAACGGGTTGGACCAGGACGTGGTCGGGACGATGCCCGGCCTGGTCGGTGCCCACATCCTGCTGACCATTCCCTGGACGGTGCGCGTGGTCACCGCCAGCCTCCAGGGATTGGACCGGGTCGTCGAGGAGGCGGCGGCCAATCTGGGCGCTCGGCCCTGGACCGTGTTCCGGCGCGTCACGCTGCCGATGGTGCGGCCGGGCATCGTCGCCGCTTGCATGTTCTCGTTCATTCAAAGCTTCGAAAACCTGGAGCTGACCCTGCTCCTGGTTGGGCCCGGCAAGACGACACTGCCGGTTGCGATGCTCAACTATCTTGAATTCCGCATGGATCCGACGCTGGCCGCGGTGGCGACGATCCAGATCCTGATCGTGGCGGCGTTGATGGTGACGACCGACCGCTTCGTCAAACTATCGCGCGTCGTTTGACTAGGGCGACCGAACACGGAATGGCGCGGCCGGGAACAGGGGACATCGGATGGGCACGCTTCGCCTCGAGGGACTCCGCAAGGAATACGGCACGGCCGTTGCCGTCCGCGACGTCGATATCGGCGTTGGGCAGGGCGAACTCGTTTCGCTGCTGGGGCCGTCCGGCTGCGGCAAGACCACGACGCTGCGCATGGTTGCCGGCTTCATCCAGCCGACCAAGGGTGTGGTCATCATCGGCGGCCGGGACGTCACCGCCACACCGCCCTATGCGCGCGAGACCGGGATGGTGTTCCAGTCCTACGCCCTGTTCCCGCATATGAGCGTGGCCGGCAATGTCGGCTTCGGGCTCGAGATGCGCAAGGTGGGCCGTGCCGAGCGCGATGCCCGCATCGCGGCGGTCCTGGAGATGGTTCGCCTCGGCCATCTCGCCGATCGCCTGCCCCGGCAGCTGTCCGGCGGCCAGCAGCAGCGGGTGGCGCTGGCCCGCGCGCTGGTCATCAATCCCGCCGTCCTGCTGCTCGACGAACCGCTGTCGAACCTGGATGCCAAGCTGCGCACCGCCGTGCGGGACGAGATCAGGGCGCTGCAGCAGCGGCTTGGCCTGACCACCTTGATGGTCACCCACGACCAGGAGGAGGCGCTGACGATGTCCGACCGCCTGGTGGTGATGGAGGGCGGCAGGGTCCGGCAGATCGGCACGGCCGAGGACCTCTACGAGAACCCGGCCGACGCGTTCGTCGCCGACTTCGTCGGTCGCTGCAACCTTGTTCCGGGCACCATCGAAGGCGATGCGCTGCGGAGCGGCAGCGGCGACCTCTTGCCGTGCGACGTTCGGGGCGCCGACCGCAACGCCACGGTGCTCGCCTTGCGCCCAGAGCGCATCGCGCTGCGGCCGGGCGCCGATGGCACCGGCATTCCTGCCCGGCTCGCCACCATCCTCTATCTTGGCGCCCAGACCGAATATCGGCTGGAGCTCGGCGGCACGATGTTGACGGCGATCCGCCCGACGCCGGCCCGCGGCGACGCGCTGCACCGGCTCAAGCCCGGCGACGCCATCAGCGTCAGTTGGGATCCGGCGGCCGGACGGCTGCTTCCCGCTTGATCACCAAACCGACCGGAAGGAACGACACCATGATCGAGATGACCCGTCGCGGACTGATCGGTGCCGCCGCCGCTGCGACCCTGCTGCCGCGCTTCGCCGCGGCCGAGGATCCACAGGTCGTCGTCGGGACCTGGGGCGGCGACTATGGCGATCTGCTGCGGGAGCATGTCGACGACGGCATCATGAAGCCGATGGGCATCCAGGCGCTTCAGGATATCTCCGGTCCGGTTCCCCGCCGCACCAAGCTGATCGCCGAACGCCAGAACCGTCGGGGCAGCATGGACGTCGTCTGCCTGGCCGATTTCGACATGTATGCCGCCGCCCAGCAGAATGCGCTGGAACCCATCACCGAACAGAACGTGCCGCGCCTGTCGAAGGTCGTGCCCTTCCTGAGGAAGACGCACTCGGTGCCGCAGATCTATTCGGCACACACCATTGTCTACAACACTGACCGCATCCCGACGCTGCAGAAATCGATTCACGATCTCTGGGATCCGAAATACCGCGGCAAGATCGGTCTATCCGACTTCCTGTTCACCACCAATACCGCCTTCGCTGCCGTCGCAGGGGGTGGTTCGATGACCGACTTCGAGCCGGCCAAGAAAAAGCTGATGGAATGGCGGTCGCTCGACGTGAAGGTCCTGGCCTCCACGGAAGCCGTCGCGGCGGCCCTGAAGTCGGAAGAGATCTGGATGACCATCATCGCCGCCGCGCGCGGCTATATGTGGAAGCAATCCGGCATTCCGCTTGGCCACGTCATCGCCGAGGAAGGCGCATTCCCGAGCGTGTACGAGATGGCGGTTCCGAAGAATGCTCGCCACAAGGAAAGCGCCCTGCAGTACCTGAACGCCGTGCTCGCGCCCTCGGCGCAGAAGGTGTTCGCCGCCAAAATGGGCTATGTGCCGACAGTGTCCGACGCGCCGCTCGACCCGGCGCTGGACCGGCAGGTGAACTTCACCGAGGCCGAGCAGGCGCGTTTCTGGACGCCGGATTTCGGCTATCTCGCCGCCCACCAAGCCGAGACGCTCGATTTCTGGAACAAAGATTTCAAGGGGTGAGGTCGCGCCATGGCGATCTTCATCCTGCCGGCCGGGCTGCTGGTTTGCGCGCTGCTCGTCGCCCCGATGCTGATGATGGCGCGCATTTCGTTGAACCAGTACGATGCGACGGCATTGATGGTCCAGGCGCTGACGGGCGAAAACTATCTGCGCGCCGTCATCGATCCCTATTACCAGCGCGTGCTGGCCGACACGCTCGGAATCGCGGTCGGCTGCACGCTTCTGACCGTCCTGCTCGCCTTCCCGGCGGCCTATTGGCTGGCCCGCATGGACAGCCGGTGGAAGAGTGAGATCACGATCCTGACGATGTTTCCGCTGCTGGTCGGCAACGTCGTGCGGTCGGCCGGATGGATCGCCCTGCTGGGCAACGAGGGGGTGATCAACGCGGCCCTGCGGGCGTTGAGGCTGTCCGCCGATCCTGTCCGCCTGATCTACACGCCGGGCGCCGTGGTGGTCGGGATCGTCGGCGTGGTTCTGCCCTACATGGTGCTGACCCTGGCGGCGGTGATCGAAAGCATTCCCCGTCAGGCGGAAGAAGCAGCGGCCAATCTCGGGGCGCGGCCGCCGACCGTCTTCCGCCGGGTGATCTTACCCTTGGCGGCGCCGGGCGTCGCTGCCGGCAGCGTCCTCGTCTTCATCCTGTGCATGAATGCCTACGCGACCCCAGTATTGCTCGGCGGTCCGCAGTTCCAGATGATGGCCCCGGCTGTCTACGACCAGTTCAGTCGGGTCAACAATTGGCCGTTCGGAGCGGCCCTCGCCTTCATCCTGTTGACCGTGACCCTGGTCGCGACGGCGACCGGAAGCGCCGTCCTGGGACGCAAGCTACGGACGTGACGGCCGCCGGCGCCGCGTGATCTAGCCCGGCCAGTCGGTGGCCAGGTGGAAGACGCAGTCGCCGCGCTCGACGCGGCCCATGGCGCGCCGGCACAGGACCATGCCCGAAGCCCGGAAGCGGCAGGGCACGGGCGCGCGGGCCGGGTTGTCGACGAAGTGGACATGCCCCGCCAACTGCCCGGCCTCGACATCGTCGCCGAGATCGACCGCCGGCTCGAACAGACCGGGCTCGGGCGCATAGACATAGTAGTGGCGGCCCTTGATCTCCATCAGCCGGGTCGGCGGGGCCGCCGCCGCTGCGGCCGGCGGCAGGATGCCGAAATGGGCCAGGAAGCGGCGGATCCCGGCCTCGACCAGGCCGACATGGGCGCGGTCGACCGAGCCGCCGCCGCCGAACTCGCCGCCCAGGTTGGCAACGCCCAGGCGGCTGGCGGCGCTGGCGGAAAAGGTGCCGTGGGCGCTGAACGACCAGATGATGCCGATCGGCGCCGCGAAGGCTTGGAGCGCCGCCATGGACCGGCGGTCGACCTCGGCATCGCCCGACTGCCGCATCGAGGCGAAGGGCAGGTAGTGCAGCGAGGCGCCGCCCGAGTGCAGATCATGGAAGCCGTCGCACATTGGCATGAGGACGCTGGCGATGTAATGGGCGATGCGCTGGGTCGGCGTGCCGTCGGGGTCGCCCGGGAAGCTGCGGTTGAGGTTGCCGCCGTCGAGCGGCGACACCCGGGTTCCGGCCAGGGCGGCCGGCAAGTTGGCCGCCGGCAGGATGATCACGCGGCCGCGGATATCCTGGGGCTCCAGGTCGCGGATCAGCTTCGTCAGCGCGATCTGGCCCTCATATTCGTCGCCGTGATTGCCGGCCATCAGCAGCACGGTCGGGCCGGGGCCGTTCCGGATCACCGCAATCGGGATCATGATCTCGCCATAGGCCGACCGGGTCACCGAATGGTGCAGGTAGAGCCAGTCGAGCTGCTTGCCGTCGCGGTCGAACGCAATCTCGGTCCAGAGCGACGAAGGTTTTGGGGCCGGTGTCATCGGACCAGCTTAGCGGCGTCGGCCGGCGGGCGCGACCGCCAACGCGGCCGGGCGACGCTGCACGGTCCGCGTGTGCGGCGGGTTGCCGCGACATCGTCACGGGCCGCCACGGCCCGGATGTCCATGCGCCTAGCAAGCGATTTGCCGACTCGACGAGAATCAGATAAATCAAAGACTTAGGCGCTTAGGCCGGACCCGCGACGCAAGCCGGCGTCCAACGCTTGGTTGAGGTGTAATTGCCTAAAATTGCCGGAGTAATCTCTTTATCTAATCAGTAATGTGTTGTTAGTCTCCCGGACACGAAATGCCGGTATCAGCAGGCATGGAAATCAGCCTCTGTAGAATGGCATAGTGACGCGGTCGCTGCGAGGTAATCGGATGTCCGGCGTGTCAGATCTTGACCGGTTGGCGGAGTTCGTTCGCCAAGATCATCGGGCGGTACAGACGTGGCCGTTGGTCGCGGACGGACGATTTCAAATATTTGACACATCGCTGGATCGGTTAACTTCGTCGGTATCCAAGCATATCCAGGGTAGCATCGCGGCCTGCGCCGGTGCGCCGCTGCCCACGCTCTACTGCGCTTGGGGCAAGGCGCGCGTGGGGTCGACGGCCCTGGCCAACCTGTTCGGCGTCGCCGGCCTGCCGTCCTTCTACCAGCCGATCAAGACCACGTTGCGCTACCAACTGACCGGCGCGCCGGCGCCGATCTGGCAACTGCAACAGGGCTTGGACGGCGTCGCCCTGTTCTGCAAGGACGTGGCCGGTCCGTACCTGCTGGCCGAATGCCTGTACGTGCCGCTGCAGATCCTGATCGAGGCCGGCTATCCGGCCGACCGAATCCATCTGGTCATGCTCGATCGTGATCCGGTTGCGACATTCTCCTCCTGGTTGCGGAAGTTCGGTGATCGGGTGCCGGGTGAGCGGCTGGTCGAGCATTTCGTGCTGGCGTCGCTCAATGGCGGCCGCGTTGCCGCCTACGCCGCCCGGCAGGGCGTGCCGGTCACCCATTACGTGCACGAGGCGAGCCGCGACCCGGTCGGTTCGATCCGGGCGCTGTTCGCCCGGCTGGGGCTGGGCGGCCGCTTCACCCAAGCGGCGGTGACCGACTGGACCGGCCAGGGACAGCTGGGCGGCCCGGGGGCGCGGCTGATCCGCGCCGACCAGCCGGCCGCCTATGCGCTGCCCGGCATCCACGGCACCGAGACCGGCTATGGCTATCGCCGCGCCGCGGTCGAGGCCGTGACCGACGCCCATCGCGCCCTCATCGCCCGCCATGGCCTCGACCAGGCCTATCGCGCCTCGGCCGAGGCCTGCCGCCACCAACTGGGGCTCGACGCTGCCCTGCTCGCGGCCTAGAGGATCGCCGCCCTCGCCTGAAGAAGAGACAACCCCATGCTGAAGCGGATCCCCATCGCCCTTCGTCTGCTGCTGTTCGTGCCGCTGCTGCTCGCCGCCGTCCTGGCGACCATGTGGTTCGGCCTGTCCGAGCTTCGGCGCAGCCTGCTCGACGACCGCCGGGAGACCGTGCGCGAGCTGGTGCAGGTCGCGCACCATGTGGTCGAGACCTGGGCTGCGAAGGAGGCGTCCGGCCAGCTGACCCGCGAGCAGGCCCAGACCGGGGCCCGCGACCAGCTGTGGCAGCTGCGTTTCGCCGACAACAACTACTTCTTCGTGTTCGGCTATGACGGCCTGCAGGTGCTGACCATCAACCGGTCGAACGAAGGCCGCAACCGCATGGGCGCCAAGGATCCCGACGGGATCCCGACGGTGCCGTCGCTGATCCGGGCCGCCAAGGCGGGCGGTGCGTTCGTGACCTACCGCTCGACCCGCGAGGGCGGCGGTCCCGAGGCGGGCAGCGCGGCCATCGCCAAGCTGTCCTACAGCAAGGGCTTCGAGCCCTGGCAGTGGGCGATCGGCGCCGGCATCTACATCGACGACATCGACACCATCTACGGCCGGATCCTGCGGGTGTACGGGGTGATGGCGCTGGTGATCTTCGCCCTGGGCACGGCGCTGGCGATTGGGATCGCGCGCAGCATCGGCGGGCCGCTGACGCGGGTCACCCACGGCATGGCGCGGCTGGCCGAGGGGGACCTGACGGTCGAGGTCGCGGACGTCGGCGACCGTCACGAGATCGGCCGGCTGGCGCAGGCGCTCCAGGTGTTCAAGACCAACCGCCGCAAGGCCGACGAGCTGGCGGCCGCCCAGCGCGCCGAGCAGGCGGCCAAGCTCGAGCGTCAGCAGTACCTGGAAGCGCTGATCGCCGATTTCCAGGAGCGCATGGCCCGGGTCGTCGAGGCCGTCGTCCGCGCCGCAGCCGGTGTCCAGGACAACGCCGGCCAGCTGGCCGAGCAAGCGGCGCAGAGCCTGGCCCGGATCGCGGCGGCCGATGACGCCGCCAACGATACCACGGGCAACGTCCAGACCATCGCCGGCGCCGCGGAGCAGCTGTCGGCCGCGGTCGGCGAGGTCAACCAGCAGGTCGGGCGCTCGGCCGAGGTCGCCGAGCGGGCGGTCACCGAGGCCGATCGCACCAGCTCCGCCATGCGCAGCCTGGCCGACGCGGCCCGGCGCATCGGCACCATCGTCCAGATGATCCAGGGCGTCGCCGCCCAAACCAACCTGCTGGCGCTCAACGCCACCATCGAGGCGGCGCGCGCCGGCGTGGCGGGCAAGGGGTTCGCCGTGGTGGCGTCCGAGGTCAAGATGCTGGCCAACCAGACCACCAAGGCGACCGAGGAGATCCAGTCGCAGGTGAGCGACATCCAGGCCGAGACCGACCGGGCCGTGGGTGCCATCGCCAGCATCGGGCGCACGGTGGGCGACATGCGCACGATCGCCACCGGCATCGCCTCGGCGATGGAGCAGCAGGGCGCCACCACCTACGAGATCGCCCGCAACATCGGCCAAGCCGCCGACGGCACCCGCAACGTGTCGTCGAACATCGGCGGCATTGCCGCGGCGGCCGAGGCCACCAGCCGCGCCGCGGCGGCGCTGCATGGCGCGTCGGAGGACCTGCGCCGCGAGGCTGGGGAACTCAACGACGAAATGACCGGGTTCTTCGCCAAGATCCGCGCGGCCTAGGGCTCCAGGTCCGGCCGCCGTTCCCATCGCAAAGGAAACGAAATCGTGACGAGCGTTCCTGAGCTGCATGCCGTGTCGTGGGGCCGTTCCCCGGCGCCGCCGATCGATCCCGAGGCCTGGACGCGGCCGCTCGCCCTCGGGCATCTGGACCGGCTGGAGGCCGAGGCGATCCATATCCTGCGCGAGGTTGCGGCGGAATTCCGCCGGCCGGTGCTGATGTACTCGATCGGCAAGGACTCCTCGGTGCTGCTGCACTTGGCGATGAAGGCGTTCTATCCCGGCCGGCCGCCCTTCCCGCTGCTCCATGTCGACACCACCTGGAAATTCCGCGAGATGATCCAGTTCCGCGACCGCCGCGCGGCCGAGCTGGGGCTGGAGCTGATCGTCCATGTCAACGAGGCCGGCCGCGCCGCCGGCATCGGCCCGTTCAGCCACGGCGCCGCCGTCCACACCCAGATGATGAAGACCGAAGCCCTGAAGCAGGCGCTGGAGGCCCACGGCTTCGACGCCGCGCGCGGCGGCGCCCGCCGCGACGAGGAGAAATCGCGGGCCAAGGAGCGCATCTTCTCGCACCGGACCTCGGCCCACCGCTGGGACCCGCGCAACCAGCGACCGGAGCTGTGGAGCCTGTACAACACGGCGGTGGCGCCGGGCGAGAGCATGCGCGTGTTCCCGCTGTCGAACTGGACCGAGCTCGACGTCTGGCACTACATCCAGCGCGAGGCGATCCCGATCGTGCCGCTCTACCGCGCGGCGCCGCGCCCGGTGGTCGAGCGCAACGGCGCGCTGATCATGGTCGACGACGAGCGGCTGCCGCTGGAGCCGGGCGAGCGGCCGGCGACGCGGATGGTCCGCTTCCGAACCCTGGGCTGCTATCCCCTGACCGGCGCCGTGCCGTCGCAGGCCTCGACCCTGCCCGAGATCATCGCCGAGATGACGGCGTCCAGGACGTCCGAGCGCCAGGGGCGGATCATCGACCACGAGGTCGGGCAGTCCATGGAGCGCAAGAAGGCCGAGGGTTATTTCTGATGCAGGCTGGCTTCGACCACCCCGCCGGCGCCGCCGAGCGGGAGCGCCCGACCTTGCGCTTCATCACCTGCGGCAGCGTCGATGACGGCAAGAGCACGCTGATCGGCCGGCTGCTCTACGACTCCCAGATGGTCCCGGACGACCAGCTGGCGGCGCTGGCCGCCGACAGCCGGGTCCACGGCACCACCGGCGGCGGCCTGGATTTCGCCCTGCTGGTGGACGGCTTGGCGGCCGAGCGCGAGCAGGGCATCACCATCGATGTCGCGTACCGCTATTTCGCGACCCGGCGGCGGCGCTTCATCGTCGCCGATACGCCCGGCCACGAGCAGTACACCCGGAACATGGC
>CAZEFK010000029.1:0-1018 GCA_964511405.1 uncultured Comamonadaceae bacterium | reverse complement strand
ACCGGCGCCTCGACCGCCGACCTGGCGGTGGTGCTGGTCGACGCCCGCCAGGGCGTGGTCGAGCAGACCCGCCGCCATAGCTTCATTTTGGGCTTGTTCGGCGTGCGCCATGCCGTGCTGGCGGTCAACAAGATGGACCTGGTCGGCTACGATCCCGGGCGCTTTGCGGCGATCGCCGAAGCGTTCCAGGGGATGGCGGCGCGTTGCGGCTTCGCCGAGGTCACCTGCATCCCAGTGGTCGCGCGCAGTGGCGACAACGTCCTGGTGCGCAGCGAGGCGATGCCCTGGTATGGCGGGCCGACCCTGCTGGCCCATCTGGAGACCGTCGAGGTCGGCGGCGACATCGACCGGCAGCCGTTCCGGATGGCCGTGCAGTGGGTCAACCGGCCGGATGCCGAGTTCCGCGGCTATAGCGGCCGGATCGCCGCCGGCACGGTCAAGCCGGGCGACCGGGTCGCGGCCCATCCGTCGGGCCGCGCCGGCCGCGTCGCGCGCATCGCGACCGCCGACGGCGACCTGGACCAAGCCGTGGCCGGCCAATCGGTGACCTTGGTCCTCGCCGATCCCATCGATGTCGGTCGCGGCGACGTGCTGGCGGCCGTCGGCGCCGAACCGCTGGTCGGCGACCAGCTGACCGCCCACCTGCTGTGGCTGGACGAGCCGGCGCTGGCGCCCGGCCGGCGCCTGTCCCTGAAGATGGGGGCGGCGACGATCGGCGCGACCGTCGCGGCGCTGCAGCACCGGGTCGGGCTGGACGGCGGCGAGCCCGAGCCGACAGCCGAGCTCGCCGTCAACGAGATCGGCGTGGTCCGCCTGGGCCTGGACCGGCCGGTGGCCTGCGAGCCCTATGGCCGCAGCCGCGAGCTGGGCGGCTTCATCCTGATCGACCCGACCAGCCGGCGGACCGTGGCCGCCGGCGTCGTCGACGCGGTCCGCCGGACCGCCGCCGACGTGCGCTGGCAGGACCTCAAGGTGACCAAGGCGATCCGCGCCGGGCTCAAGCAGCAGCGGCCCTGCG
>CAZEFK010000028.1:44142-44534 GCA_964511405.1 uncultured Comamonadaceae bacterium | reverse complement strand
CTAGTTGCGCACCATCACCGGATAGGGGTGCGGACCTGCCACCGACCCGATGATGTAGAAGGTGTCGCCGACATTGGTGACCCAGTCGCGGAACGCCTCGTTCATGGCATCCTTGAGGGTGCGCGTGCCCGAGGTCACCGGCCGCACCTCGGCGCCCAGCAGCTTCATGCGGAACACGTTGGGCTGCTGCCGGGCGATGTCGACCTCGCCCATGTAGATGACGCAGGGCAGGTTGAAGCGCGCCGCGACCGTGGCGGTGGCCACGCCGTGCTGGCCGGCCCCGGTCTCGGCGATGATCCGGGTCTTGCCCATGCGCTTGGCCAGCAGCACCTGGCCCAGGCAGTTGTTGATCTTATGCGAGCCGGTGTGGTTGAGCTCGTCGCGCTTGCAGT